>JBJKQT010000151.1:0-3273 GCA_046705065.1 Desulfocapsaceae bacterium
AGCCATAGCCGGCCGTAAAGACGATCTGAAAGATATCGGTGCCCACCGTGGTCATGGAAGAGACGCCCAGCCCGTAGACGAAAATCGGGAAGGTGAGAAAGCCGCCGCCGACCCCCATAATAGCCGCGGCCAGACCCACGATGAACCCGCTCAGAACCAAGAAGACAGCGGAAATTTTACGGCCGCCGGGAGTTACGCCTTCATCGAAAGTCAGCATGGGAGGAATATGCACGGACTGAAGCCTGCGCCCCATGGGAGGAATGGCCTCGGCTGCGCCTGCACCTGGTGCGGACGACGCCAGATCCCCTTTTCGAGCCTTGAAATAATCGATCAAGGCATAAAAAGATAGAAAGCCGAGGATAATGACGTAGACGATGGTGATGAACAGATCGCTCAAAACCGGGTTAAGGTCGTAAAGAGACCTATTCAACATGCCTCCCAGGGTAGCCCCGGCAATGGATCCGACTAAAAAGGTTACTGCCAGAGAGATCGAGATATTCCCAAGTTTTTTATGCAGTACACTGCCCATGATCGCCTTGGCGAAAATATGAAAAAGATCGGTACCCACCGCAAGGATACCTTTGACGCCCGCACTCATCAAAGCCGGCGCGATGATAAAGCCTCCGCCCGCCC
Organism: Desulfocapsaceae bacterium; assembly: GCA_046705065.1. Lineage (GTDB taxonomy): Bacteria > Desulfobacterota > Desulfobulbia > Desulfobulbales > Desulfocapsaceae > CAWGGS01. Next base: position 634 of record JBJKQT010000151.1, read on the forward strand.
CGATACAGCCTGTGATCAGTCCGGCACAGAGGCCGACAAAGATAGAGGCGAAAAATATGGTGGAAGTATAATACGAAGGCATATAGGCCTCTTTCCCTCCGAGTACATTTGGCAATTGACCACTATCTCCAGCGGCGATGGCAATGCCGCCTAGGAGGATCGGTACGAGCAGCAGACAGAGAATCACGCGTCTATTGCGACTACGCAAGATATTGTTGGACATCTCCATTTCCCAATTGGCCTGGGCTTTAGCCCCCGCCATCAGGAACCGGCCAAGATCATGTAATAAACTCATTGCTGGACCTCCTTTGAATTGGTTTTCCATTCTGTTTCCCGGCAAACCGTTTTTGGCCACGCTGGTGTCTTCACCTGCACTCCTGCATTTCGGGTCGGAGCACCTTTCCAGTTCACCTCGCATCCAAATCACACCGTATAAGGACATGAGAGGAGCCTTGGATCAGAAACGGCGGGCCGGTTTATAACGAACTTAAGATTCCATCCTTATTTGGTTTGAAACGACCGTTTCGATTTTCTTTTGATGCATTTTCCTTTTGCTGTAGGCTTCTTTTAGTTTTTCGATCAACGGCTCCAATTCGATGGGCTTCATTAAATAATCGAAGGCACCCAACCGCATCCCGTCGATCCCCGATTCGACCGAGGCATGACCGGTGAGCATCACCACCTCGACGTTCGGTCTCATCCGTTTGATTTCCCTCAGGGTCATAATTCCATCCATCCCGGGCATCTTGACATCGAGAAGCACCACGTCGATGGCCTTTTGCTCCACCTGCTCCAGTGCTTCTTCACCGTTTTCCGCGCCGTAACAACAGAGGTTTCTTTTGTTCAGACGCTTGACCGTCATCTCCCGGAATTCCTGCTCGTCGTCGACGACAAGAACATTGAACAGCGCCATGGGCAATCCTCCTTCAAGGTTAATAAAATTGAGCAATCAATTCGTTATCGTTTCATCGCGTTTAACGGCAACTTTTGGCAGACTCAGGGTGAAAACAGCCCCCCCTTCATTTCTGTTGGCGACGTGGATGTGGCCCCCGAGCTTGTGCATGATGTCGTAGCAGATGGACATGCCCAAACCGGTGCCTTTTCCGGGCGCTTTGGTGGTAAAAAACGGGTCGAAGATATGCTTTAAGACCTCTTCGCTCATTCCCGGTCCATTATCGGCAAACTCAATAACTATGTTCCTGCCGTCGCACCTGGCCCCGATCTCGATCCAGCCGTTTTGCATCAGGGCATCCATGCCGTTGTTCAAAATATTGAGAACCACCTGTTGCAGGCGCGGTCCATCCGTGATAATGGTCGGAACTGCTGCATCAAGCTTTCTCTTGATCTCGATATTGTTGTTTTTGGCCTCGTTTTCGACAAAGGAGATGGTCTCCTCTATTAATTCGACCACATTGACATTCTGCAACTGGCTGCCCATTTTCTTTGAAAAACCAAGGAGTCGATGGGTGACCGTGCCTGCCCTGTGCACATGGTATTTGATCTTCTTTACTGCTTCGAGATACTCCTCACGGTTTTTCGACTGCTCGGTGTCCTCTTCTTCGAGCAACTCGTTGATCCAGCCTGCCTGGGTGGTGATCATTTGCAACGGATTGTTGATCTCGTGTGCGATTCCCGCCGCCAGACGGCCGACGGTTGCCATCTTCTCCATTTGCACCATCTGCTGATTCAAACGTCCTCTCTCCCGTTCGGCCTTCTCCATTTTCACCACCATGAAATGACTGATGAAAACCGCGGCAAGAAGAGCCACAACAGAGGTTACCGCAACAATCACCAGATTACGGTTTCTACTCTCGTAGTGTTGCCCCAGCGAATCTTCGATCCTGGACTTGATGACCAAAAGCCACTGCCCGTCTTTCATCCAGGTGGTTGCATAAAGATAGGAGTTGATGACGGCCAGCTTGGTGCCTTCGTGGTGTTCGAGAAGCGATTTCTCCCAAGGTTCCAACTTGTTTATTCCCTGCAGGCTTGGCGTCTGGAACTCAGAGGCAAGATTGAGTATATAGGCATCGCCATGGGGGCCGATCTGAGCGTTATGAAGAAGACCGTTGAAAATCTCCGAATTGATGGTGGCCCGAAGAACAATGGTCTTTAACGGGTCCGTTACGGCAATCACGAAATGAGGAATACCACGATAACCTCTAAAGACATCGCTGATATGGCGGCCGCTGACCAGAACCTCCCGGAACCAGGGGGCATCTTTGTAGTTTTTTCCTGCTATGATGCTTCTATACGGTCCCACGTAAGCCAGCTGTTCACCGGAGGAATCGATGGCATGCAGATCAACAATATCTCCGCTTTTACTGATTGCCGTGAACACATCGTTGAGGTCCTTCTGTTCTTTTAAATATTCGCGGGGAAACAATCGCACCAGGTTGCCGAGCAGCTCCTCCTGCTGTTTTAAATAAAGCCCGATTACATCCTTGCGATGTTCGACTACCTGCGTTTCGGAAAACTCTATTTTACCGATGGCCTCCTTTCTGGAGCTTGACGTCATGACCCAGGTGATGATCAGGGTCGGGATGATTATCAGGATAAAAAAAGCGGAGGTCAGAACTTTTTGGAGTCGAACAAAATATTTGGCTTTTTTATTCATGTTCCTACCTCGTCTGTTCATTGATA
>JBJKQT010000152.1:0-68030 GCA_046705065.1 Desulfocapsaceae bacterium
AAAACGAGCGGTTTTGAAGTGGGCGAGTATTTCATCGAACAGGGATATTCCTTGAAATCTCCGTTCAAAGAAAGGAAAGAAGGAGCCAGACTGCTTGCCGGAGTGCATCCCGGAGATACGATCATTACAATGAAGTCCGAATGGGTCCTTGGTTCTGCCAAAGAAGGTGTTCGTCTGATCAAGATGCTGCGGAAGAATTCCGTCTCTTTGTATTGCATTGATTTGAAAGAAAATATTTCTTTGGAATCCGAACGGAAGCTGGTCGTGTCCGAAGGCTCTTCCTCTTTGATTTTCTCTCTTTTGTCGGCACTGGCCACCTGTGAGAGCAGCAAACATGGAGAGTCGATCAAAGCCACCAAAAGGCATCAGAAAAGAGAGGGGAAATATCTGGGCGGACCGGTGCCGTTCGGCTGGGAGGTCGATGGCGAATATCTGGTCCAAAATCTCAAACAACAACAAATCATACGAGAGATAAGTAAGTTGCGAGCCGACCGCTGGTCATACAGAGATATTGTAGGCAAGCTCAAACAGAAGCATAATGTGCAATTGTCGCACGAAGGAATCCGGCGGATCTTGGCCAACAATACATTAAAGAGGGAAGAGGAAAGGAAGCGCGAGTTGAGTGGGAAAAGAAGGAAGAACCCTCAACTGACCACCCACAAGCCGCATTGAGGAGACTTTAAGTACTTATTTTGCTGAGTAAAGTCTCCTGCCAGGGCATATGCCCGGAAAACTACTGACGCAGGGGCGCAAATAACAGCAGGATGCGAAAAAGGCGCTTATCCCACGAGTAGTGGAACCAGGGCGAAGGGACCACTTATCAGAGTCCCTTGTACGTTGTAACCACAGCATGTTTTTGCTGGTTTTCCAGCCATGAATTTACAATTTCCTGCTGTTTTAGCCGCAGCAGGGCGTCTTTGTATTGCGCGCGCTCGGAATCGCTTAAATCCATCTTGGGTACCATTCGTTCGGCAAATTTATAGATGTAGAAATCTTTTCCAACCTGGCCTACTTTAGCAGGATAGGGCGATTTTGCCGAAAGCTGGAAGATGTCGTTTACGAGAGAGGGCGGGAATGGTGATTTTCGATCCGGTTGGGTCTTTGATAACAATCCGGATGACTGCGTTGTCACCCCTGCCTCTTTGGCAAGCTGTTCAAGGTTGCCCCCGGTTTTGGCCTTCGCCAAAATGTCATCGGCTTCCTTCCGGGCCATCTCGGAGGCCTTAGCTGCTATAAAATCTTTCGTTACCCGATCTTTGATCTCGGCAAGAGCGGGAATCTCGGGTGGCTTTATATTCTTTGCAAGGAGAATGGCATATCCCTTGCTGGTGTCGACAAGAGAACTTAACTCCCCTTGTTTCAAAGCAAACGCGGCATCAAGTAGCTTCGAATCGTCCTTGATGGCGGCAGGAGGAGAATTCCGGGAAAAAAAGCCTGTTTCGGTAACGGATGTTCCTGGATGTTTTTGAATGTATGCCTGGAGACTTCCGGCTCCAATGATTCCTTCATAGCAATCATTCGCCAGCTCAAAGGCCTTGGCTTTGGCTTGAGATTCTTGGAGATCTTTGACTATTTCATTGCGTACGTCGGCAAGCGGTTTGACGACGGCAGGTTTTATGTCCTCGAGTTTGATGATATGGTATCCGAAGGAAGTGCGTACGATATCGCTTATCTCGCCCGGTTTCATGGAAAAGACAGCTTTGTCAAAAGGTTTTACCATCTGGCCTTTCTGAAAATAGCCAAGCTCCCCGCCCGATTTCGCTGAAGGGCCTTCCGAATACTTTTCAGCAAGTTTTGCAAAATCTTTCCCTGATTTTGCAAGTTTCAATACCTCCTCGGCCTTTTTTAACTGGGCCTGTGCCTCTTTTTCAGGGCTGTCCTGATCCACCTTGAAGAGTATATGTCGAGCCCGTCTTTGCTCAGGAGTAGTGAATTTGTCGATATGTTGACTATAATAGTTTTTAATCGAGTTTTCATCCGGAGTAATTCCCTTTGCAATCGAGTCAAAATCAAAAAGGAGATATTGAAGCTGGAGTTGAGGCTGGGTTTTATAGTTGTCTTTGACCGTCTCGAACCATGATGCCAAGTCTTTGTCGTTAACTGTTACCTTGCTGTCGAATGCCGCAGGTGATATTTTCACAAAAGAGACGGATACGCTCTCCCTTTCCAGATCATACAGATCCTTGATCTCCTGGTCCGTCACGATGGTGGCGAATCCTTCGATTTTAGAAATTGTTTTTTGCGAGATCATGTCAAACCGCAGTGAATCTTCAAAATTGTGCGCGGTATATCCGTTTCTGGCAAGAAGCAATTTGTATTTCTGCGCATTGAAGGAACCGTTATCCTCGAACTGCGGCATTTTCAATATCTCATCCTGAATTTCTGCCGGACTGACGATAAGCCCCATTTTCTCGCCACCTTGCCTAAAAAGCGCTTCTCGAACAAACCGGTTGATCACCTGTTGTTTGAGGCCGATCTTTTCAGCAAATCCGGGAGGAACCGCTCCATTAAACCGATCTCTGAGTTGGGTTTGTGCCTGATCGTAAGCCCGCTGGTATTGCTGGAATGAAATTTCTTCGCCGTTAATGGTGATGGCCGAATGATTTCTGTTCATGAGTTGCGTCCCAACGCCCCAGAAAATGAAAACTAAAGCAATGATGACAACAACTGCCTGCATTATGGTCGACTGAGCTTTGTTGCGAAGTATTTGTAACATGAACGTACACTTTGTAGAGGATTTCAAAGTAATCTGAAGGTCCGGAAAAAGGGGGAAAAAGGTTCCGGCTCTATAGTATATGATAATAATAGTTGATGGATTTACCCTTTCTCTTCTTTCCGTGCAAGAAAAAACCGTGATTTGTCCTTCGAAAACAGTCTGGTTCAAGGCTCTCAAAGTGCGGCGAAATCGAGTTTGCACTTTTGATTGCATTTTGAGAAAAAATGGGTAATAATCGTCCTCCTTATAAAAGTTTGTTATGATTTTGTTAAGTAAATTGTGTGATTGAGTCAGTAACTGTCATGCTGCTAAAGGGGGGAAAATGATTCGTCATTCACTTGACAAACGCGTTTTCCTGTAGTAAGTATGCCTAATTAGTTTATAGCTTGACTTAAGAACGGTGAAAGCCATAAAATTATATTTTTTCAAGGAGGTATGAAATGCCGACGCTCGAACACAATGGATCCAGCTTTCAGGTAGATGAAGATGGTTTCCTGCTCAAAGGGATGGAAGAGTTCAATGACGATTGGGTTGATTATGTAAAGGGCATTGAAGGTATCGCAGAATTGACCGACGAGCACCATAAAGTAATTGACGCTCTCCAAGAGTACTACAAGAAAAACGGTATTGCACCGATGGTACGTATTCTTTCCAAAACCACCGGTTTCCCGCTGAAAAGAATCTATGAGCTGTTCCCGTCCGGACCAGGAAAAGGAGCCTGTAAAATGGCAGGTCTTCCGAAACCGACCGGTTGCGTATAAAGAGTTTTTCAATTAACGACTTTGACTGACTGAAAAGGGGAAGGGTCCGCTGTGGGCTTCTTCCTCTTTTTTTTATAAACGTTTCCTCTCCCCCCCCTTTCCTGGAGATGGCAGTCCCCGCCCGAGAAGTCGGGCCTAACTCAAGATTTGCTCAAGAGCCTTTTCGTTCAGACTCTCTATTTTTTTTCTGTAGTTCTGGGGTGTGATAGCTGCACCACGGATTCCTCCGCGCAGGTTGATCTCGTTAAGGTAAATCGTTTCGTCAGAAGCCAACAGCAAATCGATGTGGGCATAGGGGAATCCCCCCCGATCCATGACTGCTCGGCAAAAAACTTCTTGTTTCTCTGAGAGCTTCCAGGTACGAGCCTCTCCTCCGCAGTGGAGGTTTTTCCTGAAGTTGTCAGGGTTGAACCGTTGATAGGCCTCGAGGTAGTCATCGAGGATGACCACCCGAACATCACGGCTGTTGCCGAGGAATGGTTGCAAAACAAAAGGGAAGCCGATGACGTTATTGGCGCAGAGATTGAAAATATCTTCCGGTTCCTTGAAGAGATGAATACCCAGACCGCCATGCTTCCTGTCGTGCTTTAAAACTACACCTTCCGTCTGGTGTTTGTGGTAGAGGGAGATGGCATCAAGCAGTCCGTGGACATCGTACACGCAGAAGGTGCCTGGAATCATAAACTCCTGAAAAATTCTGGCCTGAAAGACCTTCGACCTGCTGGCAAGCTGAGAGGTGGCTGAGGGAAAAAGCCTAACTCCACGCTCCATGAGATCGATTAAAATATGCTCTTCTTGTGATCGTAGGCGGAGTCTGCAACAAACGATATCGTCTGCTTGTAATTGACCCAGGTTCTTTATCAGCGTCTCGTTATCTCTGATAACTCGTGGAACCACTCTCAATTTAAAATACCATTTCGGTAAAACGGTCAAGGAAGTCCGGGAGTTCTTCTTCGCAATTTCCGCAAAAAAGCTTTATTTCCCCGAAGACCTGCGATTCATTCTCTTCCTGGGTGAAACTTCCGTCCGAGTTCTGCTTGAAATGTGTTGTGATGATTGCGTCTTCGGCTATTTGAAAAAAATGAGTATCGTTACCACAAAATGGGCATGTCAACCGATTGGCGACATTGGGTTCGGTATTGGTAGACATACGTGAGACCTTTGTTTATCGCTAGCGAATGCGATGGGCCTATTTGTCCGTCGTATTCTTTTTGCTTACAGATGAAGGTGCATTGCTCTGTTGTTTACTTTCCTGTTCTACAAAACGAAGTTCTTGGGTGCTTGCTCTAATCTCGCCATCCAACAATGCGCCAGGCTCTACGGTGAGACTGCCGGCTTCGAGTTTTCCCCTGACTGCACATTCTTTTCTGGCTACCACGACGGTGGCTTTAACGTTCCCTTTCAGTTCGCCATGGCATGTAAAACTCGTGACGTTGATATCTCCGGTCACTTTGCCGGATTTGCTGAGGATGAGATGTTCGCCGCTGACATTTCCGTTGACTGTACCATCAATCATGGCCTTGCCTTTGAAGGAGATCTCGCCGGTGATTACCATGCTTCTATCGATGATTGAAGAAATGGCCTCGCCTTCCGCTTTTTGAAGCTCTTTCTCCAGGGAGCCGTCTTTTTTCCCGAAGATGCTCATCGTTTTTACTTCTCCTTTTTGGCAACAAATTTACGTGAGATATCGGCGATTTTGAGAAATTTATAGGGATCGATCGTCTTATTGTGTACGGTTATTTCATAATGCAGATGAGGTCCGGTAGACCGGCCTGTATTGCCGACGTAGCCGATTACTTGCCCTCTCGAGACGTGTTCTCCTTTGTCCACGCGGAACCTGCTGAGGTGGCCGTATCCCGTGGAATACCCATTACCGTGGTCGATCTGGATGTATTTTCCGTAACCGCCGTTTGTTTCAGCCATGACAACAGTCCCATCAGCGGTGGCGCGGACCTTCTCGCCGATATACCCGGCAATATCAAGCCCAGGATGGAAGGCGGCTGTATGGGTAATGGGATCGATTCGTGCACCGTAGGGTGAATTGATCTCTCCGCGAAGTGGTTGGCCCAAGGGGAGTGTTCGAAGTGTTTTGAGGTATTGATCTGCTTTGTAGAGGAGTTGATTGTATCGGTTGTCTTCGATGGCGATGAAAGGGCCACCGCTGTTGGAGGAAGGATCGCTGCGTTTGAATTTCTTGAGTTTGACGCCTATATGGCTCATGACATTTGCTATGAGTTCGCTTCGTTCCCGGAGTTCGCTCACCGCGTTGGACATGAGTTGTTCCTTTTCCTCCTTGAAAGCCGCTTCCTGTTGAAGATTCTGCATCTTAAGGTCGGCTATCAGATGGCTGCTCTTCAGCTGAAGGTTGGTAACCAGTTGTTCATTTTTTGCTTTGAGTTGGGCGACTTCGTCTTCGTGGTCCCGGGTCAGTTTGGCCAGCCGGGTTTCAAATTCGGCATTGATTTTATTTGTTTTCCGCATCTCCTTTTTGATGACGGCCATTCTGTGAACGAGGTAGGTATTTTGAAGGGAGAAACCGGCGGTAAAGAGGCTACTGAATGACAGGACGGTAAGTGTCAGTATACTCAGGGCGGTGGTGTAGAGGAGTTTCCGTCCTGAGACAACGAAGGTTCGCATTTCTCCGTTTTCACTGGCGATAATAATGTTGAATCGTTCCGTCATTGCAGTTTCTCCCGATTGATTGTATAGAATTACATCTGGAAAATAGCTAAAACTTTACAATGCTTTGTCTTGTGCTTACTTCATTATCGGTGTCTTATAACAGTGACCCGGAAAATAATCAACCCTAAAAGGCTCATCTAACACTGTTGAATTCATCGGAAAGCATAAAAAAAACTTTTTGTTTCTCTCCAAAAATATCATCTTATGTCCAATCTGCTTCTCTGTCGTTCTCTCACCAAATCCTTCGGTGCTCAAACCCTTTTTCAAAATGTCGATATTGTTGTCGACGACGGGGATCGGATAGGCATGATCGGCCCCAACGGTTCGGGTAAGTCAACCCTTTTGAAGATCATCTGCGGGTTGGAGGAACCGGATAGCGGAGAAATAGCCGTTCGCAGGCACGCCCGTGTCGGTTACCTTGCCCAGGAAGACAGCTTCGATGAGGATAAGGGGATCGCGGACAACCTTTTTCTTTCACTTATCGGCACTGAACTGGAAGAAATTGAGAAGTATAACAGGGTACATACAATAATCAGCAAGGCGGAATTCGTCGATGACGGTATACCTGTACGCCAATTGTCGGGCGGCATGCGTAAACGTCTTGCCATCTGTCGTGCCCTTCTCATACAACCCGATCTGTTGATAATGGATGAGCCGACCAATCATCTGGATATCGAAGGCATCCTCTGGCTTGAGAATATGTTGTCGGGAAATTTCCCTGAAAATCCCTCCGCCTTCATCTTGGTCAGCCACGATAGGAGGTTTCTTGAAAATTGCACCAACCGGATTGTCGAACTCTCCTCCATGTATCCGCAAGGGTCTTTTCAAGTGAAGGGACGATACAGTGATTTTCTCGAGGTGAGGGAAAAATTCCTGGATCAACAGGCCCAGGATGAGGAGCGCCTTCACAATAAGGTCCGCCGGGAAACCGAATGGCTCAGGCGCGGACCAAAGGCGAGAGCGACCAAGGCGCGCTACCGGATTGAGGAAGCTCACAGATTGCAGGATGAGCTTTCGCAGGTCAAAGCACGAAACCGTGTGCGAACGAACGTCCGGATCGATTTTGAAGCAACCAAGCGCAAGACCAAAAAGCTTCTTGATGCCCATGGAATCGGTAAAAGCTATGGAGATAAAGCACTTTTTGCAGGTCTTGACATTCTCCTTTCCCCAGGAACGAGATTGGGATTGTTGGGGCGCAACGGCTGCGGGAAGTCCACTCTGATGAGACTCCTTGCCGCAGGAACGGGGACCGACGGGCCTGTTGCCGACGCTGGATCCATCAAGGTCGCTGAAAATGTCAAAATAGTGCATTTCGATCAACGGCGTGAGGATATCGATCCGGGCGTGACGCTGCGCAGGGCGCTTGCGCCTGAAGGAGATTCCGTGGTGTTCAGGGGCATCTCGGTTCATGTGGTCTCATGGGCGAAACGTTTTTTGTTTCGGGTCGATCAACTGGAAACTCCCGTGGGGCAGCTGTCCGGAGGCGAGCGGGCTCGGATTTACATCGCCGGCTTGATGCGGCAGCCTGCGGATATCCTCCTGTTGGACGAACCGACCAACGATCTCGACATCCCTTCTTTGGACGTCTTGGAGGAAAGCCTGTTTGAATTTCCCGGGGCCATCGTTCTGGTCACCCATGACCGATTTCTTCTCGATCGTGTCTGCGATCAGCTGATCGGTTTTGACGGTGCCGGCGGAACGTTGTATTTCGCCGATTACGAGCAGTGGTTGTCTTACATGCAGGAACGATCGAAAAAAGAGATTATCCAAGAGGCAAGTGAAAAAGATCCATCGCCGCCGCAACCGGTTGCCAAAAAGAAAAGCGGCCGGTTGACCTATATCGATCAGCGGGAATATGATCAGATGGAGGAAAAGATTCTGGCCGCTGAAAACGATCTTGAAACGCTACAGGAAAAGATGGAGTCTCCCGAGACCGTGGCCGATCCAGGTCTTTTGCATGAGTGCTGGGAGGAGGTGCAGCAGGTCCAGGAGCGGATCGATGCCCTTTACGCACGCTGGGATGAACTCGAGAAGAAGAAACAGGAGGAGTGACTCCGTGGCCGGGGTTGCTCCGGCTTATTTCATCCCGTTTTCATTATGCATTGCCCTCGGCGGCCATAGCACCCCGCATGGATAAATCCTGATCATTCCGTCGCAAAGCTATAGCTCTGTTTTCCAAGGGCTTTCGTCCTGTACATGGCATTGTCTGCTTTTTTGATCAATTCCCTGCTGGTATCTCCATCGGTGGGATAGATCGCAATGCCGATGCTTGCGCCGATGGTAATCAAGGTGCCGTCCAGATCGAATGGGGCTGACAGTTTTTCGACAATTTTTTCGGCGACACAGGCGGCGGCGGCCTTGTCTGTCACCTCGGTCTGGATAACCAGGAATTCGTCACCGCCGATGCGGGCTACGGTATCCGATGTTCTGACGGCTTGGCGAAGCCGTCGGGCCACTCTTTTCAGGATCCTGTCGCCTGCTTCGTGGCCGAACGAGTCATTGACTTTTTTAAAACCGTCAAGATCGACGAACATGATGGCCGCCATCCATCCTTTTCGCTTGGAAATCGACAAGGTGCTGCCGAAACGTTCCTGAAACAATCTCAGGTTGGGCAGGCCGGTGAGCACGTCTCGATTGGCCAAGTCGGAGACTTTTTCCACAACCTTGGCAAGTTCCGCTTCCGTATTTTTGTGCTTGGTGATGTCAAAATAGGTCAGCATTCTGTCGTCATCCGGTAGGACGACGCATTGATACTGGTAGACGGTTCCGTCCTTGCGGCGGAATTCTTCAGGGCCGTGTCCGCCTCTTTTGACTTCCATTTCCCGCTTGGCAATGTAGGCGTCAAACTCCTCTTCCGGAACATCGTAGAAGTTGTTGTGGCGGTTGAAATTGATCATGTCCCGAAAGGTCGGCTTATTGGCAAACATCTCATCCGGAAACCCCCACATCTTACGGTAGGCATGGTTGGCGATCAGGACATTCTGCTCGGAATCCATAAAAAGGACACCGTAGTCGATGGCGTCCATCACGGCATTGAACTCATTGAGGGTTAAGGCGAGCTTGCCTTCCGTTTCCTTTATTGACGTGATATCCTGCAGAATGGCGATGAGGAAGAAGCCATTATCCTCGGGAACCTTCAAAAGCTTGAGAAGCACCTTGTGCTTTCCGATCAGCAAAGGATTTTCGTAGCACGAGTAAAAGTTTGCGGTATCAGGGTCGTTGATGTTTGCAAACCAGGATTCGACTTGGAAATATTCCGGTCCGGCGAGTGCGAGGTAATCTGTCAGGCGAGTTGCTGCAAGGCCCGATAGATCAAGTCCAAGCAAATTCTGGGCTGCCCTGTTTGCCTGAACGATGCGGCCGCTGTCGTCCATTTCGATGACCGCCTCGACCAGGTTTTCGAAGATTGCGTGGTGGTGGTGTTTGGAGACGAGAAGTTCCTTTGTGATGGTTCTTGAGTGAAGTCCTTCGACCCCATGCAATACATGATCCCGGCGTTTTCCGCTGTGAAACTGTTCGATGGCACGTCGGATATGTTTCTGCACGGTAGCCGACGGTCCTTTGACTATATAGAGATCGGCGTCAAGGTCAAAAATATGGGATTGGTCCTCAATGGCGATGGAGGAATAGATAACGATAAAGATGTCTTTTAATTCCGGGTTGGTTCGAATAATCCGGCAGAGCTGATCGCCGCTGATCTTCGGCATGACGATGTCGCAAAAGATGATATCGGGAATAAGATTTTCCATTGCAATCATTGCCTGCAGACCGTCCTGGGCGAGAAGGACTTCACACCCTTCAACCGTAAAAAAGTGGGAGAGCAGTTTGGTGAGGGTCGGATTGTTCTCTACGATCAGTACCTTGAGCATGCAATCACCGGTTTAAAAGTTTGAGAAATTCTTCTTCCGAGATGATGGTTTTACCCAGGTCTTGTGCCTTTTTCAATTTGGAGCCCGGTTTCTCGCCGGTGACGAGATGGGTCAGTTTGTTGCTGACGGTGGTGGCAATTTGGCCTCCGCCTGCCTTCACCAGCATCTTGGCTTCGTCCCGGGACAGGGTTGTCAGTGTTCCGGTGAACAGGAAGGTGAGACCTGAAAGAGGCAGATCCTGCGTTCTTTTTCCGGCAACTGCAGGGGTAACTCCCAGCTCCTTCATCCGTGTCAGCATGTCTTGGGTTGCAGGGTCGGAAAAATAGTCGACAATACTGCTTGCTGCCTGGTTGCCGATGCCGTCGATTTCCATGAGATCTTCGCTGCTTGCCGATAAAAGACAGTCAATGGTGGCGAACCTCTCCTCTAAAAGCGATGCCGTTACTTCACCGACAAAGCGAATCCCCAAGGCTGCCAAGAACCTGCTTAGAGGCGGATTTTTCTTTGCATTGATCGCCGCAATGACGTTTTGCGCCGATTTTTCCCCCCAGCCTTCCAGGTGTGTCAATTTTTCGGATGTCAGCATGAAGATATCGGGAATTTCTTTGATTATACCCAGGTCGAAAAGCTGGTCCATGATTTTTTTGCCGAGACCTTCGATATCAAGCCCTGCCTTGGATGTAAAATGGATCAATGCCCGTATCCGTTGAGCGGGACATAGGGGATTGAAGCACCGGGTGACGGCCTCTCCTTCCGGTCTGTCAAGAAGATGGCCGCACGCGGGGCAATTCGTCGGCATGGCAATGGGTTTCTCGGTTCCGTCGCGATTGTCGGAAATCGGTTTGATGACTTCCGGAATGACATCCCCGGCTCGTTGGATGAGAACCGTATCCCCCAAGCGCAGATCCTTGCGTTCCAGCTCGTCGCGGTTATGAAGGGTTGCCCGGCCGACAGTGACGCCGCCTACATTGACGGGGGCCAGAATGGCAACCGGCGTCACGGCACCGGTTCGCCCTACCTGGAACTCCACAGCGAGAAGTTTTGTCGTTGCCTGGGTCGCAGGGAATTTCCAGGCGATGGCCCAGCGAGGAGCTCGCGCCTTGCTCCCAAGCCGGTCCTGTATATCGAAGGGATCGACTTTAACCACCATTCCGTCAATTTCATACCCGAGGTCATGGCGCTTATCGGAAAGGTCTTTGAAACAGACGAGAACATCCTGGATTGTAGCGCACTTGCGGGTCAGGTCGTTGGTCGGCACACCAAGCTCCTTGAGGCGGCGAAGCAGATCGAATTGGCCTGAGCAGCCGGTCGCGGGCGGATCGGAGACCCCATAGGCAAAGAACCTGAGCGGCCTCGAGGCGGTAATGCCCGGGTCAAGTTGTCTCAACGATCCGGCGGCCGCATTGCGGGGATTGGCAAATATGGGTTTGCCGGCCTGAGCCTGTTCCTCGTTCAGCCGCTTAAATCCTTCTTTGCTCATAAACACTTCGCCGCGCACTTCAAGAAGCCCTTCTACGGAACCTCGCAGCCTGAGCGGAATGGAGGAGATCGTTCGCAGTTGGGAGGTGATATCTTCGCCTGTGACGCCGTCGCCTCGGGTGGCCCCCTGTGCCATGAGTCCATCCTGGTACACTATCTCCACCGCCAGCCCATCGAGTTTAGGTTCGGCGACGTAGGGGGGCGGGTCAGTTCTGTTCAGAAAACGAAGCAATCTTTCCTCGAAGGCGAACAAATCTTCTTCGCTGAATGCATTTTCTAGGCTGAGCATCGGGCTGCGATGTTCAACCTGAAGAAATTTATCCAGCGTTGCGCCACCGACTCTTCGTGTGGGAGAGTCTTCCGTAACCAGTTCCGGGAACTGCTCTTCGAGATCGAGCAGCTCACGGAAAAGCCGGTCGTATTCTCCGTCCGAGATCGCCGGATCGTCCAGAACATAATAGCGGTGAGCGTGTTCCCGAAGAATATCCCGAAGTTCCCGAATTCTTTGTCGGGCTGAGCTCGACAAGGCTATTTGGGCGGCTGGAGAAGATTGCCGGCTTTGGCGATGTTCTCGTGAGGCACCTCGTCTATGAAGATCAATATGGCCTCAGGGGGTTTGTTGGCCTCTTTGGCAATGACATCGGTGACGCCTTTGCTGATATTCTGTTTCTGTTCTTTCGAAAGTTTTCCGGCCACGCGGATGCTTACATAGGGCATCAGTCTTTCCTCATTTCGGCTGAATTTATTCTGCTGTAAAGGTGGGGGTTGATTCATGACGTTCCAGTATACCCTTTTTCAATGTAATCACCAAGTAAACTTTATCCATTCCGATCTTGTATTTTCAATGTATCCATTAAAAATACGCTTCGGTTTTCAGAAAGACCGGATAGCTGTTGATGAAAAATAAAAATACAACTATTTTTGATGAAACAATTGCATACTTCTCAGAGCAATCAGAACGCCATTAAAGGAAAAACATGCATATTCTTGTAACCGGCGGGGCCGGATATATCGGCAGTCATACCTGTCTTGAGCTTCTGCAGGCTGGACATCGGGTAACCGTGGTTGACAACTTGAGCAACGCTAAGGAAGAGTCTCTGCAGAGGGTCGGCCGTTTGACAGAGAAAGCGGTTGACTTTCATAAAGTGGACCTATTGGATAAAGCTGGGCTGGAGGCAGTGTTCTCCTCCTGTGATCGTTTTGATGCGGTGATCCATTTTGCAGGGTTGAAGGCGGTGGGTGAGTCGGTGCGGAAACCGCTCGCCTATTACAACAATAATATAACAGGGACGTTGATTCTCTGCGATGTAATGGCAAAACACTGTGTCAAAAGCATCGTCTTCAGCTCGTCGGCTACGGTTTACGGTGACCCGCATACGGTTCCCATCACCGAAGATTTCCCGCTCTCCTGCACCAATCCTTATGGGCATACCAAATTAATGATCGAGCAGATTCTACGGGATCTCGCCGTTGCCGATCCGGAATGGAGCATCACATTGCTTAGATATTTCAATCCGGTGGGAGCTCATAAAAGCGGTTTGATCGGCGAAGATCCCAGTGGAATTCCAAACAACTTATTGCCGTATGTCTCTCAGGTCGCGGTTGGTAAGCTCGAGATTTTGTCGGTTTTCGGCGATGATTATCCAACCAAGGACGGCACCGGTGTTCGCGATTATATCCATGTCGTGGATTTGTCGCTGGGGCACGTCCGGGCGATAGAAAAGGTTTCTAAAAATGCCGGCGTGTTTGTCTATAATTTAGGGACGGGGCAGGGATATAGTGTTTTGGAGATGGTGGCGGCCTTTGCCGAAGCCTCGGGAAGAGAGATTCCGTATCGGATTGCTGCCAGACGTCCCGGTGATATCGCCGCCTGTTATGCCGACCCGTCAAAAGCCCGGTGTGAACTGAACTGGCAGGCGGAGCGTGGATTGAAAGAGATGTGTGAGGATGCCTGGCGATGGCAGATGAAAAATCCGAATGGATATTGACGACTCCGCCCTTCCCGTAGATCCGGAATATGTTGTATAATTCCTGTATCTAAGCCTATATACGTTTGTTCTTCTTTCTCTCTTGCTTTGCACAATTTGCATAGTGACGCAATATTTGTGCGAAGATCTTCTTGATTATTGGTAGACCTTGTGGTACTTATGTCCTCAATGTATACTTGAGGCATAGTTTGCACAATGGTGCTAGGTAAACACTCCACTGTTATTTTTGGATGCGGCAATGAAATAATGGGAGACGACGGCTTCGGCCCCGCAGTTATCGCGGAGCTGAAAGCGAGCTGTATCCTGCCGGATAAAGTTGTACTTGTCGATGTGGGTACCGGTGTTAGAGAGTATCTGTTTGATTATCTTCTCTCCCCTGAGTGTCGGCCGGAGAGGCTGATCATCCTCGATGCCGTCGATTTTCCCGAACGAAAGCCGGGAGAGGTCTTCCCCATCGACATCTCGTCGATCCCAACAAAGAAAATCCACGACTTTTCGCTCCATCAGTTTCCTTCCATCAATCTTCTTCTGGAGCTGCAAGAGCATACGGGGATGAAGGTCGAGGTTCTGGCCGCGCAGGTCGAATCCCTCCCGGATGAGATATCGCCGGGATTGTCTTCGCCCATGACTGCCGCCGTAGGGTCGGCATGCGAGAAAATTTTACAGATTCTTTCCGTAGATGGAAAGACCCCGGGTGAACGCTTATGATGTACGAATTCAAAGTTAGCGAAATGGCGGAGGAATTTGGTGTCCATCGCAATACAATTCGCAATTGGATAAATGCCGGTACGCTTCCTGCTCAGGAAGGTCCCGGACGTAAATATCTCATGAAGTTCGAGGACTATCAGATACTTTGCGAGAAATTTGGTCGCGAACCTTTGATACGGCCCGACAGTAATGTCGATCTGACCACTGTAAAGTCCCTGGAAGCCGAAAAAAAGGAAATGCCGGTTCTCGAACTCGGGAAAAAATTCAAAACCCTCTATGACGATACCCAGTGGGCGGATGAATGTCTGACCTGCGGCACCTGTGCCAGTGCCTGTCCTATTTCAGGTGTCGATGGGCTCGACCCGAGAAAGATCGTCAGGATGGCTTTTCTGGGGCTGGAAGATGATCTGATCGCATCGGACTGGGCCTGGAAATGCACCATGTGCGCGAAATGCGAAGATGTCTGTCCGGCCAATATTCAGATCGTTCAACTGATGCGGCGCATCCGCTCACGGCGGGATAGGGACAAGGTCCCCGGGCCGATTCACAAGGGGGTTGTCACCTGCCTTGAGAGGGGCAACAATATAGGAATTCCCAAGGATGACTTCCTGCACCTGGTAGAGGAACTGGGCGAAGAGCTGGCCGAAGAATCCTGCCCGGGCTTTGTTACCCCGGTGGATGTCCATGGCGCCAGGATCATGATAACGGTCAACTCGCGCCAGCCTTTTGCCGAGCCGGATGAGATGAAATGGTGGTGGAAGATCTTCTATGCCGCCGGTGAATCATGGACCCTTACCTCGGAGAACTGGGAGGGCGTCAACTGGGGGCTATATTCAGGAGACGATGAATCCATGCGCACCGTGGTTGGACGAATCGTCGACAACATGCGGCGTTTGAACTGCGAGACGCTTCTGCTTCCCGAATGCGGACACGCCTACTATGCAACCCGTTACGGTTTGAACAGATGGTATCCGGAGGCCTTGAAGGAGTTCAAGACATGTACAATTTTTGATTTGCTGCTTGAATATCTGAACAAGGGCAAAATTAAGGTTGATAATACCATTCACACGAAAAAAACCGTCTATCATGATCCCTGTCACTACGGCCGGAAATCGATGAAAGCTTTTGGGCAAGCGTATTATGAGGAAGGCCGAGCCATCGTCCGGGCATGCTGTCCCGATATGGTGGATATGGAGCCGAATCGCGGCTCCAACTATTGCTGCGGTGCCGGTGGTGGGGCCTGGGCCATGCCCTTTGCCGACGAGCGGGTTTACTATGGCCGGATGAAGGCCCGTCAGGTGTCTGAGAGCGAGGCCAAACTCGTCATTGCATCGTGCCATAATTGTCGGGATCAATTAAAAAAATCTTTGAATCAAGAGTATAGTCTCGGGGTTGAGGTCAAATATCTTTGGGAGCTTGTTGCCGATTCGTTGATTCTGCCTGGAACGGGAAGAAATTCTTCGGTTGATTAATGATGAACAGGGTGCGACACCACATGCTATGGGGCCGAGCCGTGAATCAACGATGGAGGATGTACTATGAAGATAACTGCTGTGGAGATTCGTGATGATGGTAGAGAGTAAAAAAATCGGTTCGGTAATGATCGTCGGCGGCGGGGTCACCGGAATCCAGGCGGCGCTGGATCTTGCCGATGCGGGATATTTCGTCTACCTGATCGAAAAGTCGGGAGCGATTGGCGGAACAATGGCCCAGTTGGACAAGACGTTTCCCACCAATGACTGCTCCATGTGCATCATTGCGCCGAAACTGGTCGAATGCGGCCGGCATCTGAATATTCGGATCATGACGCTGTCTGAAGTGGTGGGAATTTCAGGCTCGGCTGGGAATTTCACCGTCTCGGTGAAGGAGAGTCCACGCTATGTTGATGTGGATAAATGCATCGCCTGCGGTCTGTGCACGGAGAAATGCCCGAAAAAAACCAAGGACGAATACAATGCCGCAACGGGAAGACGCAAGGCAATCTATCTTAAATATCCTCAAGCCGTCCCGTTGAAATACCAGATCGATCCTGATGCCTGCCTGCAGTTGAAAAAACCGGGGAGCTGCGGTCTGTGTGCCAAGGTTTGCGATGCACAGGCAATCAATTTTGCGGATTTAGAGAAAGTCCATACCCTGAGCGTCGGCGCCGTGGTTCTGGCTCCCGGGTTCGAACCCTTTAATCCCGAACCCATCGGCATCTGGGGGTATGGCAAATTTCCCAATGTCATCACGTCGCTGCAGCTGGAGCGGTACCTGTCCGCCACAGGACCCACGGAAGGCCATTTGGCCAGACCTTCCGATGGAAAACCTGTAAGAAAGATAGCTTTTCTCCAGTGTGTCGGTTCCCGGGACGAAAATAAATGCGGCAAAGGATATTGCTCATCGGTCTGCTGTATGGCTGCGATCAAAGAAGCGGCCATGGCCAAAGAGCATATGCCCGGCCTTTCGACGTCCATTTTTTATATGGATATCCGCACCCATGGCAAAGGTTTCGACAAATACTTCGAAAAGGCCAAAAACGAGCTGGGGGTCCGTTTTGTCCGCTGCCGGGTTCACGGTGTGGAGCCGCAAGGAAAAAACGGCGACCTGCGGATACGCTATATCAATGAACAAGGACGCCAGGTTGAAGAGTATTACGATATGGTCGTACTTTCCGTGGGTATGGAGACGCCCAAGCAGCTGCAGGGGATGGTCGATCTGATGGGCATTCAGATGAGTGCCAATAATTTTGCCGCAGCTTCCGATTTTTCTCCTGTGACCACATCGAAAGAAGGTATTTTCACCTGCGGAACCTTTGCCGGGCCAAAGGATATTCCTCAGTCGGTTGTCGAGGGGTCGGCAGCCGCGGCAGCCGTTGCCCAGCTGTTGGTTCAGGTTCGGGGAAAACTGGCCAGGGAAAAGGTCTATCCGAAGGAAAAAAATATGGCGCCGGAAACAGCCCGGACCGGGGTTTTTGTTTGTCATTGCGGCTCCAATATCGCAAGTGTCATCGATGTGGAGGCGGTGGAGACGTATGCCCGGACCTTGCCCGGAGTCGTCCATGTTGAACGCAATATGTTTGCCTGTTCCGAGGACAGCCAGCAGATGCTGATCAACAGAATTACGGAAAAAAATCTGAATCGCATCGTTATTGCCGCCTGTACCCCCCGGACTCACGAGTATCTCTTCCGTGAGACGCTCAAGGCGGCCGGACTCAACGAGTATATGATCGAGATTGCCAATATCAGAAACCAGGATGCGTGGGTTCATGCCCAAATGCCTCAGCTGGCGACCACGAAAGCCTGCGATCTTGTCCGTATGGCTGTGGCCAAGGTGAGCTCGTCCGTCCCGCTGTCCTCAATTACCGTACCCATTGTCCCCAAAGGACTGGTAATCGGCGGAGGGCTTGCCGGCATGACGGCTGCGCTGAGTCTTGCCGAGCAGGGTTTTGAGGTCCATCTGGTGGAAAAGAGTAATAAACTCGGCGGTAATTCCTTGAATTTGAAACATACCTATTCAGGCGAACATGTGCCGATGAAGGTGGCCAAACTCATAGACAGGATTCTGGTTAACGAAAAGGTCATCCTGCATAAGGAATCGGTGGTCAGCTCCGTCGAAGGATTTGTCGGCAATTTCAAAACAACATTGAAAAATGTGAACGGCAGGACCAGGACAATCGAGCATGGGGCTTGTATCGTCGCCACCGGAGGCAAGATATATTCACCCGATGAATATGGGTATAAGTCGATCCAAAGGGTAGTCACCTCCATCGAGTTCGATAAGCTTCACGATTTGAAGGAAACCCATGTCAAAAGAGGAAAATCCTTTGTCTTCATCCAGTGTGTCGGTTCCCGGGAAAAGGAAAGGATGTACTGTTCGAAGGTCTGCTGTACGCATTCCGTTCAATCGGCCATTGAATTGAAACGGGAAGATTCCTCCCGCAACGTTTACATCCTTTACCGCGATATGCGGACGTATGGCGAACGCGAGTCCCTGTTCAAGAAAGCCAGACAGATGGGTGTAGTCTTTATCAATTATGAACTGCACGGCAAACCGAAGGTAACTCAGAACGGCAAGTCCATCGATGTCGAAGTGTGGGATCATGTCCTGCACCGGCCGGTGCTGATAAAGGCCGATATGGTGATCTTGGCCGCCGCCATCGTGGCCAACAAGGACGCGGAAGAATTGGCAAAGCTTTACAAGATCCCCGTTGAGGAGAACGGTTTTTTCCAGGAAGCCCACGCCAAGCTGCGGCCAGTGGATTTCATGACGGACGGCATGTTCGTGGCCGGTCTTGCCCATTACCCGAAGCCCGTGGACGAATCGGTGGCCCAGGCCCTTGCGGCCTCCGCAAGGGCGGCGACGCTTTTGTCCAAGGAAAAAATGACTCTTGATGCGGTAAAGGCGATCATCGATCCGGTCTTCTGTGATGGGTGCGCCCTTTGTCTCGATGTGTGCCCGTACCACGCCATCACCCTGGCTGAAACAGGGAAAGTGGCCGATGATGGCCAGCCGGCCAAGATTGCCGTAATCAACGATGCCCAATGCAAAGGATGCGGTCTCTGCCAGGGTACCTGTCCGAAGAGAGGGGTGGCCATTGCAGGTTTTACGTTGGAGCAGCTCAAAAATCAGGTTCGGGCGGCACTGCATCATTGAGGAGCGCTTGCCGGGTGCGGCACGAAATGAAGAAAAGATATCGAATTCTTAGATGGACATGAGGAAAAGGAGTTTACAGGATGGGGTTTGAACCGAAAATTATAGCCTTTTGCTGTAACTGGTGCTCATACGCTGCTGCCGATCTTGCGGGTACGGCCAGGATGCAGTACCCGCATAACGTGCGGATCATCCGGGTGATGTGCTCGGGAATGGTTCATCCCGAACTCGTTCTGGATGCCTTGTCGAACGGCGCTGACGGAGTGATGGTTCTTGGCTGTCATCTTGGCGAATGTCATTACCAGGACGGCAACAACAAGGCCTTGGCTCGTTCCGATATGATTACCGAATTGTTGGAAGACTTCGGTTATGAAAAGGAGCGCTACACCATCTCCTGGCTTTCCTCGTCCGAGCCGGACAGGTTGGTGAAAGCCTTTTCTGAAATGACCGAACGTATCAGAAAGCTGGGTCCTGTGGATGCGCAGGACTCTGCTTGATAAAAGAGGAAGACCTATGGGTATGCGTGCCGCCCTGGAGTGGTGCAATGCGTGTTCAGGCTGTGAAATCGCGATATTGAACATCGGCGAAGATCTCGTTGGACTTCTGACCGAGAAAATCGACCTCGTTCATGCACCGGTTTTGATGGATCATAAGTATCTGGGGCAGCGCGGTGACGGTTCGGAACCGGATATCCCTGAGGCTGACGTGGGTTTGGTGTCCGGAGGCATTGCCAATACGGAGCATGTGGAGATTCTTGCAACGATGCGCAAGAGATGCCGTGTCCTGGTGGCGCTTGGCACCTGCGCCACCCATGGAGGAATTCCTGCGTTGATGAACGGCCGGGGGTTGCGTCAGGGGCTTACGGACGTCTATTCCACGCCGGGCACCGATGCCGGAAGCCCGTTTCCCGATGTGGAGGTTCCCGCACCCTTGGACCGCGTTTACGCCTGCGACGAAAAGGTGAAGATCGATATTCATCTTCCCGGCTGCCCGCCGAACCCGCGACTTATTGCCGAGGTTCTGACGGCTGTCGTGGAGGACAGGCCGCCGATCCTTCCGAGCAAAAGCGTCTGTGATACCTGTCCTGTGGTAAGAAAGGGAAAGGGAGTCGTTACCGAAGTCAAACGTTTTATGCACAATATAGATGCGGAAGTTCCCTTTACACAGATGCGTTGCCTGCTTGAGCAGGGATTCATGTGCATGGGGCCTGTGACGGCGGCGGGCTGCGCCGGACATGGGCTGCCTCGGTGTATCGAAGCCAGGGTTCCTTGCCGGGGCTGCTACGGGCCGGTGCGCAAAGACGGCAATCAGATGCTGGATATGATGAATGCCCTGGCCAGCAATGGCATTGATTTTAAATCGGTTTCAGATCGCCGGTCGCTCCTCAGATTTTCTGGAGCGCACGGCAGATTACGGCCACTACGAAAGAAGTAGGCGATACCGGACAAGATGGGAAAAGTTATCAACATAGCGCCGGTTACCCGTATAGAGGGGCATGCCAAGATAGCCATCCACCTGGATGATAACGGGGATGTTGCACAGACTTTTCTGCATATTCAGTCTCTGCGCGGATTCGAAAAGTTTGTGGAAGGCCGGCCTGCAGAAGAGATCCCGCGCATCGTCACCCGAATCTGCGGCATCTGCCCGTGGATGCACCATCTGGCGGCAAATAAGGCCGTGGATGCGGCTTTCGGCGTAACGCCTCCGCCCGCCGGTCACATGCTGCGGGAACTCTGCCAGCTTTTTGCCCATATCAGCGACAAGATTTTGCACTTCTTCTTCCTTTCCGCTCCCGATTTCGTGCTTGGCCCGGACGCCGACTATTCAGTGCGCAACGTGATCGGCATCGTCAAAGCGGAACCTGCGCTTGCCGTAAAGGTTGTAAAGATGCGGCAGCTCGGGCAGACGATGCTGGAACGTTTCGCCGGAAGGTCCATCCATCCGGTGGCCGGCGTTGTTGGCGGATTTTCCAAACCCATGCGCGAAGAGGAGCGTGCCGAGCTTTTGCAAGACAGCGTGACTCTGCTTGATTTTGCCTGCTACGCCTTCGATTTTGCCAAGAAGAAGGTCTTTTCCAAATATATGGATGTCATCACCGGCCTGGGTGCCATCACCACCGGCTTTTTGGGAACGGTGGACAGAGAAGACGGCTCGCTCCGTCTCTATGACGGCATACAACGGCTGATGAAGCCCGACGGCAGCATAGTCGAATTCGAAGGCGGGAAATATACCGATTATATCGGCGAACATGTAGAAAATTGGAGCTACGGAAAAATGCCGTATGCCAAGGTGTGGAAGGAAGGCTTTTCCCTTGATCCGGATGCACCGGCTGGAATCTACCGCTCCAATACGCTTGCCAGGATCAATGTGTGTGAAAAAATATCGACTCCCAAGGCACAGGCCGCTCTGGAGGAGTTTCGCGAGCTTTTCGGCCGCCCCGCCCAGCAGACATTGCTCTACCACTATACACGGCTTATCGAGCTGATCTATGTTTGCGAACGCGCGGTTGAACTGCTGCAGAAAGACGAAATCACAGACCCCCGGGTCAGAACAGAATCCGAACCCAGGGCCGGCCGGGGTGTCGGCATCGTCGAGGCTCCAAGGGGCACTTTGATTCACGATTATACAACAGATCGCAATGGCTGCATAGAAGCGGCCAATTTGATTGTCGGCACAACCCACAATATCGGGCCGATGAATATGAGCGTCAAACGGGCGGCGACCTCTTTGATAAAAGGAGGCGTTTATGATGAAGGTTTGCTCAACAAAGTGGAGATGGCCGTCAGGGCCTACGACCCCTGACTGTCCTGTGCGACGCACCGTCTGGATGGCGGTATACCGATGGAAGTGAGGATCTTGGATGTCGACGGGGTGGAGGTGGACAGGCTCGTCTCCGGGTGAATTCCGTGTAGATACCTCGCCTTATAAAAATTTGTTAAATTTTTGCATATTATATAATGAACAGTAGATAAGGAAGAATGAAATGGCAGCACGCAATGGAAGATTTGGAAGACCGAAAGTAAGAGCTGAAAACCCGACCGGTGCCTGCGGGTTCATAGACCATATGACCATCGACGAACTCAAAGAGTGCGCTGTGGGCGATGAATTCGACGCAACCTGTCCGTCCTGCGGCATGTTCCATCTCAATCGCGAGGAGATTGATCGACTCAATAGCGAAAAGGTCACGGAATCCCAGCAATATGCCGACATGAAAAAGGAAGCGGAAGAGGATTGATCGACGGTTGAGGACAGCTTTTTTCGGGAACAGGGTGTATGGATAAAATTTTGTTGGACCACGGAAGTGGTGGTGTTGCCAGTCAGGAGCTTTTAAGCGGCATCTTTCTGAAACATCTTACCAGTCCTGTCCTTCACGCTCTTGAGGACAGCGCGCTGCTTGAAGAGCATTCGGGGCGAATTGCCTTCTCCACAGACAGCTATGTGGGTGATCCGCTTTTTTTTCCAGGCGGCAATATTGGAACCCTAGCCGTCAACGGCACCATCAACAACCTTGCCATGCGTGGGGCCATGCCTTTGGCTTTAAGCCTCGGAGTTATCATTGAGGAAGGGTTTTCAGTCGGCCAGCTGGATGAGATTGTCCGTTCCATCGGCAAAGCTTCGGCTGAAGCGGGAGTTGCCGTGGTCACGGGCGATACCAAGGTGGTTGCCAAAGGTAAAGTGGACGGAATCTGTATCAATACGTCCGGTATCGGTCTCGTTCCTTTGGGCGAGGAAATTTCCGGTTCAGGAGCTGTTCCCGGAGATGTCATCATTCTCTCCGGCTCTTTGGCCGAGCATGGGCTTGCCGTAATGTCCCTGCAAAACAGTTGCCTTGAACAGCAGGCGAAGTGTAAAAGCGACACCCAACCGCTGCATTATCTTATCCAGAGCATCATCGAACAGTTTCCCAACTCGGTCCATGCCCTGCGGGACCCTACCCGGGGCGGACTGGCTACCTCTCTGGTCTGGATCGCCTCTTCTTCCGGAGTCTGCCTTGAAGTCAGTGAGGAGCATTTGCCCATCAGGAAGGAGGTCTGTGATGCATGCTGCCTCATCAACTGCAATCCGTTGTATTTGGGCAGCGAAGGGGTCTGCATTCTAGTCTGCGCCGAGGAAGAGGCTAAAAACATTTTGACGCTTGCGCGCACATTTCCCGCAGGCAGGGATGCCGTTATCATTGGCCGTGTGACTACGGACCCCCCCGGCCGGGTGATCATGAACCTGAAAGATGGCGATAAAGTTTTTCTTACTCCCTTGGTCGGCCGTCTCTAACTTCTAAACTCATTTGCCCACGAGAAGTGGCGTGCATCTGTTTTCCTGACCTTTTTTAGGTTCTTCTTGCTTTTTTCAAATCCCATCCCCGTTGCAGTCATATTTTTTCATTTCTTCGGAAAATCCTGTTTATTTGAGAAGCCTTCATAGGAATTACCTATTTGACAAGTCGTAAATTTCTATTTAGCATCAGCTCGCCAAGGGAGTTAGGACATTGGTCCTAAAATTTTAATGAAGCCTGGGGGAAATCGGGATAGACAAGGGGAGACTGCGCTATGCCTGCAATTTTCACAAAAGAATATTCCTCAGATGCATTGGCTTGGGCTTGTAGAGCGCTGTTGTCGGCGGTGTTTCTAGCTGCCGCCATTCCAAAGCTTATGGACCTGAAATCCTTTGCTTTGGTAATAGACGCCTATGGGATTCTGCCGGATAGATGGTTGAGCCCCTTCGCCTTCTTCTTGGTTGTACTCGAAATTGTCGGCGGTTTGGGGCTTTTTTTCAGGCGCGGAAGGAATATGTCGCTGATTCTCGTTTCCTGTCTTTTGTTCTTGTTTATCGCCGTACTCGGCTACGGATTGTGGTTGGGACTTGACATAGATTGCGGGTGTTTCGGCAAAGAAGAACCGGAGTATAAGTTTTTCAGCAATCTCAAGGCCGCATTGTTTCGCGACCTTCTTTTATTGCTGCCCGTGGCATACCTTTTTTGGCACGGCCGGCGGAATGGAAAGCAAACGAGGGAGGAATAGAATGACTGTTAAAAACAGGTGGGGCAAGTTGGTGGCGGTATCGTGTTTGGCTGGGGCGTTATTTTGTACCAGCGCCTTTGCTTTTGGGGAGAACAAATTCGAAAAAGAGGTGGCTGTTGAAAGCTCAGGTGTAAAGCTTGCCCGGGAGGTCGTGCGAGGCGACTATAAAATTATCACCGCCAAAGAGCTGCACGAACTTATCGCAACGAAAAAAGATATCCTCATTATCGATACAATGCCGTATGAGGCGAGTTATAAAAAAGAACACATCCCGGGCGCCAAACAATTTCTTTTTCCCATCCCGGAAATGACGGTTTGGGACAGTAAGGAAACCGGCGGAAAGACTCAGGAGGAGTATAAAGCACTTCTTGGCCCCGATATGAACAAAGAGATCATCATCTACTGCGGTTTTGTGAAGTGCACCAGGAGCCACAACGGTGCTCTCTGGGCGAAAAAACTCGGTTATACGAACGTTTACAGACAGCCGGGAGGGATTTTTGCCTGGAAAGGAGAAGGGTATACAACCGAGGAGGCCCAATAACTTCATTTGCCGATTCCTGTGCATTGCGGCATCAGGAATCGGCTATAGGATAGGTTCAACGAAACCTATTTGTTTTTCTTCTTCATTGCTATGAGCATGCTCAAGCGCAGACGGTTGAGCGAGGCTTCGAGCTCGCCGACTTCATCGTTACGTGTCGATACAATCTCCTCCTGAAGATTTCGGCCATGGGCCAACTCGTCGGCTCTATTTGAAAGTTCCCTGATCGGATTGAGGGACCGACCGACTATCACGGAGGTCAAGATTATGGAAAGAATGAGAATCGTGCCCATTATCGCCAGAAGGGTGTACATCAGTTTTCTTTTGGCCTGCTGAATTGTAGTGAGCTCAATGCCGATTCGGAAGCCGCCCCAATGTTTTCCTTTTACCATGATTGGAGAGGAGATATCCCACATGGTTTCCCCTGTATCTCGATAGTATATCTGACGAAAACCTTTTTTGAGATTTTGGGCGGCCTTTAAGCCGACGGGGTCGTTAAAGACGCGTTTCGTTCTGTTGCCGACCAGATCTTTTTTCTGATCGCCGGTAATCGGTTGTTGGAATCGGCTGTTGTGCGTGGGGAGATAGCCGTTCTTATCAACGGCAACAGCAAAAACGATGCTCTTGTCCAAAAGAAATTCATCCTCGAGACCAAGGATGGCCTTATCCAGATATGAATCGTATTTAGTGTGATATTTCGGTGGATTAAAATTACCGAACTGGACATAATTGGTGTCGAAGGCATCCGTCACCGTGAAAACGCCGTTGTCGATGGCTTCTTCGATGAGCTTGCCCACAATCTTGGCTCCAACTATCGATTGCATCTGCCCTCTGCTTAAAAGCTCCGCCTCTAAGCTTTCACTTTGCTTGGTGATGAGGATGTATGTGCCGATAACCATGACGATAAGTATAAAAAAATTAACGATTATCGATACTTTTACACCAATTTTCCCGGTAATGAAATTCGCCATGTCAATTTTACCCCTTTTAAATTCCAGGAACAAAGTTTTACGGACCACTACATTCCCGGTTCGTTTTCATGGTCCGGTTGCGACCCGGCTTGAGCGGCAAGCGCAGATCGGCCTGTTCATAATATTTTCCCTCTTACTGATGCTCTGTCAATGTGTGTAACCTATCCGGATTGCTCCCCAGTGCTTGCCGGAAATAAAGATCGGTATCGAGAGATCATAAATTTCCTCTCCGGTGTCCCTGTTGTATTTCTGCAGCAAATACGGTTGCGTGTTTCTTGCCGCGGCAAGACCTGTCCTGTCATCAAAAAGCCTTTTCGTTCGATTGTTGGTCATGTTGTAATCGGCGTTGTTCGTCAAAGGCTTGGAGTACTTTGAGTTATGCGTCGGTACATATCCATTGACATCGACCGCGACGACAAAGAGCAGTCTTTTGTCCATGTCCAGATATTTATCGAGAATTATTCTGATGTACTGGTCAGTGATTTTGTCGTACTGGGTATGGAATTTTTGTGGATAGGTATTGGGTATGGGGATGTAAAAAGTGTCGAAGAGCTGGCTCAGGCTGAGCTTGTTTGTGGCAATGAGACTGTTGAATTCTTTGACGACCTCATCACGGCAGTTCGTTGCCATCTCTTTGACCTGCTGGTCAAAGCCGGTGAGCTCCTGCGACTCCGCTGCCACCGGGATGGAGGACCAGAGGAGGGTGATGCAAAACAGAAAAAGCAGAGTAAAACGGTTCATGAATTTCGATTTCATAGGTGTCAATTTCATCTCCTCCATGTAATGGGCGCCCGCCCCCCATTGCCCGATTGAGAATGTCTGACCACGTATACTTCCCGCAACTATTTTCTGATGCATAGAGATCAACCGGTGTTCACACAAAACATTTCCGGCTGATTCTCAAACATGATTTTTGAAGATGTGCATCCCTCCTTTTGTTAAGTATTTTTATTATGTTACCAGTAACGGAGTAAGCTGTGGAAGCCGTCAGCCCAAGCTCTTAATTTCCTTGAGCATTATTTTTTTGAATTCAGCCTGTTCTTTATCTCCGGGGATTTCCTGGGCTATCTGGTAGACGAAATCCGCAACATTGGTCTTTGGAATTTTCGGGATCACGTAGTTCATTTTTTCGGCCGTATCTTCCAAAAGCATTTCTCCCAAAGGGCCTGTCAGATTAATCAGGGTATCTCGCAAGATTGTCAAAAAGGATTCATCGACGTAGGCAACTTGAGGTTTGACCTCCTCGATCAGTTTTAGTTTAAACAACCTCAAGAAGC
This sequence comes from Desulfocapsaceae bacterium, assembly GCA_046705065.1. GTDB lineage: Bacteria > Desulfobacterota > Desulfobulbia > Desulfobulbales > Desulfocapsaceae > CAWGGS01. The sequence continues at coordinate 26,637 of JBJKQT010000152.1, forward strand.
TTTCTTTGAAGACAACGGGATCCATGTTGATCTCTTTGGCAATCTGAAGGATCGGCTTATTTTCATCGATTGCCATGAGAAGTTTGAGCATGTCCGAATCGAAGACCGCTTCATCATAGGAGGCAAAATTGGATTTTTTGAACCGCGCGTTTTGTAGTTTCGTCACTCTTCCGTTTCCTCGCTAACACAAGATAATAATTACGGTATTCTCTTGGAATAAAACGAATACCGCTTGTAACAAGCGTACGAAATTATATAAAAAAACTAGCGCGCCCAATCGAATTCTCCATAAAGAGGTTTCCAGGAGATCTCCGATCAGGGGGGAAATCGATATATCGGCAGAGAGGCTGCGCTCAATGAGGTGCGTGAAGGCGAGGAATATGCAGCCCTCGATAAAAGTCACCCTCTCCACAGTGCAGATCCGTCACCGTCGTCGGATGGAAAACGAAAAGCTGATGCGAATCTTTAATAATCATAAAGTATTTGAAATCGTGGTGTCAAATTTCCACGACGCATTTATATACGGCAAAAACGCCCACATCCCAAAATCGGTACACAAAAAACCAAGCGATGTCAACTGATAAATATATTTTCTTAACAGAGGGAAATTATTGAAACTCTCTTCATTCGTTATATATTTTGGCGGCCTGGCTCAAAGATTCTCCGTATGCCTCTCAAAGTGCGACAAAAGGATAAGAGTAAACTGTCTTCTGCCCGTTTCCCGTTTTCGTGAATTAAGAAGATGAAAAAATTATCTTCTTATTAATATCTCCATACCTTATGCAAAATTTTTTCAGGTACATTCATTTTGAACCAAAAATTATTTTTTCATAGCAGCCTTCGGAATTTTGTTTTTTTGGTATGATCACAAATGATTCTCGGTCAAATGTTCAGACTGAGCTTTGGTGGTTATGAGATTTTTTATTATCCTGGCCAGACTTGATGCGTCTTATTTGCTCAACAAGCTGACGTGGTGAGGATCTTGTCTCGCGATAACCGGGTTTCTGGTGTATGATCCATCATGTGCGAGGCTTTCCACCGTAAAATCGTTCATTAAAAAACCTCAATTCAAGCGCAAAAGGCAAGGAGAGGATTATGCATTGGGATCTGTCGGGCATGGAACTGTTGTATCCGCCTGATGTGTATATGGGCACGTTTGATAATGAGAAAATGCAGGCCAGACACGAAGAGCTTAAAGCCCAAAAGCTAGAAGCCTTAAAAAAGACGGTTGAGGCTGAAGAAGATCCGATCTTGGCGATGCTTAAGCTGAACAAGCGGGATCACATTCAATTTTTGCTCAACAACGCGCAAGTTTTCAGAGACAGGAGCTGCTATGAAGAGGCAGTTCTCAAACTCTACGGCAAAGAGAATTCGCCGTTTCTTTCCGGCGGCGATCAGGCAGTCTGGGAAAACCTTTTTCTCTCCTGTGATCAGAAGAGATTGTCGACACTTGGAGAACCATTTCCGTTTGAATCGGCGACCGTATACAGAATTTCAATGACCGGCATTGAAAAAGGGTTGAGTTGGACGTTAAACAGAGAGAAGACGAAGCAGTTTGAAGAGAGGTGGAATGAATTTGAAGAGGGGCGTGGTAATGTTTTCGCAACCGATGTGACAAGGAAGGATATCCTTGTTTACCTTACCGGCAGGAAGGAGTCTGAAGTTATCCTTAATCCACGTTTCATAAAAACGGCGCAAATTAGAAAGGTATAACGTCTCTCACATTCCTGCCGTGTAGATGAATCTCCTCAAAACCGGAATAAGTTTGTAACAGAAAAAACAGATGGGCATGCGTAAAGAAGGTTTATAAGTCTTTGGGTTTTTGGCGTGATTTGCTTGTAAACCTGAGATAGGTTTTCACGAGTGCTTTTTCCGTGAGGCTCCGGACTCCGGCAAGAGGATTCTTGATCCGCATTGTGGAGCGGTTGCGGATCACCTTGCCCATGGTCGTGGTGGAAATTTTCTCCTCCTGGTCGGTGATCATGCGATCGATGATCGCAAAAAGATTTTGTTCCATAAGCACCAGCCGCCGTGCAACCGTGATATACGGCAATCGATCCTCGTATTCGTTATTGGCGATATGACTTTTAATTATATCGCGTGTCCTGGCGTAGTTGTTGATATCTATCGGGATAAAGCTTTCTTTTGGAAAATAGCTGCCGGCATTTGGGGCGCCATGGTAGAAGGGCAGGCAATAGCCGAGGAAAGCATCCGGCATCTTTTCGGTCAGATGATGGAGAAAAACGTGGTTTTCCACTACGATATGATATTTGTACGGATCAAGGGCTTCAGCCTTGTCGACCATTGTTCGCACCCCATGGCCGAACACATCAAGCTCCGGGAGCTCGGCCTTCAAGAGCCGGGTGAATTTGACTCGGCTGGAATGTATGGTGACTCTGCCGGTTCGTTCCGAGCACACGGTTGAGATGGTGCAGTTTTTTTCCGGCGGCGGCATGCCCGCCAATTGATCCCAGGAGATATACTCGCCGTCGCCGAAAGGCAGTCCGTAGTACCACCTCAACCCCGGCTGATGAAAAATCACGTTGGGATGCCGCATGGCCCAGGGTTCCTGAAATGAGAGAATGCAGCCGTACTGATTGAGATAATCGACGCCGTACACGGTAATCGAGGACGGCTCTCCTGTTATGAGCATTGTCCGTTCTTTAGGGCAGCTGAGTTTTTCTTCGCTCAGCACTCCGTCGCCAGGGGGGATGTCATGATCGACCACCAGCCAGTCGTAGTCCCGGCAGTCCACATCGAAGTCAAAAAGACAGTTGCCCCATTGAGGATGGAGTCCTGGAAATTGGCGGAGAAAGGCCGCAGGCGAGTCCCCCCTTCGAAGGCCTCTTTGCATGAATTTTACCTTGAATTTGGGTTCTCCCCATATGGGAGGCGCGATGTTTTCCATTTCAAACTCACCGAACGACTTCATCGTCAAGAAGCGGGCAACGTTCAATGAACGCAATGCCAACGTCTCTATCCCGTACAATCAGACAAAAATAGAGATGAAACTTCAGAGTAATGTAGAAAATTTATTCCATCTTGGCGCTTCTCTTGTTTGAAAAGGTCAAGCGTAGGAATCATTTCTTAACCTGTTTCCCTTTTTTAATCAATTCGAAGATTTCGTTATATCCCTTTTCCAGACCGGTCATGAGTTCCTTTGTTTTCTGTAATAAAGGGTCTTCTTCAGGCAGTAGTTTGGCAGCCTTTTTCAGTGTAAGTTGCCCATGCTGCATAAGGTCGTCCAAGTCTGTCTGCAGGCTTTCCCATTTCCGTTGCTTCTTCCTCTCTGCATCCATGACCGGTCTTAGTCGATTGATGGACAACTCGACCAACAGGTCTCTTGGGATTTTGTACTCTTTGGCGATGTTTTTGAGTGCCGCAAGAGAATCCCTGCTAATGACATATGTTTTTTGTATTCTCTCTTTATGGCTGCTGACATAATTTTGGCCTTCTTCTGCAACCTTGTCGAGGATATCCTTATCTTCGACAAGTTGATCGAAAAGCGATTTCTGCTGTAATCCGAGCTGGTTTGCGGTCAGACTGAGCAAGGCGATGATTTGCGCCGGCAACCGGAAGGTAACACGGACAGATTGCTTGCCTCTCAATGTATCAGCCGACAGATTGGAGAAGGAGACTGTCGTGTCGTCATTGTTCTTTTTCATACTGTTTTCCTTGTTTTTCTATATTGTAGCGCTGCTGAATTACTAAGTCAACAAGACGAATTAATAGTAATGAAAAGATAAGATGCGTTTTATTGAATTTGAGGTATTGACACATATTAATTAAGAATTATTTTTTGAGCATAAAAGAGGTAATAAGTAGAGGGTATCTTTAAGATAACCTGAAATTAAACAAAGGAGGGCGAGCTATGCTGACACGATGGAATGATATCGATCGGATGTTTAGAACCATTAACCTGCTTCGCAACAGCATTGACGGTCTTTCTTCTGAATTCGACCGATCATATCGCTGGAACATCAACTGGCCGGGGGAGATGAGCCTGCCGAAAACAAATCTATACGATGTTGGCGGTAAATTTGAAATCGAGGCAGAAGTCCCTGGATTTCTCAAAGAAGATCTTTCAGTAAAGGTTCAAGGAAATTATCTGGAGATCAGCGGATCCAGAAAGTCGGACGCGCCCGAAGGCTATACCGTCCACCGGCGGGAAAGAAAGACGACATCCTTCTCCCGCAGTTTTACGCTTCCCGCTGATATTAACGCCGACGGGGTTGAGGCGAGCTTGCAAAATGGGATTCTCCGCTTGTCTCTGCCGAAAGCAGAGGCCGCGAAGCCCCGGCAGATAGCCATCGGTTGATTCACCTTATATAAAATTGAACAACGATATCTTGGAGGTAATGGATATGAGCGACAGCCAGAATATCATGAAAAAAGAGGATACTCAGATGGAAGTTTCTCGTCAGATTCGTTCGGCTGCACCTGAGGTGGATATTTTTGAAAATGACGATGAGATTCTCCTTTTTGCAGATCTGCCGGGAGTGACTAAAGAAAATCTGACAGTCAATATCGATAACGGAAAGTTGACATTGCGCGGCGTAAACAGCGTCAACAGCGAAGGCGCGGTTATCTGGGATGAGTTTGGCGACCTTGAATACGCACGCGTGTTTTCGGTGCCGCAGTCCATCGATGTTTCAAAAGTCAGTGCCGAATTGCACAATGGCGTTCTTCATCTTCATCTGCCCAAGTCAGCCGCGGCAAAACCCAGATCAATTGAAATAAAAACGTCTTAAAAAGGCAAATGGCCGTACCGGCTAATCGGGGTTGGAGCTTTCCATGAGGGAATGCAGATGGAGGAAAGCACCAACCCCTCTTTTTTAACGTTCTTTAGAAACCGCCTAACTCACATTTCTCATCAGTTCAGGCAGCGTCAGGTTCGAAATTTTTTGGCAATGGACTATAGTAATCTATGTTCACTGCCAAAAGACCGAAGATTCCAAATTGACACAATGTTCATGAGAAATGCGGCTTGCCTGAACCGCCATTAGGTAATGAGCTTCTAAAATTAGCAATTGCAGAACGTAAGGAAAGATCCTGGTATGGAGGCAAATTGTCCTTATATTTTAACGAAGACCATTTTGTAAAATCGAATTTTTCAAGGTTGCCTTAAAACTGAGACAAGAACGACGAATGTAACTCTTCGTTAAAGAAAAGGACGCCATGTCTACCTGGTTTTGCAAAAATCTTGGTGATGCGATGCTCGCCCACCAGGAGCTGAGCGATATCGCCACCGCTTTTAGCTCCGCTTATGCAGAAAAGGGATGCTCTGATGAGATGGCAGCTTTTTATCGCCACGAATCGGAAGGGCGGTTGCAATGCGAGGCTAAAGTGTATTTTTCCCCTGCATCCTCCCGGATTGCTCAAGAGCTGGGCGCATTCCCGTGCGATAAACCTACCCGTTACGGTTTGGCTTTGCTGGCGGGTTCTCCGTCTGCCTTTATGGTTTTCTTTTCGACAGATTAAATCGAGATCAAATTGTACTTAGGCATCCTTCCTTTCCCCTTATTTTCGAATCTTTTATTTGTGAGCCTTTTGCAAAATGAGGATTTTCGCTCAAGATCAAGGCATGCGAAAAATTTTACCGCAGGCATATACTGGATATTCCGAGGATAAAATTTAGAGCATAACACAGAGTTTGGGCGAAAAGACCATTTTGCAAGAGGCTCTTGTGTAAAAGTATTCCCTGCGGAAAGTATTACTCCTGCGCTCTTTGGATCTTCTCAGACCCAAGTATTTGCCGCTGTGTACATATTTTGACTTAAGTTAATGCAAAAAATGTACATATTCTTTTGAAGTTAATTATCACTTTGAGTTGTAAGCTACTGTTATGAAAAACAAATAACTTTTCTATTGTAATTGGCATATTTCGTGGATCTCCAAGGAGGCTGTATGTGAAGTATTTCAAAGTCCAACAACTAAATATGAAAGGAGATTCCATGAAGCTGTTTAAAAAATTGGCAATCACCGTCTCTTCAGGTGTCGATGCCATGGCCGATCGATTTGAAAACAAAGAGGCTCTTTCCATAGCCTATATCCGGGAATATGAGCGGGTTGTGGCCAAGGCTAAAGTCAGGTCCGCTCAAGTTGATGAGGAAGTCGCCCGCTTGGAGAAAGAAGCCGTCCGGTTAAAGGAGCAGGCGGCATTATGGGCAGAACGGGCTCGACAGGTACATCTATCCGACGAATCCAAAGCCTTGGCATGTGTTGCGCGTATGACTCAAGCGCAGAAAGATCATCGCCAGGTGGCAAGTGAGTTGGATGAGGTTATGAACCTGAAAAGAAAAATGGCCGGGGATGTGGACCATATTTTGAAAAAATTGGAGGCAGTTAAGCGTAAACATCAGAATCTGGCGGGCCGCCAGGCATGTGCCGAGGCGGCTTATGCGTTGCAGCGCACCGATGGCGGCATTCATCACGATATCGACGATCTGTTTACCCGCTGGGAGACCGATGTTGTAGCTCGGGAACTGCATGCCCGATGCGAGACCGTTGTAAACGACACTTTGACCGCGGAGTTCGACGCCGACGAACAACAACAGGCCTTGCGGGTAGTGCTTGATCAGCTCATTGCGGATCCGAAACCGGAAGGGGAGGTGTGAGAATGACAACAGGACAACAACCCGAACCGACCGTTGAAAAAATCGATCTACAACTCGACTTGGAATTTGAGAAGGTACCGAAGGCCGAACTGCTGCATGGCCGGCCTGAGTTGACCAGCATATTGCGTTTGGGCGGCGGTGTTATACTGACAGCTGCTGCAATCACTTTCATGGTGCAGGGAGTGTATTCCTTTTCTCCAATGACCCGCCACTGGATTATGTTGGTCCTTTGCGGTTTGTTGGGAGTGACCGGAGTGGCTACGGGGGTGGTGCTCAAGGAAGAGAAGGGTGCTCGCGCCTTCCTGGGTTTTGCTGCGGCCTTTTTTCCCGTTCTTGCTTCTCAGTTGGGCGCCATGCTTTTCTCGCTCTTTGGTCATCCACCTGTGGACATGCCCCAGCCCCTGGTTTTCTCCCTTTCCTCTTCCTTCAAAGTACTGGTCGCAGCCGCACTGACATGTGCCGTTGCCGTGCCGGTAAGCTATCTGGCATTCAGGGTATTGGCGCGTTCCCAAGCCGTACTCATGACAGCTGTGTTTACATTGGCCAACCTCTGTATTTTGCTTCCCGTGCGGTACGGTATGGGACTGGGGTTCATCGTTGTTATAATGGCCTGCGGAATGTATTGGGTCGACAACGTATACCTGAGAAGAGATTTCAAGCTTGAGAGCTTTGAGGGCCGCGCGGCCCGCTCCATACTCACTGGTCCGCTCTGGGTCATGTTGGGGCGCAGCTTTTTCTATCACGTTGGTCCGGGATTTTATGGGCTTATGCTTCTCCTGGCAGGAGCTTATTTGACCTTTCACTGGGCAAGAACGGTAAAAACAGAAGTCCTTAAAAAAATGTGCCTGATTGTTGGTTATATAGGCCTTGCCGCCGGCTGGATCACCTGTCTGCAGCCTCTCCTGGGCGCTTTTTTCTCGGAAGATGGGATGACGGTTTATTTGGTCCTGCTTCCCTTGGCAGCGATACTTGCCGTTCAATCCTTTATGGACGAGGGTTCAACCGTGGAGGACTTCAGGAATGTGGCTGCCTGTATCGCCCTGATCAGCATTGTCGTCGCCCATTGGATCGAGGCCACGGCATTGGTGTCCGTTGTCGGCGTTGTGGTTGCCTTGGTGCTTGTGGCTGCAGGTATTCTGGCAGGGCAAATGCCCGTTTTCGTATCTGGATTGCTTTCTGCGGCGGTCAGCCTGGGTAATTTCTGCCTGCAAGCCTTTACACTGCACAGCGACTACGCCTGGGTGGCGCTGGCCCTTCTCGGTATCGGGGTGATTTTCAGCGCCTCGCTCATAGAAAAAGCACGCACCGGGAAATTTTTAAAGGGTGTTGTCCTTTGGGGGAGGTTTAAAGCAGATCACGCGGCGGGTCATCTTGAAAAATAGCCTTTCCACCCAAACGCCTCACTTCCATGTCTTTTCGTTACTTTAAGGCGGTAAAATGGGTGCGGATCACATGCCGGCGTTCCAGTTGATCACGAATGGAGGGGTTTGTCAGAGCCGCAAGCTCCTCCTCGTTTTTATAGTGCGGCGTTTTCTCACGGAGTGCTGCGGATTTGCCGCATGCCGGGTGGCAGTAAATTTCGGTGACGCCGTCGCGGATGCGGGGAATGATGCGCAGCCAGGCCGACTCCACCATGGCGCCGGTCTCATACAACCCGAAGATCTCGCGATTATGCGGGATTCCTGTCACGACCAGCCTGCGTTGCAAGGCCAGAATCCATGGTGTCATGACGCTCGTCATAACGGTGGCTTGCAGACTCTGAGCCCGACCCGCGGGACGGGGAAGACGCATGGCCGGGATTCGATATTTGAACACCAGCGGTAGAAGGATATCGCGGATTGCGGGATGGATATGCAGGTGCCTGTGGCTATTGATGTGATCAATGCTCAAGCCTGCATCCAAAAATTTTCGGATCTGCGCCTCGCATTCCATGGCGATCTGGGCTCTTGCACGTTGCGAGAAAAAATAACGGATGCCGCTTAAAACCGTGTCGTCGGAAAAGCGGCCGTTTTCATCAACAAGGTCGGGAATCTCCTCCTTCGGCAGAACGGAGAAACCATCCACCAACGTTATATGAAGTCCCACTTTAAGCGACGGGTACTTCCGGGCGAGCAAGGCGGCCTCGCCGGCCGCCCTGCCGCCTGCCATCAGGCTGGCGCAGGTCAGGATCCCGTTTCGATGCGCTTCGATGACGGCTTGGTTCACTTCAGTGCTTAATCCGAAATCATCCGCAGTTACGATCAGCCGTTTCATTGTCTTTCTTTGGTCAATTTTCCGTTTTTGAGATGAAACGTCAGGCCGCGCCAAGAGGTTGTTCGTTTCAACAGTCCTCCGCCCCAGACGACCAGGCCGAGGATGTCCCGCACGGGAAGAAGCCAGATGAATTTTAATCCGTCCTGGTCCTGCAAAAGAAGCGCATTGGAAATTCCAGTCGACATCCGCAGAATGACAGTGAAAAGGAAGAGCATTTCCCCATATGGTGCACCGGTTAAGGCATAGAAAAAAGCGAAAGGGACCCCGCGGATAAGGAGGGTGAGAAAAAAGCCTGACGGATTGGCCGACTTCGTTTTTTGATCCCAGCCCACCTGATGTCTCCACCAGTCAACCGGACTTGTAAGGTTCAAATGCATCTTCACCGTATAGGGGTGAAAATGTACCCGGAAACCCTTTTCCACAACGCGTCTTCCCAGCTCGTAATCCTCTACGAGGAAATTACAAAGATCTTTCAGTCCTCCCACAGCCTCCAAAACGTCCCGCCGAATCGCCAGGCTGGCTCCCGGGCAGGCAAGGGATGTTTTGGTGACGATAGCGAATACAATGGAGACGATGAATTCGGCGTTATAGGAGAGAAGCTCGAGAACCTCGAATATGTTTTCAGGTCGAACCGCCTGGTACAAAGTGCAACAGATGCCGTTTTTTTTATCGGCAAGAGGTGCGACGATGGTGCGGAGATAATCGGGGGCAAGCATCATATCGCTGTCGGAAAAAACAAAAACATCTCCCGCTGCCTTCCGGCTGGCATTATAAAGGTTGTTGACCTTTCCGTTATTGCCGATGGCTGTCTCGTCTACCACGACGAAGGTTTTTTCCCGTGGCGACGAAGCAGAGATCTCTTCTACAATTGTAAGGGCCGGGTCATTTTTCCGTTGAATTCCGAAGATGAGTTCGTATTCCGGGTAGTCCTGATAACAAGCCGTTGCCAAGTTGGCCTTAAGATCCTTTTCCAGCCCATAGACCGGCTTCAGCAGCGATACGGCGGGAAGCGCAGCAGCGTCGTGGGCAGCGGCCGGGGCGGCTTTTTCGCGTCGTACGAAAAACGCCACGCAGACGGCGGCTGCAATCCAGTAAAGGGAAGACAGCACAACAGGAAGAAGAAAAAGATATTGCCAGCGCATATCGTCAGGATTCCCTTTTCCTTTGATGCATATACGCGAAAAACTCCCGTCCTTCCCGAAGCCGGCGTTTGCAGACATCTTTGTCGGATATCATGGTCTTTAAAATGCGCAGGATCGGCTTCGGCCGAAAGTAGAACTTGCGGTAAAACGTTTCTACGGCCTCAAAAATCTCTTTGCTGCTCAGACTCTTAAATGCATGGCCAGCCTGTTGAAAACCCGATCCAGTGACGATTCCCCCATCCAGGAGCCAGCCGTTTTCCACGGCCTGCCGGTGGAATTCCGTTCCGGGAAACGGCGTGGCGATTGAGACCTGCAGGGTTTCCGGGTCGAGTTCCTTGGCAAAGCCGATCGTCCGGCGGATCGTCTCCGGCGTTTCTCCCGGCAGCCCGATCATGAAGTTGGCGTGAATGGCGATGCCTGATTTTTTACAATTGCCGATGAATTTCCGCATCTGTTCCGTGGTGATGCCTTTTTTGACATTTTCTAAAATAGCATCGCTTCCGGATTCGATTCCGACCATGATCAGACGCAAGCCGCTGTCCTTCATGATGCGAAGCGTCTTCTCGGGTACGTCGGCCCGGGCGCTGCAGGACCACGTGATATTTAACGGGGCGATCCCACGGGCGATTGCTTCGATGCGGCCTATTTTGCCGGTAAAGGTGTCGTCGTCGAAGAAAAACTCTTTCACCTCGGGAAACATGTGTTTGGCGCGGGAGATCTCTTCGACAACCACCTGAGGCGAACGTGTCCTGTACTTGCGGCCGGAAATGGTCTGAGGCCAGAGACAGAAGGTGCATTGCCCGTAACACCCGCGGCCCGTATAAATGGAAAGATAAGGATGAAGGAGATAGCCGATGAAATACTTGTCAATGGGCAGATCGCGTCGATAGACATCGAGCACGGAAGGAAGGGCATCCAAGTCCTCAATCGGTGCCAAGTCCGGATTATGAACGATTTTGCCGTTGCGTTTGTAGGAGACTCCGTCGAGGTCCGAATAGGTTTTTCCACTGGCGATATCGGCAGTCACATAGTCGAATTCCCCCCGGATGACGAAGTCCACGCTGCTGTCATGCGTGAGGACATCTTCGGGAAGGACCGTGACATGGGGCCCCACCATGCCGATCAGCATATCGGGATACCGGCTTTTCAAGGATTGGGCCAGCAGCATGTCGTTGCCGAAGCCGGGGGTGCTGGTATAGATAACGGCCACATCGTAACCTTTCCCCACGGCAACTGTATCGTCTACAGTCATGTCTTCCACCGGTGCATCGACCAGCCTGCTTTGGGGGCACATGGCTGCGGCCTGGGCCAGCCAGACCGGATACCAGAAGGAGCGCACCTCCCGTTTGGCGGCGAACCGGCTTCCCGCCCCGCCGTCAAATCCCTCGAACGAAGGAGGGTTCACAAAGAAAATTCGTTTTTCCATGGCAGTGTTTCCCTTGGCGTTTCCATTTGAGCGATGATCAGGGATTTTCCCTGATGGCCTTCTGCTGAAGGCGGAGCTTGTCGAGCAGAACCTGGAAGGAGGCCCCTTTGATCACCCGTTGGAAGGAGTTGTGGTATGTCTGGACGATGCTGACACCGTCGATGGTGACATCGTATACGAGCCATCCTTTGTTCTTCTTTTCAAGGCGATAGTCAACCGGGATATTCTCATTGGGCCTGAGAACGACCGTTTTGACAAGGGATTCTTCTCCTTGTGGTTCTTCAGGAAAGTATTTGACTTTCTCCTGTTTGAGAAAATTCAGAACCATCCGGGTGTAGGAGTCTTGAAAGAGATCCCGGAAAATGGTGGTAAACTCGTTTCGAAGTTTGGTATTGAGTGTCTTCCAGGTGTCGCCCAGAGCGGTTTCTGCCATCCGGTCTGTATCGAAATTTTTTAAAATGACCGCCCCTATGGCAGTTTTTCTCTCCTCCTCATGGACCGCTCCTTCCAATTTTGGACTGGTCTGGATGGCCATGACCTCATTTAAGATGCCGTGGACGTACTCCACGGGGCCGGCCGCAGCCGCCACACCCCGCTGGGAAATAAGGACCGTAAAACAACACAGCAGTAAAAAGACGGTGATTTTATCGAAGCATTTTGAGTGCATTTTTTTCTCGGACGTCTCATGGCTCGTGATGCATTCTTCAGACCGTTGCTATCGGTTCCCGGGGCATCAGGTTCACTCTGGTAAAGATCTTTGAATTGCCGGACCGTCGAGTCGTCCAACCTCCTTTTTTTTATGAAGTTTTTTGCTTGCAGCATAAGCTGTTTATTGTTCAATTGCGAGTCTTAAAACCTTGATCATCAGAGCTGTTTTGCTCGAGGCAAGGTTGGGGGCTACCCCGAAGTGCCGCTTTTCTTCCGGCAAAAACGGCGTCTGTGACCTGCATCAGAGCGGGAAGAAAAATCACGGCGGCGATCAGGATGCTGAGGCTGCCGATCATGGCAAGCAGTCCCAGGCTGGCGATGCCCTGATGATGGGCGATGGTCAGACTTCCGAAGCCCACCGCTGTCGTAAGCCCGGCCAAGATAACGCCTTTAGCGGTGCTTAAAGGGATCGCAGTCCCGTCCTTGGAAACCCCGTCTTGCCGCCGCCTTTGCAGGATGATGATGCCGTATTCCACGCCGGCCCCCACAATGAGCGGGAGGAAGAGACTGTTGGCCAGGTTGAAACCGACTCCGAAAATATCCATCAAGCCCAATGTCCAGACCGTTCCCATGATGAGCGGGGTCATGACCAGAAAGGCTTGGTAAAGGTTTCTGAACGTCAAAAGCAGCAGCCCAATAATAAAGACGACGGCGAATACTGCAGCCTTGATACATCCGTCACGAAAAGCGCGGGTAAAGATGTCCAGCGTCACAGGATCGCCGATGGCTTTCGAGTCGACCGATCTCAAATCAGCCACAAAACGGCTCAATACCGTGGGATCCCAGATGTCGCCTGAGGGAAAGATCCGGATCATATAACGCCCGTCCGGCAGGATATAACGTTCGCGAAGTGAAAGGGGAAGGTCGCCGGGCTGCATTGGTTGGGCATTGACGTTTAACCTGAGGGTTTCGAGTTTGTCCTGCAGGTCTTTGTTGAATTGATCCTGCAACGTTCCAAGAGAACGGGTGAGGTGAGCGTTGCTTAGAGTCCGGAATCGTTCCTGCAATCCGTCGATCAGGTCTCGGACCTCACCCATTTGGGCCGCCAGGTGTTTTGAGACCTCCTTGGTATCCGTCATCTTGAAACGGATCCGGCCCAATACGGCATTCAGGTCGGCGATATTGACCGGATCGTCTTGGGCATTCATGGCGGTCTCGTCAAGCAGGGGGGTCATTTTCTGTAAAATCTTCATTTTTTCCTTTTGGTTTTCAGGAAGCATACTCAGAACACTCTGCACGTCGGATACTGTGGAAAGAGCCGTCAGGGCATCGGTCTTTTTCCGGATATTCTCGAGGGAGTCCGCCAATACAACCCCATACATGCTGGACTGATCTGAACCGTGGAGGAGTTTGTGCTCCCAGGTTACCGATTCCGCACCCTTTGATTGGAGATGCAGCATGTTCAGGTCGAAGGTTATCCTGCCTGCCCTTTCCAGTGAAAACCCGAAACCCAGAACACACACCAGCAGGATCGGCACGGCTGCACGGTTTGTTATCCTGAACAGGCTTTTGGGACGTCTGTCGATGGAGGCCGCGCTGGCAGGCCGCCGCGGGTCAAAGAGCGTTATCAACGACGGGAGGAGGCAGAGAGTGCTTACGGTGGTCATGACCATGCCCATGGAGGCGATCTCCCCAAGTTCGACCAGGCCTTTGAAACCTGTGAGGATCAGCGGGAAAAACGAAAAGGCAGCCGTCAATCCTGCAAGCAGGATGCTCGGCCCAAGCCTTAGCATCGTGGCCCGGAGAGCTTCTTGCCGTGACAGCCCCATCTGCTGTTTTTCTTCTTGGTAGCGGGCGAGCCAGTGTATGCCGTAATCGATTCCCAATCCCAGAAGCAGCGGGGCGAAGGTGATGGAAAGGATGTTGAGATGACCGATAAAAAAAGTCGTCAGACCAAAGGTCCAGGAAAGGGCAACGATGAGTTCCGTAATCTCGAGGAGCGGATAGCGAATCCCACGCCAGAAGACGATCAGCAATGCAGCAAGACCCATCAGGGATATGACCGTGGCGATGCTGATGTCCCGGAATGCGGTGCTCATCTCATCCTGATTCAGTGCCTCTTGCCCTGTGACTCCAGCCTGAATATCCCGATAGGAGGTCTTCTGCAGCTGTGAGATATTTGCACGCAGCCGTTTTAATGCGTCCAGTTTGTCCGAGAAACTGCTGTCGGTGGATTTCGGTGTTACGAACAGCAGCAGGTAGCGTTTTCCTTTGGTCCAGAAATACCCCGTATCCTGTGAGTTTTCGTTCCAGGCGTCTTGGGTGAAAACGGATTTCCACGGTGACACATACGGTTTGTCATTATCCAGATGCTGTTTTATTTCCGTAAGCATCCTGATGACAAACGTCAGGTCCATGGAAGCCTTTTTATTGTCCTGTGCCGCCGGTTGATCGAGAAATCCCGTGAAAAGCTCCCCCATCATGGAAGAGGCTATTTCACGGTTGATTCCGTCGAACAATGTCGTCAAGCCGGGCGATGCCGCAAGGGTCCGGATAAGTGTTTCGTGTTCGTAAAGATTTTGCCGAAGCTTAAGAAGCCCTTTACGGTCAAGGTACAGAAGAGACCATGGCTTGAATTGCGCCGGATTGATCCGGTAAAAAACCCGGCTGTAATGTTTCGTGTCTTTATTGAGGATTGGGGCGAGGGCGTGCAGGAAGGAGAGGGAACGGGAAGTATTCCGGTTTTCGATGACGACGATGAAGGTATCGTAATCAATGGTAGTTTTGATTTCGTCAGAAAGTTTTACCAGTGGGTTGTCGGGGTAAATGAGATCCATCTGCCCGGTTTGAAAATCGAGGTTCCGGACGGTATAAAGGATGGAAACCAGGGTGAGCAGAAGCGCCGTCACCAGGGTTGCAACCGGGTGGTTGAGCTGAAAATCGAGTATTTTGGTGAATATCTTTTGCATTGATATAGTGAAAACGAATATGGCACAGAGGAAAGGCCTGCCGGTCTGTTTTAATCGGAGAGAGCCGTTCCTTGATTTTTACTTTTCAGTTTTTGCCCTGATGGTGCCGGTTGCATATTGCAACTCTGCGGCAGCCAAGTGATAATTCAATAAGGCCTCGACATATTTCCCTTGATTGTCACCGTATTTCTCAACCGCACGCAACAAATTTTCGGCAGTTCCGATTCCCATATCGAAATCGGCAATCGCGGCCACTACCCATTTCCTTGAGGCCGCCGCCGCATTCCTGTAAATTTTTGCACTTTTTTTCCATTCAACAATATCCTCATAGGCTTTGGCCACTTGAACCGGGATATATTTTTCGGCTTTTTTCCGAGTATACAGCATTTGCCGGTATTGAGCCCTGGCCTCACTGACACGGGCTTTTTTAATCCCGAAATCAAACTGCCAGTTCAGGCCGGCTACCACCCCGATGTCGGCATGATTGAACTCATCGTCGATATATTGGCTTTCGAAATGCTCCCGCCCCGGCGCTCCCGCAAACCGTCCTTCAAGGGCGACGAAGATCGAGGGATATAAATCGCTTTCAGCCGCCGCGGCCTGGTATTCACGAGCTTTCAAGGCTTCCCGGAGCTGTTTGAATTCCGGCCGGTTGGAAAGAGCCTGCTGTACTAGTGTATTCAAATCCTCTTTCTCGTTCATTTCAAGAGGGCAGGAGGCAATTTCGAATTGCGTGTCGGATGGGATGTTAAGCATGGCACGTAGCGCGTAGGTAGTGAACTTGATCCCTTTTTGTGCTTCGGTCTGGGCATGAAGAACTCCGGCTCGGTACGCATCGACCATATAGAGGTCGCTTTCGCTCACAGTGGGAGACCCGGCCTTCAAGAGACGCTGAAAACGATCCCGCTCCTCATTGAAGAAGCTGTCGGCGTCCTTTGCCGCATCGATCTCCGAACGAGCGAGGATAAGGGCGTAGTAGAGCTGCGTCACCCGGTAGGCTATCTCGTCCTTCACCTTGTCCGCTTCAATTTTTTTTGCCGCAACACCGTATTGGGCCGCTTCCCTATTGTTGGAGAGCCTGCCAAAGGTATAAACGGGTTGGGTGACGGTGAAATCCAATCGGCCGAAAATGCCTATGCTTGAAAAACCCAGGCTCGGCGACGGATCCTGAATCCGGTTGTCGACGATGACGGGGGCTTTGGCGTCTCTCACCGGACCCACAATCGCTGTGCTGTCGAGTTGCGGATAGTAGGCGGCTTTAACCTGGTCAAGAGAACTTTGTGCTGCGAGCAACTCGCTTTCGGCTTTGCCCATTTCGGGGCTTTCGGAAATGGCTTTTGCAATTAACTGTTCCAAGTCGAATCGCAAGGGGCGGGTGCCCGGCTCCTGCGCCTGGGACGCCTGCGGAAAAAAAGTCGCCCACCAGGCGACAGATAACAAGAAAATGCAAGAATGTACAAGCTGCCAAAACCCTCTGTGTCCCGTCATGATGAAATCTCCTGAGTTTTTTGGGGTTCCGGAGAGAGCCATTTTTTTCTCTCGGACATCAGAGTGGCATACAGGATAAGGCCGACCGCACCCCAGAAAATCTGAGCCAGCCGAAAGACGATTCCAAAGGTCAGACCGAGAGACGCTGCGAATCCCAAGGTCTTGAAGGCGATGATTCGAGTTCCTTCAAGTATACCGATGTCGTTCGGGAGTGCAAAGGCGACGAGATCCATCCAGCTTCCCAGCAGCCAGACTCCAGCGGCTGAATGGATGGATGCTTCAGGAGCGAACACCAGAAAAAAGACCCAATATTGCGCAAATCCGCAGAGCAAGGCCGCCATATGCCAGAGAACGGCATGTGTGAGCCCCCGCGGATGGTTGAGATAAAACTCCTTGAGGGCCATGTCCACCTTGGTGACATGATGGGCCGCTTTCCTTGCGGTCGTCCCTCCGAGATTGTGTTTTACCATCCAGCGGATGGAAGATCCCAGGCGGCCGGATTTTTGGAGGGCGAGAAACATCAATATGCCGGCTCCGAGGAGAATGCTTCCGGCGACCATAAGAAGCAATATGTCGGAGGAAAGAGAGATGTTCCAGAGAATCGTCAGCGATCCTGCGATGACCAGAAGAAGCTGGGCCAGAGCGTGGGCGAGTTTGCCGACGACGACCGCCGTGACCGCCTCCGGGCCTTTATGTTTGTCCGACAACAGCGTAGCCTTGGTCAGCTCCCCGCCGAGGGCTGCAGTGGGCGTCAGATAGTTGATGGCGTTACCTGCGATATAAATTCGATACGTATGGAAATAAGACAGATTCCGATGGGGATGCGACAGACAGTGCCGCCAGGCAAAAGTGGCCAAAACCCCACTTATTCCTTCCAGCAGAAGAATGGCCAAAAGACTTGAGCACAGCATGCCGGGATTGTGCCGCAATTCCTCAGGCTTTATGGACCAGATAAGCAAAATGAGGAGGACGCCCCCGAGAAGTAGACTGATCGTGTGAAATTTCTTCATCGCTTACCGCCGGATTCCGCCGGGGCTATACCGGACGATTACGGCAATGAAAACGGTGGCGCGCACTTTTTTCTCAGCCTTCTGATTTATTGACATCACGTGCAAAACGGGCAAAAAGACGATCTTGTTGCAATTCCACATGCCGGTCGAATTTAGATTTTTTTCATGATTATACGAAACCAGGGGGTGAAATTCTCAGGATTCTCGGATATTTCCATTCGAAGATCTTCCATTCTGATCCGACGCCAATCTTCCGCCTCTTCGGGGTTGGGTCGTGGCTCGGCGTCGCTGGTGCCGCGAAACACGTGGTCGATTTCGTTTTCCACCATACCGTTGCCGAGGTCTGCCCGATAAACGAAGGTGAAAATCTCTTCGAGCTCACAATGAATGCCCATTTCCTCAAGCAAGCGATTCCTGGCTTCCTGTAGAATATACGTCCCTGCCCGAGGGTGGCTGCAGCAGGCATTTGTCCATAAACCGCCGCTGTGGTATTTTCCCTGCGCTCTTTTTTGAAGGAGCATCTCGCCCCGGGAATTGAAGACCAAAATGGAAAATGCCCGGTGAAGCCATCCTGCCTGGTGCACCGCCATTTTTTCGCCCGTTCCGATTTTTTCATCGAACTCGTCTACTAAAATTATTTCGTTGGCCATAAGAAATATCCGGTGAATGGGAATCATTTGTTTTAAAATGAGCCGGAAAGACTCACACTTTTCATACAATCAGGTCCATTTCAGTTCATCTGTGCGGCGGCATCCAGGCCCAGTAGCTTCTCCGCCGCTCTGACCACGGCGACGGCATCCAGCCCGTGGAGGGCTCGGAGAATAGTTTTATCTCCATGTTTGACGAATTGATCGCCGACCCCGAGCCGCACAAGTTTATAGTTTGACATTCCGGCGTCGGCCAGCGTTTCAATGACGGCGCTGCCGAAGCCTCCTTGAATGACGTTTTCTTCAAGGGTGATCACTCGTGGAATTTTAGCCACCAGTTCCAGGATCAATTCAGTATCGAGCGGCTTGACGAAACGAGCGTTGACCACCGTGGCCAAGACGCCTCTCTCTTCTTTGAGAAGATGACGTGCCCTCAAAGCTTCTCCCACTGAGTAGCCGATGGCCAAAATCAGAAGATCGCCGCCTTCGGTTAATATTTCGGCCCTGCCGATGGCGAGAGGGGAATCGACTTCCGTTGCAGGCAGCTCTATGGACTCGCCCCGGGGATAGCGGACGGCGATGGGGCCGGGATGGGATATCGCCACTTTTAGCATACGGATAAATTCATGTTTGTCCGCAGGTGCCATGACAACCATGTTCGGCAAGCAGCGTAGGTAACTCAGATCGAAAAGGCCATGATGGGTCGGGCCGTCCTCGCCGACAATCCCTCCTCTATCGAGGGCGAAAACGACAGGCAGCGACTCCAGACAGACATCGTGCAGAATTTGGTCATAAGCCCGCTGCAGGAAGGTGGAGTAAATAGCCACCACAGGGCGGAATCCCTCCGAGGCCAAGCCCGCAGCAAAGGTCACGCCGTGCTGTTCGGCGATACCCACATCAAAAAACCGGTCTGGAAAGGTTTTGGAAAACTTAACTAGACCGGTGCCTTCCGGCATGGCCGCGGTTATAGCGATAATTTTCTCGTTTTCGGCGGCCAATTCCACTAACGTGTCGCCGAAAACCCTGGTATAGCTCGGGGCGCAACCGGATGAGGTATTGCCGTTTCCTGTTTTGATTTCAAAGGAGCCGACCCCGTGGAAATGTACAGGATTCTTCTCGGCCAGCGCATAGCCCTTTCCTTTGGTCGTGGTCACGTGCAAAAGGACAGGCTCGTTTAGTTCTTTTATATTATTAAGTATATCGATGAGGTGATCCAAACGGTGTCCTTTGATGGGGCCGAAATACTCGAAATTGAATGCCTCGAAAAGCATTCCCGGCGTCATCAGGGTTTTGAAGGATTCTTCCACACGCTTGGCGAACCGGTAGGCGTCGTTTCCGATTTTCGGCAACGAGCGGAGGAGTTCGCCGAGTTCTTTTCTCCGATCCTGAAAATATTTTGCTGAAAAAGTCTGGCTCATCAACGATGAGAGGGCACCCACATTTGGGGATATGGACATCTCATTGTCGTTGAGAATGACGATGAGATCTTTTTTGAGATCCCCGGCCTGGTTGAGGCCCTCATAGGCCATTCCGCCGGTCATGGAGCCGTCCCCGATCACACAGATCACCTTGCTTTTTTCCTCTTTCAGGTGTTTGGCGCAGGATATGCCGAGTCCTGCCGATATGGAAGTGCTGCTGTGCCCCGTTGAAAACGCGTCATATGGACTTTCCGTTATTTTGGGAAAACCCGATATTCCCTGGTATCGGCGAAGGGTGTGAAAGCTGTCCCTTCGGCCCGTCAGGAGCTTGTGGGTGTATGCCTGATGACCAACGTCCCAGACAATTCTGTCCTTGGGAAGATCAAAGACATAATGGAGGGCGATGGTGAGTTCCACGACACCGAGATTGGAAGCGAGGTGCCCGCCGTTTCGGGAGACGACGTCCACGATGGTTTTTCGAATTTCACCGGCCAGGCGGTTAAGCTCCGAACGGGTGAATTGTTTCAGATCGGCCGGTGAGTTGATTGTTTCCAAGAGTTTTGTAACCTCTGTTGTCATCATCAACATGATTTTTCTCTCTTTATGCTTGAATTCCCAAAAAGCGCCGGGCTCTTCCCAGTGCCATGAGCGGAAAATAATGCCTGTACATATTGTAGTTGAGCATAAACCCACGGCTGAGTTCAGTTCCCTGGCAGAGCCTCCGGCTGACGTCGGCCGTCTCCAGATCGATTCTACGTCCCACTCCGTAGCCGGGAAATCCTGTTCCGGTAAACTGGGGTTCGTCCCAGGTGCCGGTATTCTGGCGGCTGATCAGAAACGTCACACCGTTTTCTACAAAACGGCGGTATTTCTTGTAACCAGTCGCCAGAAGCGCCATCATCGCCCATCCTGTTTGGGATGGTGTGCTTTCCCCCTTTCCGCGGAGTGAGGGGTCCATGTAGGATGCGCAGGTCTCGCCCCATCCACCGTCGGGATTCTGGCAGCGGGCTACCCAATCGGCTGCCTTTTCCACGTAGCCGGTTTGCATATCCTCGCCCACCGACAAAAGTCCGCACAGAACGGCTGCGGTGCCGTAAATATAGTTCACCCCCCAGCGGCCGAACCAGCATCCTTCCGGTTCCTGCTCCTCCTTGATAAAGTTCATGGCATGTCTGACAATTTCGTGGGAGCTGTCCATACCCAGGCATCCGAGGGCCTCGATGACATGCCCGGTCACATCGACGCTCGGCGGATCGAGGACCTCGCCGAAGTCGCAGAAGGGGATTTTGGTCATGATCTTTCTGTCGTTATCCCGGTCAAACGCTGCCCAGCCGCCGTTTTTACACTGCATGGCGAGAATCCAGCGCATTGCTCTATCGATTGCGTCGTCCAGGCGTTTTCGGTCTTCGTAGCAATCGCGAAGCCGGGCCAGCACAATCAGCGCCACGGCTGTGTCGTCGACATCCGGATACCAGGCATTGGCTCGTTCGAAGGCCCAGCCACCGGGCTCGACCCCCCTGACTTTCACCTGCCAGTCTCCAGAGGTTCGGACCTCCTGGTTCAGGATCCATTCCACAGCATTTCTTATGGTCGATGATCTTCTGTACTCATAGCCGCAATCCTGCATGGCCATGATGGCAAGCAGGGTATCCCAGACCGGTGATTCGCTTGCCTGAATGTGCAGGGCGCCCTTTCTTTCAAATGTCCAATAGCCGTCTAACGTGTCGAGGCCCGTTTTGATCGTCTGGTGGGAGACCGGATAACCTTCGGTGTTGAGCGCCATGAGGCTGTAAATCCAGGGCGGTTGGATCCCGCCCCATGCACCGTCGGCATCCTGATGGTCGATGATCCATTTTATACAGGCCTGTACTGCCTTTTTTCGGCCTGGGGTTATTCCGATCTGCCGGTACAGGTGCAGGAAGCGATCGGAGATGGCGAAAAACTTCTCCCAGGAAAAAAGGCCTCCTCTTTGAGGAAGCGAATAATCGACGTTTCCGCGTCCGCCGGGAAAAAGTTCGTCGAGCCCGGCTGCACCGTTAAGCGGGCGAATGGTCCGGCGGGCCGAAAGGATGGCCAACGGCAGGATCGTTGCCCGTGCCCAACAGGAGAAGTTGTAGATATTGAAAGGAAACCAATGAGGCAGATAGATGATTTCAGGGGGGATGTTTGGCGTTTTTGCCCACGGCCACTCACCGATGAGAGCCAGCCAGTAACGGGTGAAGACTCTGACATTGGCGACGCCGCCATGATCGAGTATCCATCGGCGAGCGGCCTTCATGGGGGCGGCGTCGGGCGCCATGCCGCATGCGCGCAGAGCAGCATAGGCTTCCACCGTGGCGCTGATGTCGCCTTCCGGGGCCTGGTAGTAGATTTCCCACGACCCGTCAGGGCGCTGCTCGTCCAGTATGCCCTGCTTCAGCCCTTCGATTTTCGGATCGTTCACCACGCCCAGAATGTGCATGGCCAGTATCCATTCAGCCTCGATACAGACGTTGGATTCGAGAATTCCGGCCCAGTAGTGTTCAGGGTATTGATGGTCGCAAAGCCACTCAACAGCTTCTTTGATGGCCTTGTCCGTCAATGTGGTGGGCATTTCCCGTGTTGGAATAACTGCAAGCTTTGTCATAATTCCTAGTTTTCGTATTGAAACCTCTCTAGGGTTGGCTTTACATCCCGTTTCGTATATGCTGCTGATCGAAGCTTTTTTTGTCGTGTGTAAACCGGTTGCGGGATTCGGTTCTGCAAAATGCTCCGCATGTTGTGCCGGCCTTTGCGTCGGGTCTTCGAGGCCGAGTCCGTACATTTTCGATTCGAGGTGATGATGTCACCTGTCATCGGTATGATCATTGCGCTCCCTTCGGAAGCTGTCCGAATAATCGGTCGAAGTGGATGGCGGAGAAACGGTAGGTACGCTTGTCGGCGGCAGACTTTGCCCGAAGGGGTAGAACTTCTGATCGGCTTGTCCGGCATGGGAATCGAGAACGCATGCAACACCGCCAGGTGGCTGCTGAAACAGGGAGCGGCGGCGCTCGTTTCCATCGGCGTCTCCGGCGGCCTGGATCCGGATTTGCAGCCGGGTGAACTGGTAATCGGCAAAAGCGTTCGGCTTGTCGATGCCTGCCGGGTCTTAGGAACCTGGCCTATGCCGGAAGATGTCGTCACGCAGGCGGCACAACAATTGGCAACCGGGAAGGTCTCCAGGCGCAGTGGCGGGATTCTGAGCCTTGCCGAGCCCGTTCTCTCAGTCGAGATGAAACGAAAGCTTGGTGAAGAGTTCCGTTCATTGACTGTGGATATGGAAAGCGCCGGCGTTGCCATGGCGGCCGTGGAATCGGGGATATCGTTTTTCATTCTGCGCGCCGTATGTGATCCGCTATTGCAGTCAGTTTCTCCCTGGTTCTTCGATTCCCTGAGAGCCGATGGGAGTGTTCGCTTTCAGAGGTTAGTGGGCCATATTTTGCGCCGGCCCGCTGCAATGCTCGAGCTTTTACTGATGCAGCGCCGTTTCCGGACGGCCTGCAAGGCCTTGATGGTAGGGTGGGGTCTTCTCTGCTCATCCGACTTTCTTCCGCTGCTGGCAGGTTCCTTTTCCCAACGCTCGGGATCCAATCAATAAAGGATGCAAAATGTGGAGCGTGACAAAGCTTCATATGATTTTTTGCCGACACCTGTCCTATTTTAACTCCGATAGCGTCTCGCCGATTCGAGCAGCCGGAACGGGTGTTTCAGCGACTGTCTGACCGCGGTCGGTTCAAAACCGCAGTGAACCATGCAGGAGCCGCATTTCGGGTTGTTTCCCACGCCGTAAGCCTCCCAATCGGTATCGCGCAAAAGTTCTTCATAGGAATCTGCATATCCCTCATTGAGCAGATAGCAGGGCTTTTGCCATCCAAAGACATTGCGTGTCGGATTTCCCCAGGGCGTGCAGGGAAAATCGTTTTGGCCTGCGAGAAAATCAAGATAGATGCTGCTATGGTTGAACTGCCACTTTCGTCCCCGGCCAATGGTGAACAGGTAGCGGAAGAACGTTCGCGTCGCTTCCCGGTCTTCCATAAAATTCGTTTGATCCGGAGCGGTTTCATAGTTGAACGCCGGTGCCACCGTCATCCCGTCGACGCCAAGGGCGGTGATGGTATCGAAAAGATGTGCCGCGTTTTCTGGTGTGTCGTCACGAAAGAGCGTAGTATTCGTGGTTACCCGAAATCCTCGGCGGCGCAGCAGTCCGATGGCCCGTACCGCATTGGTAAAAACGCCGTTGCGGCCGACCAAGGCGTCGTGGCGTTCCTGAAGGCCGTCGAGATGGACATTGACCGTCAGGAAAGGCGAAGGAGAAAACTCATCGATCCGTTTTTCCACGAGAAGGGCGTTCGTGCAGAGATAGACAAAGCGACGTCGGGCGACAAGACCTTCCACGACCTTTGGGATGTCCGGATGAAGCAGGGGCTCTCCACCGGTAATGGAGACAACCGGAACACCGGATTCATCTGCCGCCTCAAGGCATTGATCCACTGTGAGTCGGCTGTCGGGAACGAGTTCCGCCTGTTTGATTTTTCCGCAACCGCGACATTTCAGATTGCATTGATACAGGGGTTCAAGCATGAGGACCAGCGAATATTTCCGGTCCTTAAACAGCATCCGGCGGAAAATATACCAACTGATATACACCTTTTGTTTAGTGGAGATGCTCACAATCTAGCCTCACTGATTCGAAATCACATATTGCCATGAACAGAGTTCGATGCTATGCATGACTTGCCGATTTTTTCCATTGCCTACAACCGATACAAAAGATTCGAACCGCCGGCGGTGGCCCATAAAGAGCACGGGGGAACCGAAGTTTCATACACCAGAGGAAGTCCGCGTGCGGCAATCCGGAAGACGTTTTTCAGCATGAAATCGTTTCTAACCCAGATGGTCGTCAGCAGAATGACCGCCTTGACGCTTCGGCGGGAAATCTTGATATGGTCGGCGCTGGAATACTGCGGCAGGTTATAAATATTCTGCAGCGTCAGCACGGCCATGCCGATACCCCAGAGACAGAATTTCCTGATTCCGACCTCCCGTCTCGGAATGAGAAGAGTGTAGTTCAGGGCGTTTTTTAAACATCCGTGGGCGATCGCCACCAATCTGGCCAAACCCTGTCCAAATTGAGGTGAATATGTAGATTTGTTCAGATATTGCAAGTCGAACCCGGCCCCTTCGAAGATATCCCGCGGAAACCAGCAGGCACCACGCTCCTGGTCTTCCCAGACATCTTTCAAGATGTTTGTCATCTGTAAACCCTGGCCGAAAGAAGGGGCTAGGGAGAGCATGCCGTTTCGCTGTGCGGCAATCTCTTCTGAGTGATCGCAGAAAAGCTCCGTCAGCATCTCTCCGACGACTCCGGCCACGTGGTAGCAGTATTCGATCATGTCGGAGAGGGCCGGAAGTCCTGCGGGATTCTTGGTTTCCTGAAAGCGAAGCATGCCGTCTGACATGATCCGCAGACACCTAGCGAGAATTTCCCGCTGCCTCTCACTGAAAGAGAAGAAGCTGGTGAACACAAGCTCCGTTTGCCGTACCAGCTCTTTTTCCGCAGGCAGAGTACCATCCGAGAGAAACGGCAGGAGATGATCGACGAATCCGCGCACCGGACGCATGTTGTGATCTAGAAGCAGTGAGTTGAATTCATTGAAGAAAGATCTTTTGGCTTCGGCAGGCAGCGTCTCTTCGTCCTCAATCGTGTCGGCGATTCGGCAGAGAAGATAGGCCGTTGTCACTCGCTGGCGCAGTCCTTCCGGCAGTTGAGGAATGGTGAGCGCAAATGAGCGGGATACCCCTTGGAGCATTTCCTGTTCCTGTTCCTGTGTCTTTGTCAGCTCAAAATTGTTTGTAGGAGCGGTCTCGTCCGTTCCCGGACGGCCAAGAGATTGCAATTCGTTGCAAACGTTGCGGATCACCCACATGGGAGTCGACGCACCGGCGGTGATACCGATAGTGCAGCCGGGAGAAAGCAGATCTCGATTGAGGAGATGCAGATCCTTTTCCGTCTCGATATGGAAAGCCGGTTTTCCCGTCCTCCTTGCCACTTCATAGAGCCTTTTTGTGTTGCCGCTGTTCCATCCACCTACCACAAGAATCAGGTTGACCTCTTCTGAAAGGAGTTGAACTTCAGCTTGACGCTGCCCGGTGGAGTCACAGATGGTGTCGAAAATCTTGTACTCGGGATGCCTGGCAGCCATCCACTGCTTCACCTGTTCGTAAAAGGAGGTGTTTTGGGTGCTTTGAGCGACGACGATCGCTTTTTCAAATTCCGCCAGCTGATCGAGTTCTTCGAGTGTGCCGATGACATGACCGTTGCCGGAGGCGAATCCGAGAAACCCTTGGATTTCCGGGTGAGTCCTGTCGCCGATGATAATGGATGCATATCCCTCGGCACTGTATGTACGGATGAGGTCCTGAATTTTCGCCACCCGCGGACAGGTCGCATCGACGATATCGAATCCTGCCTGTTGAAGCCGTGTCTTGACGTCCGGTTGGACGCCATGGGCTCGGATCACCACAATTCCCGATCCGTTTTCAGGAATGTCGGATAGGACGGAAATTCCTTTGTCAGTCAGCCGATCCATCACCTGAGGGTTATGGATCAGTGGACCGAAGGTATAAATCGGTATGTCATTATTTGCAGCGGAGGTTTCCAGTACCATTTCAACAGCTCGCTGTACGCCTCTACAGAAGCCCGCATATTTACCGACCTTGATGTCCATATACTTGCCCCTCCAAATTCTATTGATTGTGTTGGTGTACCGCAAAACATGCAATGCCAAATGTCGACGAAACGCTCAGCAACCACCGCAGAGCAGTTTCGGATTCTTCATACATAGCTGTGTGACAAAAACCATTTGGTGGATTTTTCCAAGGCGTCGTGCGGAGGGGTTTGGGGGAGACCGAGTTCCCTGACCGCCTTTGCCGAATCGACGAACATTTTCTTGCGTGCCATTTTGACGCCTTCAGGAACTACCATGGGGCTACGGCCCGGAATGCGTCTTGCGATGGCGGCATCCACCAGAGAAAAGAAAAAAACAGGGTAATAGGGGAGCCTGATCCTCGGTGCGGGCAATCCGGTGACGGATGCCAAGATCTGCAGCATCTCTTTCAGCGTCATATTCCGGTTTCCCAAAATATACCGTTGGCCGATTTTTCCGTGATCGGCTGCCAGAACATGCCCTTTGGCAACATCATCTACGTCGACCACATTCATGCCCGTATCCAAATATGCCGGCATCTCTTTTTTCAAAAACCGGACGATGACTTCTCCGGTGGGTGTCGGTTTCAGGTCGCCGTATCCCACCGGGAATGTCGGGTTGACGATCACCACCGGCGCTCCTTCGCAAATGAGATTGAATACGGCCGATTCAGCCAGAAATTTGGATTTCTTGTAGTCTCCGACCATATCCTGCAGACTGACCGGTGTTTCCTCAGTTCCCGGTTTATCGGGCAACAAGCCAATCGTGGCGACTGAGCTGGTATAAACAATCCGTTCCACGCCGGCTTCCATTCCAGCAAGAATGACATTGCGGGTCCCATCAACATTGACGTTGTAGATTTGCTCAGGCGTTCGGGACCAGAGCGTGTACATCGCGGCTGCATGAAAGATACGGCGACAGCCCTTGGCAGCCGCCTTAAGGCTTTTTGCGTCTAAAACATCGCCTGTGACAATCTGACACTTTATACCCTCTATTCCCGTAAGAGTGGCGCCGGGGCGCACCAGGATGCGGATGTCTTCTCCACGTCCTGCCAGGGCGGATACGATTCTTCCGCCGATAAATCCGCTTGCGCCTGTTACAAGGTTCATCTTCTCCTGTAGGTTTTTGGGAATTTAAATAACTTATGCAGCTTTCTGCGAGACGACGGTTATCGGTTAAGTACCATCGCATGGCAAGGAATGAAGCAAAAGCGTTGTACTCGTCATTCACAGTCCATGGGATAAAATAACTGCGGCCCCATGACGTGGCAGAGCGGGTGCAACCTTTGACAAAACTTTAACGGTCCGGAACACAACCGCTTGACCAGGGGATGAACCGTTAGATTCCTTTGCCATCCATATGACCCGGCTTTATCTGAGGCATTTTTTTTGTAAGCAGGAATACGATGAATTCGCATCCGGCCCGGAAATCAGCCGTCTGAACCAGGTTTGAAACGTATGCCATGAAATCCATGAGAATTCATGAATGAGACGTCACTGAATCCTTAGGAGAGATGGCACAGAAAAAAATGCTTTTTAATGGCTAATTTTCTTTAAAATATGTTGCTTGAGGAAAATTTGTACCTGAAATAGGTTAATGACTCTCATGATTGTAGCATATTTTTATTCATTTAGTAGGGAAAAATTACTACAGGCCGAGAGTGCAAGGTTTTTTCTAGAGAATACAAGTTGTTATTTCAAAAATTGCACTGGAGTTGCTGAGAATTCAGTTCGAATCCTTGGGAAGGTATAATATCAAGGTGAAGCACTTTCAGAAGATTGCGAAACCGGGAATTTTCTCTACCCCAGTCATCGTTATTGACTGGCAGGTCAAATGTGCCGGCCGGGTCCAGAAACAAAGAGAAGTCGAAATATGGATAGGCTGAAATTTTCCTTTTATATTGGTTCGCCACTTTGGCTTAGGATCACCTTGGTACATATTTTCTTTCGCCGGATGCAGGATCGTAAAAGACGTCCATGATAAGGCCGGTTTCCGGATCTTCAAAGCATTCGTCTGTTCGTTGCCATCTCTCACTATGAGAATGCCCTTTATGAACATATCGCCAACGTTCACAGAGCACCGCAATTGTTAGTACCACCCCAGAGATGAATAGCGGCAAATCGGGCTGGGGGCCAGGCATGAAAAAAAATATCACCCCAATACCGATGAGTATCAACCCGACTATCAAAAGTCCCCAGCGAAGCATGATTTCACTCCTGCTTTTCAAGACAAACAGCCGTACCGTAAGCAACTATTTCGCTCATGGTTTGACCAATCTCCGATGAATCAAAGCGCATCATGACAATGGCGTTTGCGTTCATGTGTTTTGCATTTTTTACCATGCGATCTATAGCATGTCGCCGGGTCTCTTCGAGGAGCTGTGTATACTCTGTAATTTCACCCCCGACGATGGAGCGCAGGCCGGCCATTATGTTCCCGGCAAGCCCGCGGCTGCGGACAACCACTCCGAATACCTGACCTCTTACATCGACAACTCGATAACCTGGCACATTCTCCGTTGTTGTAACAATCACAAGTCATCTCCATAGATTATAATTGATCGAATTTTTGTTTAACTCGTGTTCAAGCTCTGTATAGAACATCATGTACAGTTCCAGCATACCATTCTTTTCATATTATTTCTCCTTAATCGACCTAACGCATCAATTGTTTTAGCCATCTTATTGATGGAAATGTCCTAACATCTTATTTGAAATGCGGGTTAATAAAGGGTTTATGCAACTTTATAAATTTTTTATAAATCCTTTAAGGCCTGTTTAGAATCATTTCGTAGAGTAATCGTACATCACGAGCTTCTTGTATAAATCATCAAGCAAGCTGACGCTTGATCCTTCGTAAGCTTCAAGGATCTGTTCAAGTTACGAGGCAAATGCATGAGGCTCATAACCAAAAGGAGATTACTGTATGAAAAAGATCAAAATGTTGTACGATGTTGCCAGGACCATGAAAAACATGGCAAAGATTGATGGTGCTCTCTCGATCGATGTCCGCAAGGATCAGGAAGAGGTCTTTTCCCTGCAAAACAGATTCAATAAGGACGAAACAGGAAAAGTAAAAGCTCATGTTACTTCGAAAATGAATCTGAATGGAGAGGACCTTTCCAGGGAAAGTACTACAGAATTCACCATGAAGGGAAATCATAGCCCGTGTATGTTCCTAAAGCCTGCACATGGACCTCACCGCCACGGGAATTCCGGCCCTTGTGGCGTCAGGGGCGTGTGGCATCGAATTTCGGTTGCTCTCGGTGTTTTATCAAGCTTGCAGGTGGAAAAAAAACCGGATGGAACCACCGAAATATCGCTCAAGTATAGTGACATACCCGATGAGATAAAAACCTCGTTGAAGGAGAGGCTGCTGCACAAACATGCCGATCGCCCTTATTCCTGCAGCATTCAAGGGTGCCGGGATATTGAATTGTTGAATGGTCTCCTGGTCATTAGCGTCAATGAGAACAACACCATCGACAAAATGACCGTCAAACTCGACGGCACAGCGCATGATGTTGATAGCAGGATGCATACGATGGCCGCCACCGCCGATGTGCAATTTGCCTGGTAACACGGACAAGGGCGCAGCCTGTATCGCGGCTGCGTCCTTGCGATGCCTGGAAAAGATGTTAGGGGATTATAATGCGTTACCACTATTTGAGATCATGGAGAAAACCAGCAGATGCGGAATGCTGTGATTCACTCAAAAAAATTCATGGACGTCTTCATCGGCATCATCGTGAATTTATTCGATATCACCGGTGGTTTCGTTATGCCCGTCCGGTTGTATTGCTTTTTAACCTGACCATTCTCTATCTGCTGTTCAGCTGGGCCGGAATTAAGATTGCAGGTATATGTTTTGCGCTCTTGATCGTGATAAAGGAGATTGTCCAGTTTATCTTTCTGTTGCAATTGGAAAAGAGGATTATAACCCCCATTGAGGAGTTGAGACAGGGGGTGGAGGCGGTAGCCGGCGGCAATTACGACGTCCGTGTAGAATGCCGTATTCCCAACGATCTTGGATTGTTGATCGAATCCTTTAATGAAATGGCCGGCAAATTGCAGCATGGGGAGAGGATAAAGGCCGAGTACGAGGGAAACAGGAAATCTTTGATAGCCAACATCTCCCATGATCTCAAAACCCCGATTACTTCGATCAAGGGGTACATCGAAGCCTTGTTGGACGGCTCGGCGGATTCTTCTGATCGACGGGAAAAGTATTTGAAGATCATTCACCGTAACATCGAGTATCTGAATCGACTGATCGACGATCTGTTTTTGTTTTCCAAACTCGACATGCAGAAACTTGACTTTCATTTCGAAAAGATAAGTATTCGTAAATACCTCAGTGATCTGATCGAGGAGTTCCGGCTTGAACTCATTGACCGCGGGATACAGGTCGAGTTTGAGGACGAGTTGAAAGGCGAGCCGGTTGTTTTATTGGACGGGAAACGCTTCTATCAGGCTATTGACAATCTGATCCGAAATGCGGAGCGGTACGGACCGGACCAAGGTCTTGTCATCCGGATGAGGCTGTATAGACTGAACGCTCGAATTGCAGTGGATATCGCAGATAACGGCCCAGGCATCGACGAGGATAAGCTGCCTCATGTTTTCGAGAGGTTCTTCCGGGTCGATACGGAACGCGCCAAGGACGGTACGGGCCTGGGGTTGGCCATCACTAAAGAGTTGGTGCAGGCTCACGGCGGAGAGATCACGGTACGAAGCAGCCGGGAAGAGGGGACGTGTTTCACTTTGTTGCTGCAGGAGAGCTTCGACGATGAGGTTGCCGGATGAAGAAGGTATTGATTATCGAAGACGATCCCGACATCGCCGAACTGGAGAAGGATTATCTCCAATTAAACGGCTTCTATGCGGAGATCATACATGATGGGGCGGAAGGTCTGAAAAAGGCTTTGTCCGGCTGCTTTGATATCGTCGTTGTCGATCTGATGCTGCCTCGAAAGAACGGGTACGATATCATACGGGAAATCAGAAAAAAGTTCGAGATACCGGTAGTCGTCGTCTCGGCAAAAGGTGAGGACATCGATAAAATCAGAGGGTTGGATATTGGGGCCGATGACTATTTGACCAAGCCGTTCAGTCCAGCTGAGTTCATGGCCAGGATCAAATCACACGTGAAAAGATATGAGCGGCTTAAAGGGAAAGCTGATCACAGCGAAACGATACTGTGCAGGGGCCTCGAAATCAACACCGCTTCCCACCAGGTTTTTGTCAACGGTAAGGAAGCCCAGTTAACGACCAAAGAATATGATATCCTGATCTTTATGGCCTCACATCCCAATATCGTTTTTTCCAAGGAGCGGCTGATGGATGCCGTCTGGGGAGATGAATATTATGGAGATACGGCAACCATAGCGGTGCACATTCAAAAGATACGAAAAAAGATCGAAGCCGATCCTGCCTCGCCGGCCTATATCGAAACTCTCTGGGGAACCGGTTACCGATTCAACTCATAACAGCAAACCGAAAGGAATCATTGAGTACCTGGTTGGGCAGCCTCTTTCAGCGAGTGAATTTAGATCAATCAGACCTTGAAACTTCCAACAATCTCATTCAATTCGCTGGACATCCGTTGTAAATCTTCTGAATTAATCTGAACGTCTCTGCTGCTGTTGGAAATCCCCGTTGCGGCAAGGTTTACTCGGGCGATATCCTGAGTTATTTCGCTTGAAACAGCCGAACTCTGGCTAACGTTTTCATTAACTTCTTGAATGCCTTGGCTGGCCTGCGAAATGTTGTTGGCGATTTCTTTTGTCGCAACGGTTTGTTCTTCAACAGCTGTGGCAATAGTGGCAACTATATCATTCACTTCGTTGATAACCTGTGAAATCTGATCAATTTCCAAAACCGTTGATTCGGTTGTCCTCTGCACATCGTCGATTTGACCTTTAATGTTCAAGGTCGCCTGAGCCGTTTGCCTTGCCAGGTCCTTAATCTCATTGGCAACTACAGCAAACCCTTTTCCTGCCTCTCCCGCCCTGGCTGCCTCTATCGTTGCATTGAGTGCAAGAAGGTTTGTCTGTTCGGAAATCTCGGTAATAGTTTCGGTCACCATGCTGATCTTTTGCGCCGCCTGCCCGAGATCACCCATCTTCCTAGAGGCATTCCCCGATTGTTCCACTGCCTGGCTGGAAATGATTCTTGCTCGTTCTGCATTTTCAGCTATTTCATTGATAGTCGAGGCCATCTCCTCTGCGGCAGACGCTACCATGTTCGCATTTGTCGACGATTCTTCCATTGCTGCCGCTACATTGTTCAAGTTGGCGCTCATTTCCTCAGAAGCAGTTGCAACATTCGAAGCCCTTTGAGATGTATCCTCAGCTCCTTTGGAGAGTTGTCTAGCTATATTGGAAAGCTGATCAGAAGATGTGTTCACCTGGTTTGAATTTTCCGCTATTCTTTTGATTATCTTCTGCAATTTCCCAATGAAGGTATTAAACCAGAAACCAAGTTCACCGATCTCATCTTTTGATTTAACATCCAGGCGCATGGTCAAATCACCTTCGCCTTCCGCAATGTCTTTAAGACCTGCAATGGCCCTATTGATGGGCTTAACGATCAAGCCTGCGGAATAGGCGACTGCCAAAGCGGTAAGAAAGAGGGCTGAGATTGTGACTATTAAGCTTAAATTCCGGATGGCATGAGCTGCGCTTAGAAATTCCGATGCATCTTGAGTTGCGGCGACATACCATGTGGTCGTTGTTAGAGGAGCAAAACCTGCAATCTTATCTATTCCTTTATATGTGTATTCTTCAACGCCTCTCTCCCCGGCAAGCATCTTTTTGACGATTTCTTCCATCCCTGATAATTTCGTTACATTAAGTTTCAGAATATTGTCATGAACGGGATGGGAGAGTATCAAACCGTTTTGATCGATCATATAACCATACCCTGATTTTCCAATTTTCTTTTCTGAAATCAGATTGGTGAGGAATTCTACTTTCATAACGAGTCCCAGCGTTCCGACAAATTCTCCTGCTGTGGAATTTACAGGAACACATATGGCACAAACCAACTTATCAGTAGCTTTAGAATAAACAATGTCTCCTATCGCGGCCTTCTTTGAACTTTTAACTGCCTTAAAATAATTACGATCCGCTATACTGATGCCCTTATATTCTTTTCCGCCATCCAATGGACCAGTGATTAGATTTCCTTTCGTGTCACTAACGTAGATGCCTTCGTAATTTTCCCCCAGGCGGTTAAATTTTTTTTGAAGGTCTTGATAGAGATTTGCAATTTGATCTGTTTTGTCTTGCGTCTCACCTTTGTTCACTTCTGATAGGGCATTGATGACCCTAGTGTCAGTTGCCAGTAGTTCCGCAGTCTTAACTTCTTCCTTCAGTATATTATCCGCTAGGCGGGCAAGATCTGAGGCTATGGTTTCGGCCTGTTTTTTTGAAAGATCGGTAAGAGCCTTAGAGGATTTTGAGATCGAAAAAAAACCCATAATAATTAGAGGCAGAAGTACCAAGGTCATGCCGCCGGTAATAAGTCTGAATTTTATTGATGTAATTTTCATTCCCGTATTTTCCTCGATTTAGGTTTTTTAGAAGGGAGCCGGATTTCTTATTTCGCATTATCTATCAAATAGATTTAAAATTCCGCTCACCACAAAATTCTATGTAATTAATTTGTATAGACCTGCCCTCTTCAATTGCATGGAAATGCGCTAATGTGTTTCTCTTTTTTTTATTAGTGATAGTGGTAAAAAGAAATTTATCCCATGAGACTCTCTTGCTAAATGGTCTTTACACCATATCAACAAACCTGAGCGAGCGCTCGCTCAGGTTTGTTGATATGGTGATCTTTAATTAAATATTTGTCAATTGTTTTCATATTGGGAGAGAGAAATAACCCGCGTGATCTTCCCTATTTTGCAGACAATTGAGATATTGAGCTCTTCAGTGTCAGCTTTCGTGCAAACGTAGAAAAATTTGCACATAATAATAGAAAATTTCACTTACAAATCTGCTAATTGACCAATCTCATATTCATGGTCAACGCAATTTTACGACTTATTGAAGAAGTAGGAATCCTAAGGTAATGCGATGGTGATCGAGCAAAACCCTAGAAATGGCAATATTACCACTTGGCATTATCCGCAAGCTTTAGCAATCAAGAAGTTTTAAACGCTTTGCGTCACACTTACATTTGGGGTTGCCACTGGAGATCCTGTTCGGTTAAGCAGTTGTCATGCTTCAATCGAAACTCTGCTCGGCGGGTCGTCGACCGGTTTACCCTGGTAGGCTTGCAGTGCCTGTAACACAGAATCAACCAGGGATGTTCCTACCGACCCAGGTGTACTGTGTAACCAATTGTCTTGAAGCTGAAAAGCTGAGATGAAATCATGTTTTGTTGTATCGCTTATGACCTGAGACGAAGACAAAGCTTGGGCGTTGATAGGCACCGAATCGCCACCGGATGCATCGAGAGCCAACAGAACGGACTGATCTGCCGAAAGTGCACCTTTTTGGCGAAGGCTTTTAATTTCCTGCAGGAATTGCGAGTTTGTTACGTTTCTGAAGTTATAGGTCGTTCCCGGCGAACCAGGCATAGTACCAATGGAAGAAATGCTCACTACTAACCTCCTCTTAAAATGAACCTTTATGTCTTTCTTTGGCAAAAGATGTATCTGCCATGTCTTGCTAGGCCGGCCCTTTATTTACTGCATAATCGAAACAGCTTTGTTGAAAATTTATTATTGGCGCGTTGGGTGTAGAGTTTTTGTTCCCTCTCGCACGAGCCAGTTGTATCTGTATGCTTTCTGAATAGTATCGGCTCTCAAACAGCAACAATTAAATCCTTTTTAAGTAATTTTATCGGTGGCAAAAAGAATGGACAAAAAGAGCCGAGAATCTCACGAGAGATGAATTCCGTTCGATTCAAGCGGCCGTATTTTATCCTCCTCAGGGTTGCCCAGTATTTGGACGATCAGAGATCGTATTAATATATAATTATGAATATTCAACATGTTGTGATTTGTATTATCCGAGTCAATATGCTCATCACCTGAAACAATCAGATTTGTTGAAACAATATATCGCTGTGAAATGTTGCGTAAATTAATTATGTCTTCCTTGTATTACAAACGCACGAATCCTGGAAGTATGGATGTTGAGGCTAGCCCAAAAAAGACTAAATTGTTGTGTTTTATCTACCGAAAAGACTTAGAAAGTGCGTGAAAATCACAACCTCATTGTTTGAAGTATTGATCCTTATTGAAACAAAAGATTATTTTTTATTGGGAACTAATGTACCATTAATTTCATTAGCTTAAATCAATCCACCGGAGATGCAACCATGATTCCTGCACTAACCAGCACAACGAATATTCAAAATATCAAATCTGTTGTGGCAGCGCAGGCAAATTGCAATTTTGGAGCAATACTGGCAGCAGCCACGGAAAGTAAGTCCTCGGAAGAAGGAAAAACCATATCCGCTTCGAATGTGTCCTCAATCACCAATTCCTACTCACCTCTCGACACGACTCTGTTTGCAACGCCAAACGAGGAGCAGGATTCCGTTTCCGATACAGCGGGCAGCACAGCGTCTACACAGAACAATGAAATTGCGGCACGAGAGTATACTTTGTTGAAATTACGCGGACTATCTGATGATGAAATTGAACAGTTCCAGACCATCAAAGATGAGGCCTCGAGCGCAACAAGCGCAAAAGCATTTCTGCTAGGTTTATCAACAGCTAGCCGAACCTTGGTTAAAAAAGCGAATAGCTATGCCATGTCGCTTAGTGATAGTGGTATTCAATCCATGTCTGAGGAAGGTGCACGGAATATGCTCGTTACTCAGGATGAACGCACTTACGTTGATTACAATAACGATGGCGTTGTAGATAAAGGCGTGGGGAAAATGTTTATTTTTCCACCTCCCAATGCGCCGGAAGTGGTGAAAGACGCATGGGAGAAGACGGTTAGTTCATTCCCTGAAAAGGACCGATTATTGGCGTCGAGCGTTTTCATGCTCGAAAGTGTCCAGGCAAACATCAAAATCGACGCGCAGGGAAAACCTATCGGTGTGTATTCCCCTGGTGATGATGGCTATACCAATATTTTCCCGACCACGCTTGATGGGTGGCAGAATCTTCTCAACAAAACGGATGACTATCTTAACTGGGTAGCGTCTGTTGATCCAGGCAATTCGCGTCTCGAAGAAAACCGTGCTCTCGTCTCAGCATTCCGGAAAAACCTTACTGAATCTCTATAGCGAAAATTCAATAAATGACCATTTTATGTTCATAAAAAATGGATATAGATGTTGTGCTGCATTCGTTGATCTGTTAAAAATTGTTCAACTGACAGAGAGTTTGGACGGGAGGTGATATTTTTTAGGGTTTCCTGAAAAAAGCAATTTCTTATCACCTCACCGCCTATCACCTCACCACCCATCGCCAACACTTCACCCGCCTCATCTCGTATACGCAGAGGAGTTATGTCATGAAAAAAGCCCTTACATTGATGATTTGTTCTTTCGTATTGTTGGCCGGAACAACGCTACCGGTACTTGCCGGCGCCAATAAAGAATCGGCAAAAAAAGGCCCAATTGTCGTTGGTTCCAAAATTGATACGGAAGGAGCCTTGCTCGGCTATATGATTAAGCTTGCGTTGCAACATGCGGGTTTTACCGTTGAAGATAAGATTCAAACAGGTCCCACAGCTGTGGTAAGAAAAGCCATCATTGCCGGCGAGATTGATATCTACCCCGAATATACCGGTAATGGCAATTTTTTCTACTCAGGAAAAACTGACCCAAGCATATGGAAGAATCCGACAAGCGCATACCAAACCATTAAGAAGCTTGATTTCGAAAATCATAAAATTGTTTGGCTTACACCTGCACCGGCAAACAACACCTGGGCAATAGCAATCAGAAGCGATGTTGCCAAAAAGAATAAGCTTAAAACCCTTGCAGATTTGGCAAAATACATCAAGGCAAATGGTGATTTTAAAATTGCCGCCAGTGAAGAGTTCGCCACCCGGAAAGATGCGCTTCCGGCATTTGAAAAGGCATATGGATTTACTCTGAAAGACAGTCAGCTCCAGACTGTAAGCTCCGGAAATACGGCATTAACTGAAAAAGCCGCAGCATCGGGCAAGGACGGGGTAAATGCTGCCATGGCCTACGGAACCGACGGACAACTCGCCGCACTGGGGCTCGTGGTATTAACCGACTCATTGGGTGTACAACCGGTATATCAACCGGCCCCGATTGTCCGAAACTCAATTATCAGTAAATATCCGCAAATAAAAAC
Organism: Desulfocapsaceae bacterium; assembly: GCA_046705065.1. GTDB lineage: Bacteria > Desulfobacterota > Desulfobulbia > Desulfobulbales > Desulfocapsaceae > CAWGGS01. The sequence goes on from JBJKQT010000152.1 coordinate 64,281, forward strand.
CATTTTGGCTCCGATATTTAAAACCCTCGACCTGGTCACCTTGCAAAAACTTAATAGTGCAATTGCGGTTGACGGCGGAAGCCCCGAGCAGGTTGCCAAAACATACCTTACACAAAAAGGGTTCTATAAATAAACCAAATGTCAAACTTGCAGCGGGACGGCACCGCTAAGCATTTTATACTGGCGGCAGTTTTTTTTGCCGCCGGGCTTGTTTTTCCCCTTTATATTATTCGTAAAAACAGAATAGTAGACGGCACCGGCTACAATTTTTTTCAATTGGGGCTTACCCCCGCAAGTGTCTTACTCCTTTGTCTGTGCGCTATTACGGTGATCTGTATCATCCTGCCGCACAAAACAGTCAGAAACATTGTTGTTCAGCTGGGCCCACCAATAGGGTTTTCCGCTCTGTTGCTGCTGTTTGATGAATTGAGCTGTCGCTACGCTGAACAACTAGGTGCTCCTGGGCGCATTGGAATTGGTATTGCCTTAATATGTATGTTCCTAGGCTTGATGGCTCTAGCTTATGCCGAGCCCCTCAGTGTGCAAAAACGACTTATTCAAATTCTCATACCTGTAGCAATAGCAATCATTCTTGGTGTATCCGGCGGATATGCTCAACTTGGCATCGTAAAAGAATTTCAAAACCAACAATCCAGATTTATTATAGAAACGGTAAATCATCTTCGCCTCAGCGGCGAAGCAGTATTTGCCGGAATTGCTTTTGGCATTCCCTTAGGTACCATAGCCTTCCGCCGTCCCTCGCTGAAACAGGGGATTTTTACCGTTCTCAATATTACCCAAACGATTCCGGCGCTTGCCCTGTTCGGTCTTATGATTATTCCGCTTTCCAGCGTTAGTCATGCACTGCCGTTTTTACGCGAAATTGGTGTCCGCGGTATCGGCGACACTCCGGCTGTGATTGCATTGTGGCTATATGCCCTGTTGCCAATAGTAAGAAACACCTATGTAGGCTACGAACAAATTCCGCTCTCTGCCATAGACGCAGCACGCGGAATGGGATTAAAACCAGCGCAAATACGCAACAAGATTGAATTTCCCCTAGCGAGCCCGATTATCCTGAACGGCATACGAGTTGCTTCGGTGCAAACCATTGGCAATGCAACACTGGCAAAGCTTGTCGGCGGCAGCGGGTTAGGGGTATTTGTGTTTGAAGGATTAGGACAGGCTTCAGTCGACATGGTACTCTTAGGAATGACCGCAATAGTCATATGCACCTTTGTCGTAGACGCCTTTGCACGGCTTGTCATTTATCTGATAACGCCAAAAGCCTTTAGACCGGAAAAAGACCAGCGCATAGAAAACCTCCCCACTTCGGCACTTGAATCGCCGGCCGCAGGACCATAAGGAATCTTATGAGCCAAGAACTAAAACGCATCCCTTCAGCCCTTGATTCCATCCCCACCAAGGTAACATTTGAGCAGGTAAACGTATTTTACGGAAACCACCAGGCCCTTCACAACGTCAGCCTTTCAATCCCCAAGGGGCGAGTAACCGTAATCATCGGGCCCAGTGGTTGCGGCAAATCCACAACCCTGCGCTGTATTAACCGGCTGGTAGCAACCCAAAGCGGCACCATCACCGTTGACAACAATCCCATCGAATCCTATAAACCTGAAACCCTGCGCCGCAACATTGGCTATGCCATTCAAAGCGTAGGATTATTCCCTCACCTCAGTGTATCCGATAACATTTCCATACTCATTCGAATTCTCAAATGGTCCCCGGAACACCGACACCATCGCGTTCGGGAACTCTTAAAACTAGTGGGACTCGACCCCGAACGCTACAGCCCCAAGTTCCCCCGGCAACTATCCGGCGGAGAAGCACAACGCATCGGCGTGGCCCGGGCATTGGCAGCCAACCCGGATCTTTTACTCATGGACGAACCTTTTGGCGCCGTAGACCCCCTTACCCGCGAAAATCTCCAGGATGAATTCATCCGAATCCAACGTCAACTTAAAAAAACCATCGTATTTGTAACCCACGACCTGGACGAAGCGGTCCGCCTGGCAGATTTTTTGGTAATAATGAAAGACGGAAAAATCATCCAAGCCGACAGCACAACTTCCATTCTTGCCGAACCCCAGGAAGGGTTTGTTACCGACTTTTTAGGCCCCAACCGGACCCTTAAACGATTAACGCTCTATACCGTCGATCAATTTCTGGAACCGGCCCAAACCCATCCATGCGATAAACCTCTGCCACCCCAAGAAACCACAGCAAACAGCAAAGCTCTCTGGATTGTAAACGAAACAGGCACCCCTCAAGAAGTCCTCATTCAACGGCACAAAACCCTTATTCAAAAACCCATAGTCCTGGAATCCCACAGCGTCAAACCCTATTCCAGTCTTAAAGAAGCCCTGTCGCGAATCCTTTCATTGGGGATCCGAGTAGCCCCCATAATCGACAACAATAACTGCATTATCGGAGAGATCGCGTATGAACGCATCGAAGAACTCAGTCTCCAGTAATATTCGCAAAATAATCCTTTTCCTGGCAACCGCACTCTTTCTTCTCTATATTATCTCAGAGCCGATTCAAAAAGCCGTTCTCAGCTTCCTCTTCCCCGGCCAAGACGCTTACGTACTTGCCCGCGTAACGCTTTTACAAATGACCCTTGAACACATCGGTATTACCGCACTGGCAAGCTGTGCATCAATTCTACTCGGCACACTTATCGGAACCCTGGTTACTCGAAAAACCGGCCAGGCCCTTTTGCCCTTTACCCAAACCCTTAATTCCATTATCCAAACCCTTCCGCCAAGTGCTGTCCTCATCATCGCCTTTCCCTTTTTAGGCTTTGGCTGGGCCCCAACCATACTGGCCCTGTTTCTGTACTCACTCTTTCCTATAATGAGCAATACCATAGTCGGATTCCAACAAATTCCTCCCGCAGTCCTTGACGCCGCGGAAGGCATGGGACTTAACCCGAAGCAACGCCTCCGCTTCATAGAAATTCCCATGGCCATCCGCATAATCCTTACCGGAATCCGCTACGCTGTAATTCTGAACATCGGCACCGCCGCAATTGGCGCCATAGTAGGAGCTGGCGGACTCGGTACCATCGTAATAAGCGGCCTGACCCGGCAAAATAGCGCCTTGGTCTTTTCCGGAGCCATCACCACCTCAGGCCTTGCCATCCTTTCCGACCTTCTCTTTGCGGCCTGGGAACGCCGATTACCTCAAACGACCTAACCCCATATATCCGCAAAATAAAAAAGCGGCTACAGACATGAACTGTAACCGCTTGATTTATTTGGTGGGCCGTCCCGGGGTCGAACCGGGGACCTGCTGATTAAGAGTCCCTGAGTTACATGATTTACCAGCATTAACAAACCTTATTTGTTATTTACAAAACAGATAGTTATGTGTATCGTCCGTTTAACGATGATTAACGAAAATGTCTAAAACATAACCCAGATTTGGGGAGGTGAGGTATGACCAAAAACGAAATCAACTTCACGAAGGCTGCTATTGAAAAACTGCCGATCCCTGAGTAGGGTAAGCGGGTCGAGTTCTATGACACCAAAAACAACCACGTCCTGATCAGGGTGTCGTCAAGTGGTCTCAAGACGTTCTAATTTCTTTTAGGTAAACCCCCTGCTCTGCCGGGGGACCCCAGAAGTTTGACAGTTCCTGCAAAATAAAGAAGCCTCCCAAGTCGTGGACCGATCAAAGTCACGATAAGGAGGCTTCATGAACAACATAAACAGCTTAAACCACACCAAA
>JBJKQT010000153.1:0-7312 GCA_046705065.1 Desulfocapsaceae bacterium
CCAATTGATGATTGATGAATTAAAGCGGAGTCATCATGTTGAAAATTTTGATATGAAAGGACGCCGTAAGACGGGAGAGATCCTGGACTTGCTGGTCTCTGCCGAGTTGATCTCCTTGGCAGGGGAAGATTGCATCTTAGGTATTCTCACTGACTTCACGGAACGTAAACGGGCTGAGCTGGAGCGGGAGGTAACAGTCGAATTATTGAAATTTGCCAATGACAGCCGGACCATCGAAGAATTAATCCATGCCGCAACCGCCTTCTTTCAAAAATGTTCGGGATGTGAGGCAGTGGGGATTCGCCTGAAAGAGGGTGACGACTATCCTTACTACGAGACGCGCGGATTTTCTTCGGAGTTTGTGAAGTCCGAAAAATGGCTCTGCGTTCACGATGCTTCCGGACGAACACTTCGTGACGACAAGGGTAACCCTGTATTGGAATGTATGTGCGGCAATGTAATAAGCGGTCGTTTTAATCCGACAAAACCATTCTTTACACCTAAGGGGAGTTTCTGGACCAACAGTACTACCGATTTGCTTGCATCCACTAATGAGAAGGATCGCCAGGCTCGTACGCGCAATCGATGCAATGGTGAAGGCTACGAGTCAGTGGCGTTGATACCTCTTCGCATTGGCGGAGAAAGCCTCGGTCTACTCCAGCTAAACGACAAACTGAAAGACAAGTTTACGCTTGAAACCATAACATTTTGGGAACGTCTGGCTGATTATCTGGCCATTGCATTGGCAAAATTTCGTGCGGAAGAGTCACTCAGGCAGGGTGAACAGCGACGCAGCCTGGCTCTCGAGGCGGCTCAAGCTGGAACATGGGAATGGAATTTAAATACCAACACCAACATTTGGTCGGATGAATTGTGGATGCTATATGGGTTGGAACGAAACTGTTGTGAACCATCACATGAAGAATGGCGAAAGATAGTTCATCCCGAAGACCTAGAGAAAACTGAAAAAATCCAATGGGAAGCGATTAAACACAATGAAGCGTATAACACTGAGTGGCGGGTTAAACGTAACGATGAAACGGTCCAATGGCTCATGTCACGTGGCCGGCCAATAAGAGACACTCAAGGCATTGTCGTCAGTTATTTGGGGACCGTGGTTGATATTACCGACCTAAAGAGCACAGAGGAGAAAAATAAAAGCCTCCAAGGGCAATTGATCCAGGCGCAGAAGATGGAGGCTATTGGCACTTTGGCAGGAGGTATTGCCCATGATTTTAATAATATGTTAGGCGTGATTCTCGGCCATGCAGAGCTTGCATTAAGCGATATGGAACCTGACTCATCGATACACAATGACTTGGAGGAAATCCAGAAGGCGGCTCAGCGTTCGGCAAATCTTACCCGGCAGCTCCTGGCTTTTGCCCGCAAGCAAACCGTTATGCCTAAGATCCTCGATTTGAACGATATCGTCACTGTTATGCTGAAAATGCTTAGACGGCTTATCGGGGAAGATATCGAATTGGCCTGGGTGCCTGGAGACAGCCTCTGGCCTATCAAGATCGACCCGGCCCAGATCGACCAGTTGCTGGCCAACCTATGCGTTAACGCCCGAGATGCCGTAAAAAGGATAGGTAAAATAACCATTGAGACAAAAAATATTGTTTTTGACGAGGCATATAGCAGCCAACACATGGGATATATACCCGGAGAATATGTGATGCTGGCGGTTAGCGATAACGGCAGCGGGATAGATGAGGAGACCATGGGGAAACTCTTTGAGCCATTTTTTACTACAAAACCTATGGGAAAAGGGACCGGATTGGGACTTGCCACCGTTTACGGCATCGTCAAGCAGAACGGAGGACAAGTCGAGGTAAACAGTATCCCGGGGATAGGGGCCTCCTTTAAGATATATCTTCCTCGAACATTGGAGAATGTGAATGAAAAACGGGGTTCGGTTGCCCGACCTTTGACATTAGGCTCTGAAACTCTTCTGCTTGTGGAGGACGAAGAGGCTATTCTACAATTGGCAAAGTTGAATCTTGAACGATTGGGTTACAAGGTTTTAGCTGCCAATTCACCTACAAAGGCCCTCTCCATAGTCGAAAAAACAGGGGAACCTATCGACCTTTTGATTACTGATGTTGTACTGCCTGACATGAATGGAAAACAACTTATAGAGCAGATCAGGAAATACCTGCCAAATATCAAAATCCTTTTCATGTCTGGTTACACTGCAGATGCAGTAGCTCACCGAGGAATTATTGAAGCTGATGTACAGTTCCTCCAAAAGCCGTTTTCAAATAAATCCCTAAGCCAGAAGGTTAGGGAAGTATTAGACCAGCCGGTTGAGGGGGGAAGCCCATAACCGCTAAAATTCTGCCCATGGTTCTACCTGGGGGCAGTAGTGTCCGGTTAAGGAATTGCATATAGTTATTTCATTTTTCTGCGGGATTTTTTTCTTTGTTTCCGAGATCCCGCGGGTGTGGCAATTCCGAGTAGCATAGCCTCATTGGGCCTATGAGAACTTCCCTGCGTTTTCACGCAAGATAACTTCCGTTTTCGAGTTTTGCACCGGAAGTTATCTTAATACTCTGTTATCATAAAGTATTAACCAAGAAGAATAGATTAAATGCGAGCATATTTTTTTAATATCTCAATCAAATAAAGTTCAAGATGGAACGAAATACTTCCGAAAATTGAGAAAACTGTATGGTTCTGGACTGAAATTTACCGAGAAAAGCCCTTAATAAAGGTAAATTACCCTGGTAATGGCACTATATTCAGTGCCATATATTAAAAGGGTATTTTTATTGCGTAAAAACGCAGCCATGTTCTCATTACCCCCTAAAAGCTGCAGTTCTCCATCAGAATTCTACCCTAGAAATATACGGTTCAAGGGTAGGAAAAAATAGGAGATGGAAAATTGACGGATACTTTTCCTAATCATGGACTTACTGATAATCCTATGGTGGGTTATGTACCTTTGTTTAAAGGAACCCATTCTGCAGCTTATAAGAGGTAACAAAGATTTGACAAACGTATTTAATGTATATACAATAATTCAATGAAAATCGATTTCGACACTGCCAAATCCGAAAAAAATCGCATAGAACGTGATCTACCTTTTGATCGCGCTTCGGATTTTGGCTGGGCAGATGCAGTTTACGCTGAAGATGTCCGCAATCAATATCCCGAACGCCGCTTCGTTGCGGTGGGCTATCTTGATGAGAGACTGCATGTGCTCTGTTTTACCCCCGTCCCGGACGGGGTTAGGATTATCAGTTTACGTAAAGCGAACGATAGGGAGGCAAAAAGATATGGCAAAGCGCTTACCACTGACTGATTCAAATGGTGAAGTCAGAGAACTAACGAAAGAAGACCTCAAACAGTTCAAGAAGGCCGACCAAGTCTTGCCAGAGTCACTTTCCGACATCCTGCCCAAACGAGGTAGACCGGTATCGGCAGAAACTAAAAAGGCGGTGAGCCTCAGGCTTTCGCCGGAAATCCTGTCGGCCTTCAAATCGACCGGACGTGGCTGGCAAACTCGCATCAATAATGCTCTTCGCGACTGGCTCAAGACCCACTCCCCTGACATGTGAACATCGGCATATCCTTACCGTCGTTCTCGGGGTGTGAAGTCCTATGGAACCAAAACGTACGATAAACATAATACCATGTCTCTAAATTCGATTAATATATATAATTGTATACAAAATCCTTAATATCGATTTTAGATGCATGATTTCAAGACAACAAATAACTGTCAATAGTATGTTGAATTTATAATAAAAATATCCTTAGCGTACAAAACCGTTCCGCTGGACTTCATACACTATTACAGACAGTCGGTTGTTTTCAGAACACAGTATTGACATAATGGCATTTGTGAAAATTCAGAAAATCAACAAATGAGAAAGGAGAGGCGCATGACATTGACAAAGGCCGACCTGGTGCAACAGGTCTATAGAAACCATGAAACATTATCGAAAGCACAGGCAACAGAGGTCGTCGAAGCTGTCATTCGGATTTCAAAACAAACTCTCATAAATGGTAACGGACTTCTCTTAAGTGGGTTCGGAAAATTTAATGTGAATGATAAAAATGCACGGAAGGGCCGTAATCCGCAGACCGGTGAAGAATTGACCCTTGCCTCACGCAGAGTTGTAACTTTCAAGCCGTCAGGATTGCTGCGCAATAGGATCAATTTTGGCTAGCCACTGAAAGTATTCAAGCAATCAGGAAGGGAATATATCGCCCACAGTAGTGCGGATCCACATGCCCGGCGGTGTGGAAGAAGCAGTTGGGATTTGAACCCTGCGGTGTGGTTGTTAAGGGAGGTATCAGGGGTTGTACGCCGGAACCCCAGAAATTTTTGAAGTCTAATATAAACAGCAAGTTGCATATATCTTCTAACAATATGCAAATCGTTGATTTGGTCCAATGTTGAACAAATTAAAAAGTTGCTTGGGTATGGTTTTTCTGTGCTCAACATCTCTAAATTACGATTTATTTTATAATTTATTCATTAGGAAAGTGTAACCTGAGAAAATCGCCGCCAGAATTTTCTGGGTTTTGGGTTTACACCCCCAAACAGCCGTCGGAAACGTCCCCTTCCCAGTAATGCCGGCAGCGTTCTTCCATGATGGATGTCCAAACCATTTCAAACTGTCTCCAGTAAGAGCGAACTGTTTTTGCCCCCTGTTCGGTAAGCTCCACATGATCTGTTGTTAGATAGCTTCCCTTGAAATCGACCAGTGGCCGAGAAAACATTCCATTGATTTCCATAAGAAGTTCACGGGCGTGGTCCGGATCTATATTAGAGACCTTGGCCGCTTTTTCCAGGGAACGCAATGCCTGAATCTCATTTAGATTCTCTTCAATTGTGAAACACAATCTATCTCTCACTCCAAATAAATAGCTCAATGAAATATAATCATTTTTATTATTATGCACTCGCCTTAGTATAGTTTTGTTTATCATAATACGTTTTTTGATTGTTCATTTTGCTATTTTTGATATAATCCTTTATATGAAGACCGATAAATTGCAATCAAAAGGTTTGTCGCCGGCAGTTCCGGATCCCGTTTTTTGCAATCATTCTTCGACCTGGTCGGCGTCCTGCAGAATTCACTTTGCAATCATACAACTATCGAGGTGACTCATGGCGTTAACTTTGCGAATAACGAAGGAAGAAAACGAACAGCTCGACAAATTGAAAAAACATTTCGGACTGGCCGCAAACTCAAAAGTAATCTCTTGTTTGATCGAAGACTATCTGCCCAAGGTCCAGGCCCTACAGGAAACAAGACAAAAACTTTCCAGTGCCGAATATAATCTAAAATTATTGACGGACATGGTAAAAGAAAGAAAGGAAATGGATCAAAAAATTGAAGACTTTCTTAAAGGATAAGCAATGGATTCAAAGGAGATGTCAATATATTTCACAGCGCATCAAATTGATCAATTCTCAGCAATCCGGGATGCATCAAACACCGGGTGGGTCCTCTCGGCATCGATAAAAGGCCGACCCGGCAATACCTTTCTCGATACCACCAGGGGACAGAAGCGTGTTTTCAAAACCCTGGACACTCTTTGTTCCGAGGCTTATAAAATTGCCGGTGAAAACCCGGTGAAAGTCGTTGTCTCGGTAGATGTTAAGTGGTAATTGATATCTTTGGCGTGTACGTTCTCAGGGAAAGTTTTTTGAATATATATTTGTATCGTACGATACAAAATAGGATTAATAAAATGAAACCGACTCAAGAAACCTACTCACAATTCTATAAGGCATATACTTATTTCAACAAAGCCTTGTTCTCTAACCGCCTGACTCCTTGTATCATTACCCTTCAGAGACAACGCGGATCATATGGATACTTTTGGGGAGGCACCTGGAGCGAAACCAAGGGGAGCAACATCACCGATGAAATCGCTCTGAATCCCGACGGCTTCCAAAATAGAGCAGATAAGGAGGTTCTATCTACGTTGGTACACGAAATGACCCACCTTCAACAACACCATTTCGGAAAACCTTCACGCAGCGGCTATCATAATGGCGAATGGGCGAAAATGATGGAGGTCGTGGGACTCATACCGAGTGAAACCGGCGAGGCAGGAGGGAAAAAAACCGGCCAAAGGATGACCCATTACATAGAACCCTGCGGACGCTTTGAAATCGCTTGTAATAAATTAATCGAGGATGGTTTTTCTATTCCCTGGCAATCCATCACCAAAAACTCTGAGGAAACCGAGAAAAAACGTACAAGCAAAACAAAATACTCCTGTCAAACTTGTGGTACAAACGCCTGGGCCAAACCCAATACAAAGCTGATATGCGGCGATTGTGAAGAATTGATGATTCCGAAAGAGTGATGGTAGATTATTTAATTTTCTGTGTATTTTTCAAATAGTTAAGACGTATTCTCCAACCATCCTCTTTGAAATTTATTCACAGCTACAGATTCATAGACAATTTGAAAACCACATGCGGACTGGAGATTAAGGAGGAGCCCTCAAATTCTCCTGACTTGCCATTTGAATGATAATGAATTACATTGTAATTCAACAGAAGATGTTAAGGGAGGAAAAAATGGCTGCTAATAAACTCGTTCAAGCCCGTATAGACGGTACTATCAAGGAAGAAGCGGCAGCGGTATTGGCTGCGATTGGCCTCACTGTATCTGATGCGGTACGGTTGATGCTCACCAGAGTAGCAAAAGAAAAAGTGCTGCCTTTTGATCCGTTGATTCCGAATGCGGAAACGATCAAGGCTATTCAGGATGCCCGGGCTGGTAAGAACATGAAATCTTTTGCCTCAACGGATGACCTTTTTGACGACTTGAACGACGATGGAAATTAAACGGCACAGTTCGTTCAAGAAAGATTACAAACGAGAGAAAAAAGGCCGATACAGGAAATCCCTTGAAGCAGATCTAAGAACTATTATCGAGCTTCTTCTTTCTGAAAAGCCTCTTCCCTATAATTGCTATGACCACGCCCTTACCGGCAATTGGAAAGATTGCCGAGACTGTCATATATACCCCGATCTCGTATTAATCTATAGGGTTTTTGATGGTTTTCTTGAACTGATCCGTTTAGGCTCGCATTCAGAGTTAGGGTTATAACTTGATAGATGTAGGTGTGGGATCAATAAAAAGTGAGGAAAATAGAAACATGGAGCTGAAAAACAATCAGTCCGCACTCATTCTCGAAGCTTCTGATGATGGAGAAATTACGGTAAACATAGCTTCGCCTGATATTGATGGGCTGACCGGTAGAATATGTGTTGCTCTCGCCAAGAAAATCATGGAAGATGCAAATTTCCAGACCGAGCTGATGGACATGGTCG
>JBJKQT010000154.1:0-4248 GCA_046705065.1 Desulfocapsaceae bacterium
ACCAATCTGGCACTGGAAGAATGCGATCTGCTGATAGCAGCGGGAGTGCGTTTTGATGATCGAGCCACAGGCAAGATAGCCGAGTTTTGTCCGCAAGCCCGCATCATTCATATGGATATCGACCCGAGCGAGGTGGACAAGTTGAAAACCTCACATATCCCGTTGATTGGGGATGTTAAGGAAACACTTTCAAGATTGGTTCCGCTTGTCAGGCAAGACGGCCGTGGCAAATGGCGGGACAGGATAAGGGATCTTCAGAAACGATACCCTCTCCTTTCAAGAGATGCCCTTTCTCCCCAAAAACCTTACGGACTGATCTTAACCGTTTCTGAGATGGTGGACGAGAGCGCGATCATTGTCACCGATGTCGGCAAACATCAGATGTGGACGGCACAAGTCTACCCGTTCATGCGGCCAAGACAGCTTCTTACCTCGGGAGGACTCGGGACTATGGGGTTTGGTTTACCGGCAGCCATCGGTGCCTCTCTGGCTTGTCCGGAAAGACAGATTGTATGTTTTACAGGAGACGGCAGCTTGCAAATGAACATCCAGGAGCTGGCGACAGCGGTTGAACAGCAGGTCAACGTCAAGATTATCCTTCTCAACAACAACTCGTTGGGGCTTGTTCGTCAGCAACAGGGACTGTTTTACCAAAAACACCATTTTGCCTCTGAATACGGGATAGCTATCGATTTTGCAACCATTGCCCGCGGCTTCGGAATGCGATCCTACAACCTGGCAGATAACATAGAGGAAAGCGTACATATCCTGAGGCAGGCCATCGCAGAACCGGGGCCTTGCCTGATCAATGTGCCGATTCATATCGATGAGGATGTCTATCCAATGGTTCCGCCGGGAGCTGCAAACAGAGAGATGATAGGAGGTCGTAATGTTAAAGAGTATGCTTGAGAGGTCTTTGCCGGTTGATACGAATAAGGGGCGGACAATTGTTTTGGAACTCACAGTCAACAATCATCCGGGAGTAATGTCACATATTTGCGGTTTATTTTCCCGCAGGGCGTATAATCTTGAAAAGATTCTCTGTCTTCCCGACAGAGAAGGCAGGCTAAGCAGAATGTGGCTGCAGGTCAACGAAGAGGAAAAACTCGATCAGGTGGTCAAACAGTTGCAGAAACTTGAGGATGTGCGGGATGTCGACTATTACCAGAATGGTTCCGGACTGTTCGCAGGTATTGAAGAGGTGCTTAGTGCCTGAAATCCGGCGGATGCTTTGCACTGACGGGGCATCCGCACTTGAATGATGGGCAAGTTTTTTGATTCAAGGTGTTTTTCAACCTCTATCTTTCGCACTTGACGCCTTGATTTCGGCAAGCAGCTCTTCATATTTGTCTTCAAGCGCCAACAATTCCATCATGATCGGGGGTTTTACGGAGTGAGCCGGAAGCCGTTTTTTTGTCTCCGCAATGCGTTTTTCCAGGAAATGCAGGCGCTCCTTTGGATCTATCGGCGTAGTCATAATGTGCTCCCGTTTTGCAAAGGTTATCGTCTAACAAACTACTATGAAACAGCTTAATATAAAAAAAAGGAGGAGTCTTTGATTCAAGTCAAAGACTCCTCCCTTCAGTTGTTTGAGTACGGCAAATGTGCGATCGATGGAAGAGGCTTAAATTTTTCCGGCTGCCCTCAGAGAATCGGCTAAGATCTCGACCACGAAACGGACGTTCTCGTTAAAATCATGCTGAATCAAGTTGTCCTGTATATGCATGACGCAAGTCGGGCAAGCGGTTGCGACCATGTCGACGTCGGCATCGTGAATATTCTTGATCTTGTGATTGTTTATCTTTATTGCGGTATCGTAGTGCGTCAGACAGTAGCTGCCGGCACTGCCGCAACAGACGGCCGCATCGGTCATTTCCTTGAACTCGACGCCGGGGATCATTTTCAAAAGGTTTCTCGGTTTGATGCTGATCCCCTGGCCCCTCACCATATGGCAGGGATCATGGTATGTGAGTCGGTAGGGGAGCCCCCCCAGGTCTTCCTTTTTGAGTCCAATGATATCGTGGATGAATTCATTGATATCCCAAACTTTGTTGGTGAAATCCTTTAGTTCGTCGTTTGCCTCAAGGAAAAGCTTGATCTCTTTTTTCAACGCCATGCCGCAAGAGGAGCAAGCGACGACGATTGCGTCGAGATCATATTCCCGGAAGAGATTGAAGTTATGTTCCATCAGGCGTCGCGCCCCTTCATAGTCGCCGTTTGCAAGTACCGGCGTACCGTTGCATTTCTGCTTTTTGGGGATCACCACTTCGATATCATAGGCTGTGAGGATGTCGACGACGGACTTGACAACGTTGGTGTAAATCAAATTCCCGGCGCAGCCTGTAAAGTAGCCTACCCGCATTTTTTTGGATCCAGATTTCGGGGGGATGACTTCGGGATATTTGCTTTGAGCGCTTCTAAGCGGGATGGTCGGGAAGTTGCGGCGTTTGGAAAAACCAAAGAGCGGGAAGAGGTGACGTACCGGGTTTTTCGGACCTATGCCGAAAAGAAGGCGTTGACATAATCCGACCAGCATGGCCCCTAATGTGATTGGCCATTTTCGCCAGATCAGCTGGCGAAAGAGCAGAGCCTTGAAAAATCCGAGGCCGGTTTGAGTCGTGATATACCAGCGGAGCCTTAAGACAACATGCTCGGGACTGACTCCGGCGGGACAGTTTGCGGAACATGTTTTACAGTTCAGACATTCATTGATGGCATCCTTTACTCGCTGGGTGATCGCAAGATCGCCTGCAACGATCTTTTCCGCCAGCTTGTTTTTACCCCGGGCAACATAGAGTTCATTGCCCATTTCCTTAAAAACCGGACACACGCTGCGGCATTTGCCGCAACGCATGCATTTCTGGAATTCTTTTGCGGCTTCCAGAAGATGTGTTTGAGCCTGTATTTTTTCCGCCTGATGCATTGTGAATTACGGTCCCTCTAGTAATGGCCTGAAAACGAATTTTAAGAAAATACAATCGCATAATTTTGTGGAAAATCAGAAATTCGCGGCAGTTTTTTCATGGGGTATCGCCTGCTGATCGTCCATATCAAACATCTTTCCCGGATTGAGTAAATTAGCAGGATCCAGGGCTCGCTTTATTGTCCGCAGCAGGTGGAGCGTCTCAGACCCGAGCTGGTTCTCCAAGAAAGGCTTTTTCTCCAAACCGATTCCATGTTCACCCGAAATGGTGCCGTCCAAGTCGATGGCCAGTTGAAAAAGCTCCTTGACTGCCTGGTCTGTACGCGCCATTTCCTCTTTATCGTTTTGATCGATCAGAAAAGTCGGATGCAGATTTCCATCTCCTGCATGACCGAAAATTCCGACCATAATCTTATATTTTTCGGCAATGTTGATGATTCCCCGCACCATCTCAGGCAGCTTGCTTCTCATGACGGTTGCATCTTCTAAAATCAGGTTCGGTTTGACGCTAGCCAGGGCATTCAATGCAACGCGTCTCCCCTCGAAGAGACGATCGCGTTCGGTAATGTCTTTTGCCTGCTGAAATAACCTGGCATGGTTGTTGACCACTTCTCGTTCAACCTTGGCCATTTCCGATTTGGCGGATTGGGCTTCTCCGTCAGTCTCGATTAAAAGGACCGCTTCAGCATTACGGGGCAGGCCGCAGTCTTTGAAATTCTGAATGGCGTTGATGGTCGTATTGTCCATGAACTCGAGAGTGGAAGGGGTGACGCCGGCCGCAATGATATCGGCAACCGTTTGCGCTGCATCGTCGAGGGTGTCGAAAATGGCCAATGCCGATTCCCGATGCTGGGGAATCGGCAACAAAGCAAGCGTTATTTCGGTTATAACACCAAGCAGACCTTCACTGCCTACGAAGAGTCCTTCGACATTCAGGCCGGCCACGTGTTTGACGCATCTGCTGCCCAATTGGACGATATCGCCTTGCGGAAGTACGACTTTGAGCATTTTGACATAGTCCTTGGTGACCCCATATTTAAGCCCCCGCAGGCCGCCGGCGTTTTCAGCCACATTGCCGCCAATGGTGGAAAAGCCGACGCTGCCGGGGTCAGGGGGGTAAAAGAGATTGGCCGATGAAATGGTTTTGTCGATATCGGCGGTTGTCAAACCCGCTTCTACGGTGATTAATCGATTGGCTGGATCGAAGTCGATAATCCTGTTCATCTTGTCCATGACCAGGACGATCCCTTTTTGCAGCGGTACCGATCCGCCGGATAGACCGCTGCCTTGCCCCCTCGGGGTGACCGGGATGTTTGCTTTGTAAG
>JBJKQT010000155.1:0-6253 GCA_046705065.1 Desulfocapsaceae bacterium
AGATGATTTCACTAAAGGCTTCCCCGCCTATCTGAAATCCGATCGACCCTTGAATCACCGTCGATTTTCCCGTCACCTTCCCATGCCGGTAGACCTGTCCTTGGCCGTAAGCTCCACCTATTACATATCCGGCTTTGGCGATGGTTGGAAATACGGCATAGCCATATGACGTTCTGAAAAATTTGTCCACGGCAGGTGAGCTGCGGAATGTATTGATAGTGCTTTGATAGCTTCCAAGTTCCCCGGCGGCAACAACGGTCGGCAGCCGGAAAATAAAAGCCGAAACCAACAACACTAATGATATTGATATCTTTTTCATATGGTACCTCCTTTCTGCATTGATATGCTTCGAAGGGTTCAGAAGGAACGCTAGCCACTTTACTGGGATAGTCAAGAATATTTCAGAAAAACCATGTAAATGTCGGCATTGTAAGTTGCTGATAATTTTACTGATCTGTGCCGTTCCCGATTCTCGTGTGTTGCCAATCTCAAAACTGTGGTTACTATTTACACTTGAGAATGAATCTTAAAAGGAATGAGGAAACCGGTAAAACACGGGCAACCGAGTTCCGATTCATTCTTACATCCCATAGATCAGTCTTCAATAGTCCCATGAAAAATATAATTATTAGCTCAAGCGCAAGGCAGATAAGTAGTTTTACCGCGGATAGGTAGAACGATATTTGCGCTTAGAATCACGAGCATAAAGCAAGCGGCAACAATGGGCAATTTTTCATGGCGGCTTTAAAATAATGGAGGTGCCACATGAAGAGATTTGTTGTGCTTCTGACGGCGATTTTAGCGGTTGTTTTGTGGGCGGGGTTCTCAATTGCCGCCGATACCGGAACAGCCGGAAACCCCACTACCATGTCAACAAGCAATTCCCCTTCCAAGGAAAAACTTATCGGTATGACCGTCGCCGATAAACAAGGCAAGGTCATAGGCGATATCAAGGATGTCAATGTGAATTCCCAAACAGGAAAGATCAATTTCGTCATTCTCGCCAAGGGAGGGTTCATGGGCATTGGTGCAGATAAGTATGCAGTTCCTCTTCAAGTTCTGAAGATCAACACCAATGAGAAGAAAGCAACCCTTCAAGTTGCCGAAGACATGCTGGAACCTGTTCCCTCACGGACCGCAGGAATGTCCGATCAAGACTATGAGCGGCAGATACTCAACCATTACGGTCTTGCCCCAAGCTGGAATCAACCGAGTGGTGCATCCGGTACATCCGGGCAAGGAAAAATGGAGGAGAAAAAAATGAACAATGGGGGGAATTCCTATTGATAAATAGTCTCTCTCATTGATTCATTCCCCCGGAGGCCAAGGTGTGGCATCTGCGGAGTTGAGCGCACCAGGCTTCCGGGGGAAAAAGGGAGTGTTAAAAAGGACGTTTGCTTTCGAAGGGTATTTCGTCCGGATTTCGTCCGGATTTCGCCGGTGAACCGGAGAACTTGTAATCTACGTTTTATCTGCCGCTCCAAAATGGTATGAAACTGTCTGCGGAACAAGAGCATGACGAAAATCGTCCGGAGAAAGTTGAGAGGCCCCTTAGCAGTGCTCATGCGGCGGGTACAGGCAATCTCCAAGGGAGGGAAGGAAATGCCTGTATATCAAAAGGAAAATGAAAATTGTCCGAGATTCTCGTCCGAACAATCTCAAGAAGCAATTCGAACATTTCCGTACAAGAGATGTAAAGTTTCCAACCTCTTACTGTGGTGCGCACTGGTCGTGCCGCTAGCCCTGTCCTGCCAGGCTGTTCCTTCGTCTGCAGGAGAGTCATTTTCCTATAAAAATATCATAAATCTTGCCGAGTCCGCAGCCAAGAAACCATACCAAGAGCCCAAAAAACTTCCCGATGTCCTCTCCAAAATAACCTACGATCAATGGCGGAATATCCGTTTCAAGCCGGAAGACGCGCTCTGGCGGAAGAGCAGACTTCCCTTTGAAGTTCAGTTCTTTCATCCCGGCTGGCTGTATAATCGAGTGGTGGATATTAACATCATAGCATCGGGTAAGGTAAAGCCCCTTTCTTTTTCCCCCGACCTTTTTCATTACGGAATGAATGTATTC
Source organism: Desulfocapsaceae bacterium (assembly GCA_046705065.1). Taxonomy (GTDB): domain Bacteria; phylum Desulfobacterota; class Desulfobulbia; order Desulfobulbales; family Desulfocapsaceae; genus CAWGGS01. Next base: position 2,074 of record JBJKQT010000155.1, read on the forward strand.
CAGGACAAGATACCCAAGGGGCTCGGATTTGCCGGATTCCGACTCCAGTATCCCATTAATACCAAAAAATATTTCGATGAGGTTGTCGTCTTTCTTGGGGCAAGTTATTTCAGGGCGGTGGGCCGGCACCAGAATTTCGGATTGTCTGTAAGAGGCGCAGCCATCGACACAGCCATGGATTCCGGCGAAGAGTTCCCGTTTTTTAAAGAATTTTGGCTGGTGCGCCCGGAGAAAAAAGCCAAGTCCATGACCGTTTTCGCTTTATTGGACAGTCCTTCTTTGGCTGGAGCCTACAGGTTCATCATAACACCGGGCAAAATGACCTTGATGGAAACAACTGCTACGCTGTTTTTGCGTAAAGAGGTCAAAAAGCTGGGAATTGCACCTTTAAACAGCATGTTTTTCTATGGAGAAAACAGAAATATCCGGCCGGTTGACGACTTTCGCCCGGAGATTCACGACTCGGACGGCCTTCAGATCAATACCGATACGGGAGAGTGGATATGGAGGCCGCTGATCAATCCCAAAAGACTGTTGGTCACCTCGTTTGCCTTGAACAATCCCAAAGGATTCGGTCTGTTTCAGCGGGATCGGAATTTTGATCATTATCAGGATCTCGAGGCAAATTATCAAAAACGGCCAAGTGTTTGGATTGTTCCGGGAAAAGGATGGGGAAAAGGCCGGGTGGAGCTGGTAGAAATCCCTACAGACAGTGAAAAAAATGACAACATCGTTTCCTACTGGGTCCCGGCGATCTCTCCCAAGCCCGGCTCAGCCATCACTTTTTCCTACAAAATAGAGTGGGGCGGTGCAGGAACCGCCGACTCACCGTTGGGACAAGTCGTTGCCACACGAACAGCAACCGATGAAAAAGAGGGAAAAATCTACCTCATTGATTTTCAAGGAGGAAAGCTTGACTCCCTGACAAAAGAGGCCAAAGTTAAAGCCGATGTCAGCATAAGTGAAGGGAAGGTGATTGAACAACATTTGCAGAACATAGGCGATACGCACGGATGGCGGTTGGTCTTCAAAGTCAAAAGGGATGAAGGGACCTTGGATCGGGTAACGCCGGGGAAGGAACGCCCGCTTGAATTGCGCGCCTTCTTGCGCAAGGGAAATGAAGTAGTGACGGAGACGTGGAGCTATGTCGATCCGTTCTGAATCAGAGGTTGAAATCCAACCTGAAAATGATCAATCAGCCGGGGACGGCCCACGCCTGGAAGGTTTCGGCAAAAAGGAAGACAAACGGCAATGGCAGGCCGCAGGTGACAGGATGCTTCTGTATCTCCGTTGTCTCAATCTTCCCTACCCCCAGGCACTTGAGTTCGCCCTCCAGGCATTGAAAGAGGCTGATCAAACCATAAGGAAAGGGTCGGACCGAAGCCCCATGGCCGAGTCCATGCAGATTCTGTATCGCCTTCTGGAGGAACAAAAGCCTGAAATTCTCGCACGGAATCGCTTCTTTTTAGACACCTGGTGCCGCTGCTCTCCGCGTCCTTCACCGCCCTTACGCCGTTTACCCATGGTAACAAAGAAGCTGATCTCCAGTCCCCGCCCGCTCGTGACCAAAAGACTCTCACGCAGGAATTAGAGATGGGATAAAAAAAGGTTCTTCCGGATTAAGGGTACTTTGTTGAAATTGAAAGTAATTATCCGGCAAAGTTCATCGCTTCCGGACGCTGCTCTCCGGCCTTATCGCCTGTCCACCACGGCTGACAGACAGGCCGTCCATGGCCTGCTGTCAGTTGCGGACGTCCTGTCCGCAACCCTTCGGGCCTTATGTGGTTCCCCGGCGGGCCTCCGCGATGCGCCCTCCATCGATAAACTTTACCTCCTGTGTCGTATATAATTACGCTTAAGCCTGATGAGCCAAAAATACTGAGCTTCTTGCAAAATTGAATCACCGTCAGACAGATTTTTTACGCAGTAGGTCAACGTGGAGAGAGAATGTGTCATACCAAAAAAAATACTACACTGAGGTATCATTCTGTATCAATGGAATAATTTAAAATTTTCTAACAAATTTTGTTATTGCATGGTCAACTATTTCAAGCTAATAAAAAAAAGGGAGAATAAGAAAAGTTTTTGAGTATGAAAAAGATCTATTTCTTTGCTGTAAAACAACACAATTTTGGTTAGTTAAACAAACATATAAAATAACTTATTGAGCATATAAAAATTTATAAAATGCTATGTCAGTGAAAAATCAAGAAAGAGAATGGAGTGAGCTCGAAATTTATAAATTCGAGTTCGAATTTCTTAAACATCTCACAACAATTTGCACAGGATCAATTCTTCTTATCGTTGCATTTCTCGAGAAATTATTTAAGCAACCAGAATGGAAAGCATTAGTTGCAGTTGCTCTTTGCTTTTTTGTGGCGTCAATTACTCTTTGTGCTTTTTCCCAAGTGACCATTATTGATAAAGCATCAGAAAATAAAAACTTTGGTTTAAGAGAATCCGTTCAGGCTTGGACGATCGGGTTACTGTTACTGGCATTGTTTTGTTATGTTGTCGGAATTGTATTTCTTGTTGCATTTGGTTTGAAAAATTTATTTTAAAGGGATGATAAAAGCAAATGAGAAAATACCAATCCATGGTTCGGATTCATTTTGACGGAGATATAGCAGAAAACCACCAGCTCCCCATGAGAGTCCTTGGTAAGGGTGTAACTCATATTCAGACAGCTATTGATAGAGCATATCTTGATCTAAAATATAAAGATGGTGTTTGGAAGCATGCTCGTCTTGCACACGATGATTATCCAAAAACTGAATTTATCGTACAGGCTCCAAAAGAAGGAGGGTACATACTTGATTTTTTCTCTAGACTGGCTGAATCAAAAAGATACGTAGATAGAGTATCCGATGCAATTAATCAAGCAGTAGTTCATGGTACTGAAACAATAATAATCCTAAAAGACCAAGTCGAAAATCGCAAGCAACAGATAAAAAAACAACTATTAAAACCCATTAGTTTTAAGACATTTTTCAATAATCCAGGACAAGAAGTTGTTCGTAGATATGGTGATAGATCGATTGCTAAAGAAATTGATCAAGTGCTTTCTACAATCAGACCCGAATACGCAGGCGATAGCACATTTGAACTAGCATTGACTGGTGAATCCACTAAAACTTACACATTTAATAGGCTAACAAGTCAAAGTTTTCATGAGGCTGTATCACGAAGAAGCCTTGGTGTGCCAGTTGTTTATAGTGGTACCATGAAACAGTTAGATATTGACAATAAACGTGGGAAATTTCGAAACAATGATACAGGTAGAACATCTATGTTGCACTTTGCTAGTGAGAAAGATTTTTTAAAAGCCCATCCATATCTTACCCCTGATAATCCAATACAATTTATTGGTTGCCCTTTAATTGAGTTTGGCGCCTTAGAGCCAAACTCTGGCGATGTATATTTTGTTGATATTATAGATAACAAAACCCTACAAATCGTTTGAGAATCTACGCTCAAAACACGGCATTAAAAGGGAGACTTTTAACTTTTCAACTTGTGTGTGACAGGGTGACTGTGACAAAGGGGCGTTCATAATATCGTAACTTTTCAATTACCCAAAGTAGAAAGTTCTAAGAAATAAGCAATTTAAGTTGATCTTGAATCCTGCGGGAGCTTCGTGGCAAGCGAATTTGCCGGCTCTTCACTTCACCGTTTGGCATATAGACTTTGTATGATAGACATTGTACCTTTTTCTGAACATCACCTATCAGGTGTAGTGGACGTTATTTTGCCGATTCAACAATCAGAATTCAATATCCCTATTACGCTTGATGCTCAACCTGATTTGCTCGACATTCCTGGCTATTACCAGAAAGATAGCGGCAACTTCTGGGTGGCATTACATGGCTCAGAAGTTGTCGGAACCATCGCCTTGCTTGATATTGGCAATGGTCAAGGGGCATTGCGCAAGATGTTTGTCAAGGAGCATTTCCGGGGTTCAATGCGAGGTGTTGCGAGCAGACTTCTGCAGGTTTTGTTTGATTGGTGCAAACTCCACGATGTACGCGAAATTTTTCTGGGCACTACAGCCAAATTTCTGTCTGCGCATCGTTTCTATGAAAAAAACGGCTTCTTAGAAATCAGGCAATCGGAATTGCCTGCTTCTTTTCCAGTCATGGCCGTGGATACCAAGTTTTACCAGTATGTTATTAATAATAGC
>JBJKQT010000156.1:0-3905 GCA_046705065.1 Desulfocapsaceae bacterium
TGGCTCAAGCACTAAATCCTGGGAAGATGCTGCTCAAAGTGCAGTTAAATCCGCTGGGATGAGTTTACGGGATCTGCGAATCGCAGAAGTTACAACTCTGGATATGAAGGTTGAGGATGGAAAAAATGTTGTTTTCCGCGCGCGCCTCAAACTTTCATTTAAACTCGTTTCGGATTGATCCGCTCGATATTCCCGCGGCTTAAGACGATTGGCTTGCTAGTGCCCATCCGGGAACGGCTATTTTCCCCTAACTTTTCGTTGCGCCGCCAGATTTAATCCTCAGAACTTTCATTTTCTGTCTTCGGTTAAATTTGCCGCCACGCCTTGACGTGGAATTCAGTATTTCATTTCAGGATGGACATTGGTTAAAAAGTATTCAAGGAAAACTAATTTTTACTCATTTCGGAATCTTCCGGAAACGACATATTTGCTTCGGATTCGGTTATGTCAAGAATTCTCATGGAAAATCCCATATCGGGCCGTCTTGTCATAAAAATCTGAAATCGAAACAAGAATCGTTTCCGGAAAAGACCGACCACGAAAAATTCCCACCCCGCACTTTCCCTTCGAAATGTTTCTGTGCTGATTGCCGGAACTGTTTTAACGTCATTTCCTGAGTAGAAATATATTGAAATACGAAGTAAAAAATGGTTTTAAGAATATAAGAAAAATTTATTTTAATAAACAAAAGCCATCAAAAGTCATAAATATGATAATAACCATTGGCAATCAAAAAGGGGGCTGTGGGAAAAGCACGGTTACAATGAACCTTGCACTCGGCACTGCGGCCCTCAAATATTCCACTGCCCTCATTGATGCCGATGTCCAGAAAAGCTGTTTGGAGACACTTCAGGGGCACGAGAAGGAAAATCTGACGACCTATGAATCCGGGGAAGGGGTTCATAGATTGGCAAAAAGCCTGAAAGATGATTTTATCTTTATCGACACCCCCCCACACAGTGATACGGTTATGTATCAGGCGATAGCAGTAGCCGATCTTGTAATTATTCCTCTTCAGCCTTCACCGCTCGATATTCGCAGCGCCCGACGGACAGTGGCTCTTTGCACGGAGATTGAGGAAAAGCTGGGGAAACAGATTGTGTGTTATTTTCTTCTTAATAAAATAAATCCACGCACAACTCTTGGGCGCGAAGTAGCCGGTCATCTGGCGGAAATGTATCGCATTCCAATTATGGAGACTCGCCTGCAAAACAGAATACTTTACCAGCAGGCCCTGATATATGGCAGATCGGTACTCGAATATGGAAAAAGCAATCCGGCTGCCAAGGAAGTAGCCGACCTCTTGGTGGAAGTCCATGCGCTGGCAAGTAAGAGAAAAAAAGATAAAAATATTTAGATATATTTTTACAGCAAAAAAAGGATGCTGAAATGACACAAAAAAAAAGCAGCGTTTTTGCCGATATGAAAATGGATGAATTGGATAGCATCGATTCCCTTACCGGTAAAAAAAAGAAAATTTTAGGGAGGCCAAGACTGAATCCGTACTCTCAGGATCAAAAAATAACGACACGTGTTCCCAAAGAGATACACCGGCAACTGCGCATTGCTTCTGCGATGACGGGGAAGCCCATGGGCGAATTGATTGTCGATGCCTTGGCCATTCATCTCAAGAACTATGCGGACAAGTAAGGAGCTGCGTTTCTTTTCGGCATGAGGACGGATAGAGATATGACAATGATAGAGGGCAAAAAAAGCAGAGTCTCATCAGAAAAGGAATTTCGCACCAAGTATGGCGTATCGATTATTGGATTGATTCTGCTGGTTATCTTGTTTGCAGCTATTTCAATATTTGCAGGCAAAAGGCGCGCCTGGGCAAATTATTCCCCGCGAGGCGAACAAAAAGGGCTAAAAATCACCCAAACAATGGAGAAAGATTCATCGAGTGGTCTCTCTCAAGACGCTGGGAAAGGCAGAGTTCTTACGGATAAAGACATTGAAAAAGCATACAAAGAACTGCTGAAGAAGAAAAAAGAAGAACTTGAAAGTGTGAAGACTCTGAAAGCTGACAAGGGGAGTTTTTATCAGGTCAAACTGGTCAGCGGACGGAGTCTGCTGGCTGTGGAGATTCAAGCTAAAGGGGATACAGTGATCATAACCGACGACAACGGGTTGGTCATCCGGCTGGGGAAACAGGAGATTGCGGATATAAAAAAAGTGGAAGAATAAATCGGCAATAGAAAACCGGTAAAACAAGGTCAAGCATTGCGGGTGATGCCTAAGATGGTTGTCCAAATGCCGTTCTGGTTCCATTTCTTGATTATGATGACCGGCAAGGTCGCAAGATGGTCAGAGATCTGTTTCGCCTCGCTTTGCAAGAGTCCCGAGAGCAGGAACCATTTCTGACGGAGAAATCCAGGAGTTCGGACAAGCGTTTTCATGACATCGAAATGTATATTGGCAACCAACAGATCTGAGGGATATTCGGTGTAGTCCTCGGCCCTCCCCTGTATGACGCAGATATTGTTCTCCATTTCATTGAGTAAGACATTTGTCCGGGCGGTCTTGGCGGCAAGATAGTTAAAGTCGACGGCAAGGGCTTTGCGACATCCAAGCTTTATGGTAGCGAGAGCGAGGATTCCGGAACCGGTACCCAGGTCGAGCATGGTGTGAACTTTTTTCCCTGAGCAAACGATGCTGATGGCTTGAAGACAATCGCGGGTTGTCGGATGGGTCCCGTTGCCGAAGACGACGCCGGGGTCGAGAATTATTTTTTCTTGATGAGACTCGTGAGATTGCTTGCTCCAAGGCGGAACGAAAAGAAATTGGTCGATTTCGGTTGCCTCAATATTGCCACCTTGCCATTGCTCATAGGTCATTTCGAAGGTGTCAAGAAGATGAAGACCGGGATTTTGTATGATAAGACCTTCGACAAGCGCCGGCTTAGGGGCGCGAAAAAAAAGGAAGGAGAAACCGTCTTCTTCCCAATTCCCGAGGAAGTCGGGGCCGGGGAATTTTTGGCTGACGGGAAATCTCCCCTGGATATAGTAGATGTGCAAGGATGAGTCGGGGAGAAAAGGCTGATTTGCTGATTCCTGCATGGGTGTTTTCACTTTGAAGATAAAAGCCGGAAACAAAATGACTATATTTGATAATGCAACATAGTTTTTTAACACATGGGAAAAGGGAAAGACAATAGAAAATTTTAATGCTTTTTGTTTGTTAGACTTATTGGGGTCGAGTGTACATCATATTTTTAAACAGCTGTTTGTAATTATGACGTGATGGAAAAACGATTGGAGAAATCATGATAGTATGTGTGGATTTTGATGGAACGATAGTGGATCATTGTTTTCCGGAAATGGGGGAACCCGTCCCCGGCGCAATTAAATGGCTCAAGAGATTGAATGCTTACGGAGTAAAAATCATTCTATTTACGATGCGTTCCGACAGCGATATGTTCAAAACGGCGCTAACCGACGCGGTGGAGTATCTGGAACAAAACGGCGTAGTGCTGTTCGCCGTAAATAAAAATCCGAGCCAGATGAGTTGGACGACAAGCCCAAAGGCCTATGCCAATCTTTACATCGACGACTCAGCTTTTGGTTGCCCGCTTATTCAACCGAAAGGGTTCAAACGTCCCTGTGTTGATTGGAGTAAGGTCGGACCGCAGGTGGAACATATGTTTTTAAGCAGGCATTGGGATTGATATTTTCAAGGTGGCCTACTTTACGGAAAAAGGAGTTTATGGTTAAATGCGCCCATCCGCGCAAGGGGAGGGCGTTTTGAGCCATGCGCGCTGCAAAATAACATAATATTGAGTGGTTGAAAAATAGAGTCTACCTGGGATAACGGTAGGATAAGAGGGGAAAACATGGGAAGGAACGTTGTACAGCTCTTTAAAAAAATTGATGACAAGCGAGAATATTGCTTCAACGTTGAATCCT
>JBJKQT010000157.1:0-3644 GCA_046705065.1 Desulfocapsaceae bacterium
ATTAATGCTCATCTTGATATATTATGCCAAATCGTCGGCTATTCAAAAGACGTTTTTACTTCTTTGAAAAGCAGGCACATTCTTCTAATTTTCGCGAAGGCAGAAATCCCGTTTTCGGAACCGGAAATAATCTCATGAGTGGAACAAAAGGCGATATTCTTGAAAAAACAAGAGAAGATGTCGATATAAAGACCGACGAACCACCCATGTATAAGGTGATATTGTACAACGATGACTACACACCGAAGGCGTTTGTCGTGGAATTATTGATCCGTCTGTTTCACAAAACTTTTGAAGATGCCACCAGCCTGATGTGGCGCGTTCACAAGGGGGAGAAAGGGATTATCGGCGTCTATCCACGTGAGATTGCAGAAACCAAGGTGGATACAGGGATCGCCCTGGCACGTGAAAACGGGTTTCCGTTAATGCTGGGCATGGAACCCGAGAAGTAGCGTTTGGCTGTCTCTTGCAGCGAAAATGATTCAAGGCAACCTTACGTGATCCTTTTTGGCAAAAGGCAGCTGCCGGTTCAGGGAATCAATGTTGGATTTCTCCAAACTATTCACCTCGTCGATGAAATGCTCGAAAAGGAGTTTGAGCCGCGGGTTATAGAAGCGGTGCAGACTTGTGTTTGAGACCGCCTCGAATCCACGAAAAATTTTATGCGGCGACCCGGCTCCGGGGTCAAACGTCCGAATGCCGTTTTCGATTGCCCATTTGATGGGAGCGTAAAAGCACATGTTGAAATGAAGATCTTTGACAGGCATCTCGCACCCCCAATAGCGGCCGATCAGATGATGATCTTTTACCAGCAGCATGGACATGGCAAGCGGCATGGACGATTTTCCTTCGAAAGCGGCTACAATCAATAGCCGGTGGCGGTAGTTTTGAAATATCCGCGTGAAAAAATTACCGTTCAGAAACCTCGCTGCCCATGGGCCGTATCGATCGTTGGTGTTGAGATAATAACGGTACATGATTGCGGCCATGTCAGGAGAAACAGTCTCGCCTGTGAAAGTGCGGATATCGATGCCGCTCCTCTCCATGCTCCGGCATTCACGACGGATATTGTGCCGCTGGGAAGACTTGAAGGTCCTCAAATAATCCTCAAAGCAGTCAAAATCCAGATTTTTCCACAGATACGATTGATGCCGCCAACTGGTAAAACCGCGGGCAGGCATTTCGGCAAACCATGCTGTATCGACGAAATTCAAATTGCAACAGGAGAGTTCCTCTTGAGTGCAGAACTTATCGATGGCGGAAAGCATGCTGTTCATCAAGCGCTGACTATCGACTCCGTCAGCCATGAGAAAACGATATCCCACGGACGGTGTTGCCGGACTCATCCCCACCATTTTAGGATAGTAACTCACCCCGTATTCCATGGCCAATTGCGCCCAGAGATGGTCGAATATGAATTCGCCATCGCTATGGGTTTTCAGATAAAGCGGTGCAGCCCCTACCAGATCTCCGTTATTCCAAATCGTTAAATGATGCGGTTGCCATCCGTAGCGAGGCGATATGCTGCCCGATGCCTCCAGATCATGCAGCCATTGCCATTCCAGCAGAGGCGTCGAAAGAGGCAAGGCCAGTTTATCCCACTGCTCACGGTCCACTTCATCGATGGAATCAAACCAACGAACCGTCCACATCATCTTTGCGTTCATACGTCGTCGACTGGCAGTAAAATTTTGCAGGGCGAATCGACATCGCATATCCGGTTCAAAATCCGCCCCAATCCTATTTCATCGTACTCGGTTTCAAGATAAGGTCGATCTCCCCCAATGTCACGCACTACAAACTGACGGCTGCGAAGACGACGCAGGCGTGTTCCAAGGCACGGGTCGACGATATTGACGCAAGCTGCCTTTTTTATTCAGGCAATGCTGTAAATTTTACCAAATCCCCTTCACATGAGTATGATTTTAATGTATAGTCGGTGCTTTTTTTCCGATACGACATATGGCTAACCCCCACATGTCGTGCTTATTTTTTGCCAAAAGAGTTGTGTTGGTCAATGAACTACTTAATTGTAACCAGGTGTACTTATGCATAGGTCGGCCGGTTCCGGACAGTCTCGTTCGCAAAACAAAATTGTTTCCGTCGGACAAGCCGTTGAAATAATTAAAAACGGCGATACGGTCGCCACCGGCGGCTTTGTGGGCATCGGGTTCGCCGAGCATCTGGCCATAGCGCTTGAAGAGAGATTCCTTAGCACCGGTGAACCGCGAGGGTTAAGCTTATTCTTCGCCGCGGGACAGGGGGACGGTAAAAACCGGGGGCTGAACCATCTCGCTCATGAGGGTATGATCTCCCGGGTCATAGGTGGGCATTGGGGACTGGTTCCCGGTCTGCAAAAGCTGGCTGTCGAGAATAAGATTGCCGCCTATAACATTCCCCAGGGAGTTATCTCCACCATGTTTCGCGACATCGCCGCCAAAAAGCCGCGCACACTCAGCGCCGTGGGGCTCGGGACCTTTGTCGACCCCCGTAACGACGGCGGTAAACTGAACGCCGTCACCACGGAAGAGATTGTCGAGTTGATCATTTTCGACAACGAGGAATATCTGGCCTTTAAAACGATCCCCATAGATTGCGCCTTGCTTCGCGGTACCACAGCCGATCCTTCGGGCAATATCACCATGGAAAAGGAGGCGCTGACCATGGAGGTCCTGGCCATTGCCATGGCAGCCAGGAACTCCGGCGGCAAAGTCATCGTTCAGGTCGAACGCATTGCGGAGCAGGGCACCCTCAATCCCCGAGAGGTCAAGATTCCGGGCATTTTCGTCGACTATGTGGTCGTTGCCGAGCTGGAAAACCACTGGCAGACCTTTGCCGACCGCTACAATCCAGCCTTCAGCAACAAGATCAAGGTTCCTCTGCAATGGCTTCCGCCGATGGATATGGGACCGCGCAAAATCATCGCCCGCCGCGCCTCGCTCGAACTGAAGAAAAACAGCATCGTCAATCTTGGTATCGGCATGCCCGAAGGGATATCCAACGTGGTCAACGAAGAGGGATTGCTCGACCAGATCATCCTGACCGCCGAACCCGGTGTCATTGGCGGCATTCCTGCAGGAGGCCTTAACTTCGGTGCTGCGGTCAATACCGAAGCCCTGATTGACCAGCCGTATCAGTTTGATTTCTACGACGGCGGCGGCCTCGATGCCACATTCCTCGGAATGGCCCAGGCCGATATGCAGGGAAATGTCAATGTCAGCAGATTCGGGCATAAACTCACCGGTGCGGGCGGCTTCATCAATATCAGCCAGAACTCTAAAAATGTCGTTTTTCTAGGAACTTTTACCGCAGGAGGACTCGAAACGATCATCGAAAACCGAACGTTGCGTATCACAAAGGAAGGCAAGCTCAAAAAATTCGTCGGCGGCCTGGTGGAGCATATAACTTTCAGCGGTGCCTATGCTGCAAAAAAAGATAAAAAAGTGTTATATATCACCGAGCGATGCGTTTTTTCCCTTACTAAACAAGGATTGGAACTGATTGAAATAGCCCCCGGTATCGACTTGCAGCGCGACATTCTCGACCAGATGGATTTCACACCGTTCATGTCCAAAGCTCCCCGGCTGATGGATGACCGGATTTTTCAGGAAACGTCAATGGGATTGCACAGTCTTGCCGAGTAA
>JBJKQT010000158.1:0-46567 GCA_046705065.1 Desulfocapsaceae bacterium
AAACACCTGAAAAAGATCAATTCTTAAAAAAGTAAGATTGTTGTGGCAACCTTTAGTCCGCGTTTCTCATCAGTTCTGGCGGCGTCAGGCCCGAATTTTTTGGCAATGGCCTATACATAATCTATGTGCACCGCCAAAAGACTGAAGGCAACCTTGAAAAATTGCCTGAAGAAGATGACGCCGCATGGAGCCCCCCCAAGGGCATTTCTTTCAGGGCGCCTTTGGTTAACAGGGTGAAAATTTGGCAAGAGAGGAGTTTGCGCAAAAGATGTTTGCTTAAATTTCCTCCCAATTGACGCAGCGTTTATGAGAAATGCGGGTGAGCGCAATGAATCACCCAATGGAAGGAGACGTCGAATGAAGAGAATACATGCAGGAATGCGAGGGCTTTTTTGCCTGTTGAGTACTGTCCTTTTGCTTCATTGTCTGCAGGCAAAAGCCCAGGCTTTTCCCGGAGTTTCTACGGATAAAAGTACCTATCTGCCGGGAGAGGAAATCCGAGTGAATTTTTCCGGAGCGCCCGGCGCCGGCGGGGACTGGATATGTATCGTCCGGTCCGGTGCCCCGGATACCGATGGCGGCGATTACCAGTATATCCCCACCGGTGCTGAGCGGGGATATCTGACATTCACGGCTCCCGGCCCAGGCCGGTATGAGGTCCGGGCCTATTACAACTATCACAGGAACGGCTATGTGGTTTCTGCCCGTAATTCGTTTTCCGTCTTGAATCAATGGTCCTCGGGGGGCGTAGAACCCAGGCATGAACATTTTGAGGCGCATGGTTTGCTGGACACCGATAAAACCACCTATCTGCCGGGTGAGCCTATCCGCGTTCATTTTTCCGAAGCGCCGGGAGACAGCGGAGACTGGATATGTATCGTCCGGTCCGGAGCGCCGGACAACTACGGCGGCGACTACCAGTATATCCCCACCGGTGCGGAACGGGGGTATATGACCTTCACGGCTCATGGACCAGGGACCTATGAGGTGCGTGCCTATTATCACTATCACAGAAACGGGTATGTGGTCTCGGCTCGCCATGTGTTTTACGTTGCCGGGCGACAACAGTATTCCACTGAAGAATCGAACGGTCCCGACCCCATGCTGAGGCAGGCACAGGCGAGACTGCAGGAGCAGGGGTATGATCCCGGGGATGCCGATGGATATTACGGCAGGAAGACGAGAAGGGCGATCCGCGACTTCCAGAGGGATAACCACTTGCAGGAAACCGGAAGGCTCGATCACAGGACGAGAAAAGCACTGGGGCTGTTAGACGAACCGCTGGATCGATAGCCGCAAACTTAGAAAAAAGGAAATCAAAAAGATGGAATGTCCCCATTGCAGGAAAACGATCATCGTCCATCGCAACCCGACGCCCACCGTCGATATTATCATCGATATCGACGGGAGGATCGTGTTGATCAAACGGAAAAACCCGCCCTACGGCTGGGCGCTTCCCGGCGGTTTTGTGGACTACGGCGAGTCGTATGAGACGGCGGCGCTCCGCGAAGCCAAGGAGGAGACGGGGCTCGATGTCATGGATCTTGTGCAGATGCATACCTACTCGAACCCGAACCGGGATGCCAGGATGCACACCGCTTCGACGGTCTTTACCGGCAGGGCCACCGGTACGCCGGAGGCGGGCGACGACGCAGGGGAGGTGCGGCTCTTTTCAGAGCAGGATCTCCCCGATTTGGCCTTTGATCATGCTCTGATCCTGGCCGATTATTTTTCCGGAAAATATCGATAAGTCAGTATTGTGCAAGTTAGGCAAACAGCAGGTGCAGGATCCAGAAGGTGACTAGGCCCATGCCTATGGACCCGTAGAGCGTCAGTCAGGGGATGCAGTCGGTCCCGTATCTTTTGAGGATGAACCCCAGGGTGGCAAATCCCGCGATCCCCGATATGATGGCGATAATCAGGTTATGCATCGGTTTCTCCCTGCTGAAATATATGGCAACCTTGAAAAATTAGATTTTTCAAGGTTGCCTTTTCTCAGTAGCCGCTATGCCCGTATCTTCACCCCGGCGCGTTTCCTGAGGCGGATGGAGTCGGGCGTCACTTCAACCAGCTCATCGTCGTTGATATAGGCGATGCAGTCCTCCAGCGTCATGGCAACCGGCGGAATCAGGATAACCGCCTCGTCGGAACCTGAAGCCCGCATGTTGGTGAGCTTCTTGCCTTTGGCCGGGTTGACCACGAGATCGGCGGGGCGGCTGTGCTCGCCGATGATCTGTCCCGGATAGAGCGGGGCGCCGGGATTGATAAAAAGCTTTCCGCGCTCCTGGAGGTTGAAGAGCGCATAGGCCACCGCCGTGCAGGTTTCCTTGACCACCAGGACGCCGTTGACCCTTTTGACGATGTCGCCTGCATAGGGGCCGTATTCGCAGAAGACGTAATTCATCATCCCCATGCCCTTGGTGTCGGTCATGAATTCGGAACGATATCCCAGGAGTCCGCGGGTCGGGATTTTGAAGACCATCCTGATCATCCCGCTTTGCGTGCTCATCTCCTCCATTTGGCCCTTCAGCCGGCCAAGCTTTTCAATGACCGCACCCTGGTATTTCTCGTCGACATCGACCGTGAGCCTCTCGTAGGGCTCCAACGTCTGCCCGTTTTCCTTCTTCATGATCACCTGGGGACGGGTGACCTGCAGCTCATAGCCTTCCCGCCGCATTTTCTCGATTAAAATCGACAGGTGCAGTTCGCCGCGTCCCGAAACTTTGAAGCCCACTGCATCCGTCAACGGCTCGAACTGCAACGCCACGTCGGCCAGGGATTCGCGGTTCAAACGTTCTTCTATATGGCGAGAGGTAACGTATTTCCCCTCCTTGCCGGCAAAAGGCGAGTCATTGGGGATGAAGTTCATGGAGATGGTGGGCGGATCGATGGCGATCAGCGGCATCGGCTGCGGATTGTCCGGATCGGTGAAGGTGACGCCCACGGTAACGTCCTCCATTCCGGCCACGGCCACGATTTCACCTGTCACTGCGGTCTCCGTCGGTTGCTTGCCGTCGCAGACGAAGCGGAAAAGCTTCGAGATTCTAACCGGCTTGATGGAGCCGTCCCGCCGCGCCACGGCCACAGGCTGGTTGATGGACATCTTGCCGTTGGTCACCTTGCCGATGCCCATTCTCCCAAGGTAAGGGGAGTAGTCGATGGTTGCCACCTGCATCTGCAGCGATGCCTCCGGCGAGCCCTTCGGAGCCGGGATATGGTCGACGATTTTTTGGGACACGAATTCCATCCCGCGGCCAGGATCGACCGCATCCGCCGGATCGAGCAGCGAGTAGCCGGCCTTGGCGGAGGTGTAGACGATTGGGAAATCGAGCACATCGTCGGGAGCATTGAGTTTGACGAAAAGATCGAAAACCTCGTCCACGGCCCAGCTGCATCGGGCTGCGGGCTTGTCGATTTTGTTGATCACGACGATAACCGGCAGGTGGTTTTCAAGGGCCTTTTTCAAGACGAAATACGTTTGCGGCATCGGGCCTTCCTGGGCATCCACCAGTAAAAGTGCGCCGTCTGCCATCCTGAGCACGCGTTCCACCTGGCCGCCGAAGTCGGCATGCCCAGGGGTGTCGATGATATTGATCAGATAATCCTTGTATGTATATGAACCGTTTTTGGAGGTGATGGTGATGCCCCGTTCGCGTTCCAGGTCCATGGAATCCATCAAACGTTCTGTTATCTCCTGGTTTTCACGAAACATTCCGGACTGCTTGAAGAGTTGATCCACCAGGGTGGTTTTGCCGTGATCTACGTGGGCGATGATCGCCACATTGCGAATTTTTGCCTGCTCCATTTTTTTCCTACATGATGTGTGGACTTTCGGTCATAAACAGAATAAGTCCGGGGACTCCTATTGTCAGCCGGAGGCTTACAAGGACAATAAAAAAAGCACTCGTTTCTGGTCACGAGTGCTTTTCTGTATAAATGAACATTACAATATACACAGTTTATCTTTATCCTGCAAACAATTCTAGCCCGCATTTCTCATGATCACTGTGTCAATTCGGAGGAAAGTTAAGAGATCGAACAAATTTTGAGAAAACTCATCAATTACCAAATTTGCTTTCCTATCCGATGGAAAGGGATTCGCTTTTTGAAACGGAAAATCCGTTCTCAATGGAATCATGGCTACAATTCGCTCAACGCCTTGAGCCTGCTGCGGGCGGATCGCTTCAAGACGGGAACCGAGTCGTCGAGATAATCGAAAACCCTGGCCTCCTTGTCCTTTGCAGGGCGCATGATCCGGCCGATAACTTGGAGCAGGCGGCCCTCGAACTTGATGGGGGTGGTCAGGAAAAGGCTTGTCAAACCGGGGCAGTCAAACCCCTCGCCGATGAGTTGAATGGTGGCCACGAGCACCTGCAGTTTGCCGCTCCGCACGGCCTCCACGACCTCGGTTCTCTCTTCCGGCGGTGTCCTTCCGGTCAAAAGCGCCACCGACAGCCCGCGATTTTTGAGGTGCTGTTCGAAGATTTCGCAATGGCCGACCCGGTCGGAGACAACCAGCGCGGTCCCGCTATTCTCAACGGCCCGGCAGATATCGTCGATGATCAGCAGGTTGCGCCCTTCATGCAGGGTCAGCGCCTTGAGCAGGGCATGATAATCACCGCGGTAGAAGTAGGAAAAGCCGGTCTCCTTTCTTATCAATTTCGGTTTGACGATGGCGCCTGTCGCTCTGAGCTCCCCCTGGTCCACCTTATGAATCCTGTCACCCATAAAGAAGTAGATGAGCTTGGTGAGTCCCTCATCGTTGCGGAATGCCGTGGCCGAGAGTCCCAGCAGATAGTGACAGTCGAAATTCGACACGACATCTGTAAACAGCGCCGCCGGTACCCGATGGCACTCGTCGACGATGAGGTGTCCGAACCTGGGCACCAGTTCGGAGACTCTTTTGCGTGCACTGTTGACAATCGCCACCGTGACCGGCTTAAGATCGTATTTGCCGTCGCCGACAAGCCCCGCCTCGCAGCCGAGAAATTCTCCGATCCTCTCCTGCCATTGATAGAGCAGCTCTTTTGTGTGGACCACAATCAGCGAGGGCTGTTGTCTGAGAGCTACGAGGGCGAGCGCCATAACGGTTTTACCGCTGCCGGTGCCGGCTTCGAGAACTCCGAAGGAACGTTTGGCTGCAAGATCGACACCCGCCTGTTGATAGGAGCGGAGGGTACCCGAGAAGGTGAACGAGCATTCTTCCAGTAAGCGCCGCTTATCGATGATTTCCGGGCTTTCTCCCATATGTTCCCGGCAAAGCAGCACGGCCTGATTGGAAAAACCGCGTGGAAACCACAGTCCCTTTTTGTCCTCCTTGAAATAGTACAGCTTCGGCTTCAGCCTTTTGCCTATCCAGCGGCCATACCGTTTTGCGGCGGTGTATTCGGGGTTCGGGATGGTCAGCCGGTCTTTGATGGCGGCGACAAGCTCAGGGGAGGCATCCTCGAGGAGGCAATCGGAACTGACTGTAAGAATGGGCATTTTGTAATTATTTTCGTTGCAGAAGATGCCCGAAGTCGAAAAAAAATCGGGAATTTTTTTGTCAAATGGTATAAAGTAGCCGGCCTCAGACCGCATCACTCACGGGCATATAAACCATGGCCATGAGAGACTCCGGTTAATCTTGTTGCCTGTACAGTATGCCCGGAACAGGTATCAATGACAAGAACGAATAATCATTTCTAAGGATTGCATCATGCCAAGGTTCTTTCCCACACTTCTTCTGCTTTTTGCTTTGATCGTGCCGACGACCCTTTTTGCCGCCGTGGATAAAGATAAGGCATTGACGCTTAATCTTCCTGAATCGGTTCTGGCGCAGGCCATAGGAGAAATGCTGCCGCTGGATGTGGAGCCGGCCTCATCGGGTCTGAAAGGTTACATTACCATCAAGAGTATCGAGGATCTGAGGGTGTCGGACCAGAGCATTTCCTGCCGCCTCAAGTTGTCGGGTAAAAAGTTGCAGATTCTAACCGAACTCGCCGGCCACCAGATCAGTCTGAAAGTCGGCGCCATCGAACTCAATTTCAACTGCTTGACCAAGCTGCGTTTCGACAGCGCCAAACAGATACTCTACATCAAGCCGACCATCAACGGCGTTTCATCGTCCAAACCCAGCAATACCGATATCGGTTCCACGCTGCTGCCGCTTCTCAACGGCCGTGAGTTCCCCATCACGATGAAGAATCTTGCTCCTCTGATCGCAGAAACGGATAACAAGACCGTGGCGATTACCATGCATATTTCCGATGTCCGGGCGGTGAACGGGGCACTGCAGTTGAGCATCACCCCGAAGGTGAGTTCGACCCTTCACCCCATGCGGAAAAAAAACAGCCAAGCCGGCAAATCGTGATTCGCTCCACCGGCTGAGATGTCCCTGGTTCAGCGAATGGGGGCGTAATCCTGACGCAGATAGTTTTTGGACAAAACGATCTGCCAAACCTGGATGTGTCTTACCTGGAAGCTCCCGATGAAGGCAAAAAGATAATACGTCCACATGCGGTAAAATCGCTCATCGTAATTCGTTTTCAGGTAATTCCAGTGCTGGGTGAAGTTCTTATACCATGCGCTGAGCGTCTTGACATAATCTCTTCCGAGGTTTTGCCAGTCTTCGATCATGAGCAGGCCTGCGCAAGCTGCAGGAATCTCCTTGGCGGTCGGGAGTTCGGAGTTGGGAAAAATATACTTGTTCACCCAGGGGTCGGTGCCGTTTTCCGGGCAGGAGGTGCCGATGGTGTGCAGCAGGAAGAGCCCTTCATCGTTGAGGTTTTTGTGGACGGTTGCCATGTACTCTTTATAGTTCATGTTGCCGACATGTTCGAACATGCCGATGGAGATCATCCGGTCGAACTTTTCGTCGACGTCTCTGTAGTCCTGAAAGCGGATATCCACCGGATAGCCCTTGCAGTTTTTCTCTGCCCATTCGGCCTGCTGTTTGGAGATGGTTATCCCGACGACTTCGACACCGTAGTTCTTTGCCGCATGTTTGGCAAAGGCCCCAAAACCGCACCCGATATCCAGGACTTTCATTCCCGGCGCAAGCTTCAGTTTCCTGCATGACAGATCCAGTTTGGCCTTTTGAGCTTCGTCCAGGCTCGCCGCGTTCTTCCAGTAACCGCAGGAATAGTTCATTTCCGAATCCAGCATCTGACGGTAGAGATCCGGGTCGATGTCGTAGTGGACTTTGCCTACCTCGAGTGCTCTTCTGCGGCTCTGCAGATTCACGACTTTGCCCACAAGCATGCGGAGGAGAAAGAGTTTGTTCTGCTTGGCGTGCTTCTCGACCCCGGCCTGAAGAAGCCGGGAGATCAGTTGGTCGACTCGGTCGCAGTCCCACCAGCCCGCCATGTAGGATTCTCCGAGACCGAGTGACCCTTCATGGAGAATAGAAGGATAGACCCGGTCGTCGTGGACCTTGATATCCCATGGGTTCGAGCCGTTGATGGTGACACCTGCCGATTGCAGGAGTTCTTGGACGAGTTTTTTATACCGATCATATTTCTTTTTCGACATGATTCCCCCCAATCAATTTGAATTATCCAGTCTTCGTCCACCCCCGGGAACGTGGGACCAATTTTTTGAAATATGCTTATTATTAATGAAACCCGGACAGCATGTGTCTGCATGTGTTTTTTTTATCGATTGAAAAGAGCTTGCACTGTGCGTGCGGACCCGGAAAATGCGAAAAAATAGAAAGGGGCACCGGCGCGCAATGCTACGGGGAAAGTTTGTGGCCTTTCCTCCTTTTTCGAGAATAAGTGCCATCATGATCAAATAAAAAACTGTCAGGAAAGATAGAAACGATCAGCTGGGAAAAAGTACCTCTTAATGATCCGATCTATCGTTAAAACTTTATATCGGGATATGGGCGCCTGTCAAGGTTGAAGCGTCCTGATGGGCCGAGTTTCCTTTGACGATCGCAGCACCCGGATGTTAAGATGGAAAACTGTTATGGAATATAAGCGAAATTGGTGGGACAGGAATACTTGCGCCGATTTTTACATCTTTTTAGACCTTTTTATTTTCCCTTCTCCGTGAAGAAAGACTTCGTTACATCAACAGAGCAGGTCAATCAGGACGGACCGGCCACAGCAGGATTTACCCGGCTTTTGAGCATCATCATACCGATATTCGTCCGGTACCGGCTGCGGATTCTTGTGGGCTGCGTTTCTCTTCTGCTGGTCGACCTCCTGCAGCTTCTCATTCCCCGGATCTTGAAACGCGGCGTTGATGGTTTGGCGGCGGGGACAATGTCGGAGGCGACGCTTTTTAAGCTCGCCGGCATGATTCTTTTTATCGCCGTGTCGGTCAACATTCTCCGCTTCACCTGGCGCTATATGATTCTTGGTTTCTCCCGGATTTTGGAGATGATCGTCAGAGACAGAATCTTTTTTCACGTCCTGAAGATGGATGCGCCTTTTTTCGAGAAACACACCACGGGCGACGTGATGGCCCATATCAGCAACGATCTTGCCGCAGTACAGATGGCCTGCGGCATGGGGATGATCGCCGCCATGGATGCCCTTTTCATGTCCCTTGCGGCACTGGGGTTCATGTTTCATATCCATTTCCGCCTGACGCTGCTGGCAATTCTGCCCATGCCTCTGCTTGCCTTGTGCACCCGCGTACTTTCCGGGAAGCTGCACAAGAGATTCAACACCGTCCAGGAGCAGTTTTCGCTGATGACCGAGTTTACCCGGTCAACCTTGGTCTCGATCAGGCTGATCAAGGCGTATACGATGGAGAAATTTCAGATCCGGGGCTTTGACGTCCTGGGGAAAAAATATGTGCGCAGCAATCTGAAAGTGGCCATGGTTCAGGGGCTGATGTTCCCCATTGCAACCCTTACCGGCAATATCGGGATGCTGTTCGTTTTGATTTTCGGCGGCCGGCTGGTGATTCACGGCCAGATCACCATGGGAGATTTTGTCGCTTTTATCTCGTATCTCTATATGCTGGTCTGGCCGATGATGGCTATCGGCTGGGTGACCAATCTGGTGCAGCGTGGCGCCACATCGCTGAGGCGAATCCATGAGCTTCTCTCGGCAACGGCGATCCTTCCGGATATCCCCGTAAGCGAAGGGTTGGAGCTGGAACCGGTTTTTTCCCTGCGCGGGTTGACCTTTTCCTACCCGTCATCACTTCAGCCTGTGCTCAAGGATATCAGCCTGGAGATAGGCCCCGGCATCCATGGAGTAGCCGGACGGACCGGCAGCGGAAAGTCGTCTCTGTGCAAGGTGTTGGCCAGAATCTATCCCATATCCGATGGCCAGGTCTTTTTTTCGGACCGTGACGTCAATACCCTGCCGCTTGAAACGGTCCGTTCGTCCATCGCCTATGTGGGGCAGGAGCCCGTGCTTTTTTCCGAGAGCATCGGGGCCAATATCGCTCTCGGCAAACCCGATGCGACCGCAGAGGAGATCGAGTCAGCCGCCAGGCACGCGGCAATTCACGAGGATATCGTCGCTTTTTCTAAAGGCTATGATACATTGATAGGTGAGCGTGGCGTTAAACTTTCGGGAGGACAGCGTCAGAGGCTTGCGCTTGCGAGGGCTTTGCTCTGCGACAGGCCGATTCTGCTCATAGACGATGGGCTTTCGGCAGTCGACGTGGCAACGGAACATGAAGTCTTTGCAGGCCTTAAAAACCTGCTTGCGGGCAAAACCGTGGTGATCGTCTCCAACCGGATCAAACTGCTTTCCATGACGGATCATATCTTGATCATGGAAGAAGGCGAAATCGTCTGCGACGACAGTCATGACGCTCTGATTGAAGAAAACGACTTTTACCGGGCCATGTATTTGAAACAGATGCGCAAGGAAGGCATGCTCAATGAATGACTTCGGCTACACCGAGGAAGGCAAGGTCGGCTCCGTCAGAGACACCAGGCTTTGGCGCCGGATCTTCGTTTTTACTGACGGCTATCATGGTCCATTGTTCGGTGCTGTGGTGTTGTCGCTCATGGTGACCGGGGTGTCCCTTATGCTGCCGTACCTGATGCAAACGGGTATCGACAGCTATATTGCCGTCCATGGTCAACCGGTTTCGGAAAGGGTCAATGGTCTTTTGAGTATCGGCCTCTGGTACGGACTTCTGGTTATCGTCATCTTCGTTGCTTCGTTTTTTCAGGTCGTCCTGCTGGAATGGATCGGCCAGTCGGTTATGCATACCATCCGGCAGGAAACCTTCAGTCACATCCTGAATCTCGATCTTCCCTACTTTAATATGCATCCCACGGGACGTCTGGTGACGCGTCTGACCAACGATATCGCCAATATGACCGAGATGTTCACATCGGTTATGGTAACGGTTTTCAACGATATGCTGCGGCTTGTCGGGATCTTGGCGGTGCTCTACGTGATGAACTGGCGCCTGGCCATGGTCATGTCGATTTTCGTCCCGCTCTCCATTTTGATAACCCTTCTTTTCGCCCGGCTGGCCAGAGAAAAATTTCGGGCGATCAGAAGCCAGTTGGCCAGACTCAACAGCTTTTTGCAGGAGGCATTGTCCGGCATCAGTATCCTGCAGCTTTTTGGCAGGCAGGAGAAAAGCCGGCAGTTTTTCGAGTTTCTGAGCCGGGAGTTTATGCAGCGCAATATGGCTCAGATCCGGCTGTTCGGGGTCTTTATGCCGTTTACCGAGTTTATGGGGTTTATGGCCACTGCCTTGATCCTGTGGTACGGCGGCGGCGAAATCATCCAAAAGCAGCTTACTCTGGGTGAGCTTGTCGCCTTCATTTCCTATATGCGCCTGTTTTTTCAGCCGTTAAGGGAGTTGTCGCAGAAATATTCCATCGTCCAGTCGGCCATGGCCTCGGCCGAGCGCATCTTCGAGTTGCTGGATACCAAGCGAACCGTTCTGCTGCCCAAAGTTCCCATTGCTCCGCCTTCGCTTAAAGGTGCGTTGAATTTCGATGGAATCACTTTTTCTTATGATGACGGCACACCTGTGCTTCATGATGTCGGTCTCAATATTCCGGCAGGCAAAACCTATGCCCTGGTCGGGACCACGGGGTCCGGCAAGACGACGCTGACCAATCTTCTTCTCAGGTTCTATGTTCCGCAAAAAGGCAGCATCACCATAGACGGTATCGATATCGCGTCCATGGACCCCGTGCATCTGCGCCGGGAGGTGGGTATCATCCTTCAGGACGTCTTCATTCTCCAGGATAGCCTGTTTGCCAATATAATCATGGATACCGGCCGATCGCGGTCCGAGGTGGAGGAGATCCTCAGACGAACGCAGATGACCCGATTCGTCGAGCGTCTGCCGCAAGGGCTCGATACCAGAATAGGCGAGGGCGGTCATGACCTGTCCACGGGTGAAAAACAACTCCTTTCTTTTGCCAGGGTTCTCTGCCGTGATCCGGTCATTCTGGTTCTCGACGAGGCAACGGCCGCCATTGATACCGAGTCGGAAAATATTTTGGAGCAGGCCATCGAAGACAGCTTTAAGAACAGGACTTCTCTGGTTATCGCCCACCGGTTGTCGACTATCCGGCGTGCCGACAGGATCTTGGTCATGGAAAGCGGCAAGATCGTCGAGCAGGGCAGCCACGATGAATTGATGGCAGCCCAAGGTCATTATGCCGATTGGGTGGCCATGGATCTGTCACACAGCTCAGAGCGGACTGCAGTCCAGGGAAAGGCTGCTGACTGAATGCATATCAAGCCTCTTGCTGCCGAACCAAGCCTGAAAAATCTCACTTCTTTTGGGCGTTTTTCGCTGCAATGGCCTTCTCCACATAGGGCAGCAGGTTGTCGACGATGATTTTATATCCTTTTTTGTTCGGGTGGATGCCGTCGGCGGTATTCAAACTGGGGATGGTGGCAACGCCTTGGAGAAAAAAAGGAATGAAAATGACGCCGGTTTGCCCGGCCACGTCCAAATAGAGTTTATGAAAGGCTGTGGTGTAGTCGGTGCCGAGATTGCTGACCATCCGCATCCCTGCAAGGATCGTGACGACCTTTTTTTCCTGCAAATCGCCGATGATTTTGAGGATGTTCCGTTTGGTAAGATTCGGGTCGATTCCGCGCAGGCCGTCGTTGGCGCCGGTTTCCAGGACGACGATATCGGGTTTCATGGACAAAATCCAGTTTATGCGGGACAGCGTACCGCTGCTCGTCTCGCCTGATACCCCGGAATTGATCACTTTCCAGGGAATTCCCTTGGCCTTGAGAAGGCGCTGCAACTGAGACGGATAACTGTCGTCCGGTTCCACGCCGAAGCCTGCGGTGAGGCTGTCTCCGACGGCTACGATCACGCCGGAATACGTTTTTTCTTTCCTGTCGGACTGGGTTTTGCCTTCGGCCGGCTGTTTGCAGCCGGAAAGAAACAATGCAAGAAACGAAACCAGTATAATTACAGTGCCGTATTTTTTCATTTGCTCTTCCGATATCTAATCCCCGTTTTGCTCACGCAGCACAATTGCAGGTTTTTGCCGGATTATGCCAATGGAGCTCAAAACGCCCACAAGAACAACCAGCATTCCGGTCGCCAGAACCAAAAGGAGGCTGACGAGCCAGTGGGGAGAGTAGCCGATATCGAAGAGATACCGGCAAAGCGCCCAGCTTCCTGTTTGAGCGAGTATCACCGCCAAAAGGGAGCTGAAAAGCCCGAGCAGCAGGTGCTCATGGACGAATACCAGGAGAACGAACCGGGAGCCGCCGCCCAGTATTTTATAATAGACAGCCTCCCTGATCCTGGCAAGACGGGTGGCGAAGATGGATCCCACCATGATTAATGTGCCGGCCAGAATTGAAAAGCCTGCAAAGAAATTGACGATGGTGATGAGTTTGGCGGTAAGCTTTCCCAATTCGGCAGCGGTGTCGGCCATGTTGATGAAGCTGATGTTGGGAAAGGCCCTGTTGATCTTTGCCTCCAGCGGGGCAATGGCCTGTTTTTCAATATGGAGTGCTGCAAAGAAGGTCTGCGGGGCATCTTTTAGGTACTCCGTCGGGAAGACAAAGTAAAAAAACGGATAGAGACGCGATTTGGTCCTGCTCCGGATGCTGCTCACCCGTGCCTTCAACGGCACGCCCTGGATGTTGAATTCCAGCATGTCGTCGAGATGTATATCTCCCATATCGGCCACCGTGTCCAGGATGGAGACCTGGAGGGGGATTTTTCCCGAGGCATCTTTGGTGTAAAGCCCGCCGCCCTCTTTAATGACTTCATCGGAGAGCAGGGTGTCTCTGTAGGTCAGGTTGAATTCTCTGGTCAGGCTGTCTCCGCGCCGTTCAGGTTCCTTTTTCTGTCTGACGGGCTCACCGTTTATGGAGACGAGGCGGGCCCGGATCACCGGAAAGAGCTCCACCTGCCTGCCGATGGCCTGGGAAAAGGCCGTTTTTTGGCTGGGCTGGATGTCGAGAAAAAACAGATTCGGGGCATCGGGCGGGTAGGATTCGATATACGTTCCGCTGAGGTTGGCCTGGATTAGAAAAATGGTCAGCAATACGGACAGGGCCGAGGCCAGGGTGACGATGATCGATCGAGTTGCGTTGCCGGGGCGAAACAGACTTCTCGCGGCCTGGCGCATGCTCAGTGACGTTATGGGTATCCTGGTGCTTGCCGCGAGAAGGACGCGGGCCAGCAGGGAAATGATCACGATCAAGGATGTGGTGCCGGCCATGAAGTAGAGGCCGATTTTCAGATCCCGCAATTGCCGCACCACGAGGAAGGTTAAAATAAGAAAACCGCCCAACACCACCGGATAGAAGAGGGCGCCACGGTTTACACCGATTCTGTCGTGACGGAAAATGGCCACCGGCCGGATTTGGCGCAAATCATAGAGCGGCAGAAAAGTGAAAAAGATCACCACCAGGAGGCCCAGAACCAGTCCTTCCAGAACACCTGTAAAGGAAAAGGTGAGTGAAATGCCGGGCGGCAGCAGCCCCTGGAAGATCTGCGGCAGAAAACGTTCGATTACAAGCCCGGCGGCAATGCCTGCAACGCTGCCGGCAAGACCGAGCAGGAGAACAAGGGCGAAATACTGCCTGAAAAGGAAGCCGCCCTTTGCCCCCATGGCTTTGATGATGGCCAGGGTTTTTTCTTTTTCACGCAGGAGCGCGGCAAGGGAGCTTTGCATGCCGATGCCCGCCAGGAACAAGGTGAAGATCGAAATCAAGGACAGGAAGAAAAACAGATTGTCGAAAAAACGTTTCATCCCGGAGTTCGCGGATCTATAGGTCATGACCCGTTCCTGAGCCGGTTGAGCCGCATGTTTCAACCGGGCCGCCAACTCGTTGATCGCCGCATCATCGCGTCCGATTTTAAGAAGGATATTGTATTCGACGCGGCTTCCCTTGGTGATGAGATGCAGCCGGTTGAGATCCTTTGAATCGACAAAGATGCCCGGGCCCAGGGAAAAGATTTCCACAGGCCGATCCGGCTCGAAGGTGATGACGCCGCCAATGGTCAAAACGGCGTCGCCGATATGCAGCTTATCACCGACTTTCACTCCAAGACGGTTCAGGACTTCCGGTTCCACGAGCACTTTGCCGGCAGTGAGAACCTGGGCCAGGGGCCTGCCGGAACGCAGGCCGACCCGGCCGTAGAGGGGGTAGCCGGGGCCGATAACCTTAAGGCGGCAGAAGAGGGTGCGATTGCTCGATGCCGGCCTTATGACGGAATAAAATTCAAAGGTC
Organism: Desulfocapsaceae bacterium; assembly: GCA_046705065.1. Lineage (GTDB taxonomy): Bacteria > Desulfobacterota > Desulfobulbia > Desulfobulbales > Desulfocapsaceae > CAWGGS01. Next base: position 14,646 of record JBJKQT010000158.1, read on the forward strand.
CTGACGGCTTCTACATTTTTTTGCCGCGTAATTTCAGATATCTGCTCCTCAATGCCCTTGCTGAACGGATAATGGGAATGGATCAGGATGTCGCCGCCGAGCAGGGCCCGCGCGTCTCCCAGAATGGAATGGTCGACGTTTGTTCGGAATGTATTCAACGCCACGATGGTCGCAAGGGACAAGGCGACGCAGAGTACGAAAATGAAGGCTTGTTTGCCGGAACGGACCAACTCCCTGAAAATGAAGCGCATATGCACCATCATGACTCCCGGTCGTTTGTCAGACGGCCGTCTTTGAGCCGGATGACCCTCTGAGCCTGTGCGGCAATGCTCGTGCTGTGGGTGGCCAGAACCAAGGTTGCTCCATGCTCCTGCTGCAGTTCGGCCAGCAATGCGATGGTTGCCTCGCTGTTTTTTGAATCAAGGTTGCCGGTTGGCTCATCGGCGAAGACGATTTTGGGTGAGTTGATCAGGGCCCTGCAGATGGCGACGCGCTGTTTTTCGCCTCCTGAAAGTTGTTCGGGGAAATGCCCGTGCCTGTCCCAGAGGCCGACCCGCTGCAGAAGCTCCGTTGCCTTGTCCCGGGCCTGGATGTCCTTTTTCAGCTCGGCCGGGAACATTACGTTTTCCAGAGCCGTGAGCGATGGGACCAGATGGAAGGCCTGGAAGACGAAGCCGATCTCTTCGTTGCGGAGACGGGACAACTCGTCCTCCGTAAGATCGGTAATGTCGCGCCCGTCCATGATCACTCTGCCGGATGTGGGCCTGTCCAGTCCGGAAAGCAAGGTTAACAGGGTCGTCTTTCCACTGCCGCTGTTGCCGACAACAACGACAAACTCGCCGTTTTCTATGGAAAGGGAGACAGAGTCGAGGATCGAAATTTTCCGGTCTCCGACGGAATAGGTCTTAGCCAGGTCGTGTGCCTCAAGGATATGCATGGGTATCATTTTGATAAAAGGGGTTTGTCAATACATGCAATGGATATGAAGTTTATCATAAACATCAATTGGCTGGACAACAACATGTTCTTCATCGCGGGTTACTCTCCACCTGTCCAGAGATTGACAGAGACGGCCGGAATGAATAGTTTTACGTTAAACTATTAATGATTAATTTATTTATGGCGAGTCTCCATGACGCAGTACAGAGGCAATGAACACGAAATTCGGGCGCTGGACGCCTTTATCGGCTTGATGCGTGCAGCAGACAGGGTGTCGGCGCTTGCCCATAAGGAGCTTGCCTCGGTCAAATTGTCAGTGAGCCAGTTCGGGGTTTTGGAGGTCCTTTATCACAAAGGGCCCATGTGCCAACGAGCGATTGCGGATAAGATCCTGAAAAGTACCGGGAACATCACGATGGTTATCGACAATCTTGAAAAACGCGGTCTTGTTCTCAGAGAAAGAAATGAAAATGACCGCAGATATTTCACCGTTAATCTCACGCCGGACGGGGAAGATGTTATCAAGAGGTATTTCCCCGATCATGTAGGGAAAATAACACGGATTATGGGTGTGTTGGACGATGAAGAGATGCGGCATCTTCAAAAAATCTGCAAGAAGCTCGTCTCGTTGCTGTAATCAAGTGAAAATAATCCTCTTCACGGGCAGAGAGGAGATGCCGTCTCCAAAGCCGGTTTGAGCCGGCTTTGGAGACGGGTGCTATAAGAGTGGAGGGCAGGTTTCCAGGATCATCGCATAACCGCCTTGAACATTGTAGGTGTCGGTAATTCCTTTGCTGTCGAGGAATACCTGCGCTTCATAGGCGCGCGGTGCGGTATCGCAGAGGATGCAGAATGTTTGGTCCGCCGGGATTTCGTTATATTTTTGCCGTAATTCCGCCAGTGGAATATTGAGCCATTTGTCACCGTATTTTTCAACGAAAGGTGCGGCCGTGGGCGCTTCCCGGACATCAAGGGCCTTCATTTCACCGGCGTTGAATCTATCGATGAATTCGGCCGCGCCGATGGGTCTGTTCTTGCCGGTTAATATATTATCCAACGCATTTCCTGCGTTGTTGATCACATCCATGGCTGAGGCAAAAGGAGGAGCATAGCCCGTTTCGAGGCTGCAGATCTCATCCACATCAGCTCCATGTTTGAGCAGGACCGCTACGGCATCGACCCGAGCCTTGACGGCCTGGCCGTTTCTGCCGGCAGCCTCAATGCCCAGGATTTTTCTGGTCCTGCGGTCGGCGATCAACGTCATATAAATGAAACTGGCACTGGGATAAAAATGAGCATGGTCGGGCTGGGATACAACGGCGAAGACCGGATCGAAACCTGCCTCGATTGCCTGCCGGAAGGTCAGACCGGCTTTGCTGACCCCGAGATCGAAAACCTTCAATGCGAAGGTACCCACCGTGCCGGGATAGTGTTTGGCGATGCCGTTGATATTGTCGGCAATAATCCGGCCCTGCCGGTTTGCTAAAGATCCCAGCGGCATGATCACATTTCCGCCGCTGACCAGATGCCGTTGTTCGATGCAATCTCCTCCCGCATAGATATCCGGATCACTGGTGCGGAGCCGGTTGTCGACGAGAATCCCTTCCAGTTTGCCCACCGAGATGCCGGATTCCTTGGCAAGGGCCGAATTGGGCCTGATTCCTGTGGACAGCACGACCAAATCGCAGGGGATCGTTCCGGAATAGGTTTCGACCAGCAGGCTGTTGTTATCGGGATCTTCACCAATGCGGACTACGCGTTCGGAGAGAAGAAGGCGGACACCGTGTTCCTCCAATTGCCGTTTAACAACCCGGCCGATGGTTTTGCCCAGGGCCATGGGCAGTACCTGCTCCGCCATTTCGATAAGTGTCGTTTCCACGCCCCAAAGATCGGTCATAGCCTCGGCAAGCTCGATGCCGATGGCCCCGGCACCGATGATGACGGCCCGGCCGACCTTGCCCTTTTTTAAAAGGTTTTTAACGGCCTCGGCATGGTGCAGGTTGGAGACGACCTGGACCCTCGACAATTCTGCGCCGGGGATGGGCGGCCGCATGGGGCTTGATCCCGTGGCAATGACCAGCTTGTCGTATGCCAAAGCCTCTTCCTGCATGTCGTCGAGATGCCGGACGATGACCTTTTGGGCCTTGCGATCGATGAAAACGGCTTCCGTTTTCGTCATGACTTTGATGCCTTTGCAGGTATTGAAGAATTCCGTGTCTCGAACCGCATGCGAGGCGGTCGAGCAGAGATCTTCTATCTCGTTCACGTCTCCGCCCACATAATAAGGGATCCCGCATCCTCCATAGGAAATCAAATCATCCTTGTCGATCACGGTGATATCGATATCCGCATCGAGACGCCGCAGACGGCAGGCGACTTTGGGACCCAGGGCCACTGCCCCGATAATTACGACTTTCTTCGCCATGTGTTCTCCTTCAAAAGGATCGGTCAATGAATACGAATGATCCTTTTTACCTCATGTTATGTAATAAACGTTTGCTTGTGTTCATAATCTCAAATGTGCCACAAAGTAATATGTGCTTTTGCACATATCTTTTCCTTATCTATACACGGGAACAGGAGATAATTCAATTACTGAAACCGGAAAAATCAGTTGCCAAAGAGACTGTCGGTTTGAGAAGATAGAGGAGCCTCTTGCAAAATGGTCTTTTTGCCCGAACTCTGTGTTATGTTCAAGATTTTATCTTCGGAAGAGTAAGTCTATGCCTGTGCTAAAATTTGACGCATACCTTGATCTTGAATGAAAATCCCCATTGTGCAAAAGGCGTATGCGTATCCTTTTCCCTTTGATTTCAACTACGAGATACAACATGACAACACATGTGGATCATACGGCCATTCGAAATCTTTTTTCCCGCATCGAAAGTGAAGGCCGGTATCACCTCTATGAATACGAAGTCTATGATCTGATTCGTTTTACCGGATCGGAGACAGTCCCGCGGCATTTTATGCTGCCGAAAACCACCTCGCTCGATCCGGCACGCCTGAACGACATCGCAGGCGATGAGATTGTAATCAAGATCGTTTCTCCCACAATCCTGCATAAAAGCGATGTGGGAGGGGTGAAAATCGTTAACAAGACTGCCCAAAAAGTTCAAGCCGCCATTGAGCGGATGATGGCTGAAGTTCCCGTTTCCTTCTCCGAGATGATCGGAAGAAACCCGAAAAAAGCCCCTGTGGAATACCGCGATCTTCGCGGAAAAGACCTGATTGCCGCAATTGCCCTTGATATTCAGGGCGTGGTCCTTTGCCAGTATATGCCACCGGATTCGGAAAAATTCGGCAATGAACTGTTGGTGAGTCTGCGCCGGACCAGGGAATTCGGTATGATCCTGAGTGCGGGGCTGGGCGGGATAGATACCGAGCTTTATGCCGCACGATTCAAAAAAGGGCAGGCCATCGTTGCCGCAGCCACGGCCATGGTGGACGGAGAACGCTTTTTTAAGCTTTTCCGTAAAACCATATCGTATCGAAAGCTTGCAGGCTTGACCCGGGGAGGGAAACGAATCGTCCCCGATGTCAGGCTTTTGGAATGTTTCAATGCCTTCATCGAGGTCGGCAATACCTATTCGTCCACAGCCGGCGGGGCAGTTTTCATCATCGACGAGTTGGAGATCAATCCTCTGGCGTTTTCCGATTTTCGGATGCTGCCGCTCGACGGATTGTGCCGTTTTTCAAGAGCAGGGCAGTCAGCCGCTCCCCGGCCGGTCCGGAAGATCGATAGTCTGCTGCATCCGAAATCCATCGGTATTGCCGGGATATCGGCCAAAGGCGTCAATATCGGCAGGATCATCCTGGAAAATATCATCAAAAACGGGTTTGACAAAAAACGTCTGACGCTGGTTCACCCCGAGGCAGCGGAAATCGAGGGAATTGCCACCATCCGGAGTCTTTCGGCTGTCAGCGAAAGGCTCGATCTGTTGATTCTGGCCGTGAATGCTTCCCTCATACCGAAAATGATAGACGAAATTGTCGATCGAGGTCTGGCCGAAAGCGTTATATTGATTCCGGGCGGGCTTGGAGAGAAAAAGGGGCAGGAACAGGTTTTGGCGGCAATCCAGGCAAAAATCGCCCAAAGCAGGCAGCCTTCCAACCAGACTACCGTCTTTCTTGGCGGTAACAGTCTGGGGGTTCTTTCCCACCCGGGCCGTTACGATTCGATGTTTATCCCGGAGTCGAAACTGCCCAAAGATCGCAGCAGCCATAAGCGTAAGAGTGCTTTGGTCAGTCAGAGCGGCGGGTATATGATCGCCAGAATGAGCAAGCTTTCCTTTCTTGATCCGGCCTACGCCGTTTCCATCGGCAACCAGATCGATCTGACGGCTGCCGATTTTATGAAATTTTTTGCCAAGATGAACGATATCAAGACCATCGCGTACTACATGGAAGGCTTTGCCGATCTGGATGGATTGGAGTTTGCCAAGGCAGTCAGGCAGGCGGTTCCTCTAGGCAAGGAAATCATCTTTTATAAGGCGGGCAGGACGCAGCAGGGAAAGACGGCCATGTCGGGACATACGGCGTCCATTGCCGGCAACTATATGGTCTGCGAGTCTTGCATAAGCCAGGCGGGGGCCATCGTCGCCGAGAACTTCACTGTCTTTGAAGGCCTGTTGCGCCTGTCTTGTACTCTGCATTACAAAACGATCACCGGCAATCGGTTGGCGGCGGTGAGCAACGCCGGCTATGAGTCGGTGGGGATAGCGGATAATATCCTGGGAGAAGACTACAGGCTGGAGATGGCATCGTTTGGGCAAAAGACAAGGGCCGCGCTTGCTGAGACTTTAGACGTAGCGAATTTGTCGGCCTTGACCGATGTCAACAATCCGTTGGATATCACACCCATGGCCTCCGAGGATGTGTATGAGCAAGTGATCGCCACGTTGCTCGCCGACCCGGGAGTCGATGCGGTGGTCGTGGCCATCGTGCCGCTGACCCCGTTGCTGCATACCTTGCCGGACGAGTTCGTGCCAACGGAGTCCTTCACTGCCGACCAGTCCATTATAAACCGTATCGCCCGTTTGAACGGGCGTTCCTTAAAACCTCTGGTTATGGTTGTCGATAGCGGGCCTTTGTACGATCCCATGGCCGAAGCTTTTCAGCAGCACGGATTGCCGGTATTTCGTTCGGCCGATCAGGCCGTTTTGGTGCTGGGGAAGTACATTCGGGGCAGACTCCGGGCGCAAACTCTGATCACTTCTCCCTGAAAAACACCTTGAAGAGGTCCAGAGGCAGCGGGAAAATGGTAGTGGAGTTGTTTTCCGAGGCCATCTCGCGCATGGTCTGCAGATATCTAAGCTGCAGTGCCATGGGATGATCCTGGATGATCTGGGCGGCGTCGGCCAGCTTATTGGCTGCCTGGTATTCGCCCTCTGCATTGATTATTTTGGCCCGCCGTTCCCTCTCCGCTTCGGCTTGTCTGGCCATGGCGCGCTGCATTTCCTGGGGCAGGTCGATGTGCTTGAGTTCCACCGTTGTTACCTTGATTCCCCACGGGTCTGTGTGGGTGTCCAGGATTTCCTGCAGTTGGGTGTTGATCTTCTCCCGGCTTGCAAGCAACTCGTCCAACTCAGCCTGGCCGCAAACGCTGCGCAAGGTGGTCTGAGCCAGCTGCGACATGGCATAGGCGTAGTTTTCCACTTCGACGATGGCCTTGATGGGGTCTATAACTCGAAAATAAATAACCGCATTCACCTTAACCGAAACGTTGTCCAAGGTGATGACGTCCTGAGGATCCACATCCAAGGCAACCAGTCGCATGCTCACCTTGACAAGGCGGTCCACGATGGGAATGAGGATGATCAGACCGGGTCCCTTCGCCTGTATGACGCGTCCCAGGCGAAAAACGACGCCTCGCTCATACTCGTTGAGGATCTTGACGGTGGTATAGAGGAAAAGAAGCACAAGGACGATGATGGTTGCAATGGGGATCATTTTACGCCTCCTGGACCTAAAAAAGTTAAGAAAATTCTTTGTTCATTTCGTCGACCGGCCCCACCGTCACGACCAGATCCTGCACCGAGAGCACGCTGACTTTGTCGCCGACCGCAGCCGCCTGGGAAAAGACGGCCTGCCACAGTTCCCCGTGCACCAGGACCTTGCCCTTGCTGCCTGTTATCTGCTTGACCACCCCGATCTCTCCCACAAGGGCTTCGGGACCGGTGCGCGGCTTGCGGACCTGGGCGCGTATAACCAGGTAGATGACTCCGATAAAAAATCCCGAAAAGAGAATAACAGTGGGGAGCAACACGCTCCAGGCTATCTGGAATTGCGGCCCGGCCCCCTTGAACAGCATCGTCGAGCCGAGAATCAGGCTGAGAATGCCGGATACACTCAGCACCCCGTAGCTGGTGATTTTTAGCTCAAGGACGAAAAGGACAACGGCAAGCAATATCAGGAGAATTCCAGCCGTGTTAACCGGCAGGGTCTGCATTGCAAAGAAGGCGAGAATAAGTGTGATGGCCCCCACAGCACCCGGCAGAACGGCACCGGGATGGGACAGCTCCAGAAAGAGTCCCGCCAAACCGATCATCAACAGGATATAGGCGATATTGGGATCGCTTATGACTTTGAGAATCTTGATGCGCAAACTTTCTTGGATCGGTGTCAGCCTGGCGTTTTTCAAATGCAAAACGCCTTTGTCTTTTATCGTTCTTCCGTCGATCTGCCGGATGAGATCGTTAAGGTTATCCGCCACAACATCGATGACGTGGAGCTTCAATGCCTCTTCGGCGGTCACCGAAACGCTTTCCCGGACAGCTTTTTCGGCCCATTCGGCATTACGTCCCCGTCGGTCGGCAATCCCCCTTGCAAAGGCCGCCATGTCGTTGACGACTTTTTCGGCCATTGTTTTGCCGATCTCACTGCCGCCGGCGCCCACGGGGTGCGCAGCGCCGATATTGGTCCCAGGCGTCATGGCGGCGATATCGGCTGCCATGGTGATCATAACACCGGCCGAAGCGGCACGTGCGCCGCTGGGGGTGACATAAACGATCACCGGAACTTTGCAGGCATAGATGGCTTGCACGATCTGCCGCATGGATTCGGTCAGGCCGCCGGGCGTGTCAAGCTCGATGATCAGAGCAGCAGCGCCGGAAGTTGAGGCACGTTGCAGTCCGTCCTCTGCGAACTCGGCTACGGCAGGGCTGATGGGATCGGCAATTTTCAGCAGCAGAACCTCGTTTTGGCCGGCTTTTGCAAGCCCGATGGTCAGACAGAGTAGGGTCGCGGTTATGAGCGGAAGGAAGCGGTGCTTCATCGAGAAAGTCTCCGTATGAGGTGCTTGAATCCCACGAAATGATGGCACATCCTCTATTTTCATCCTATCTCCTTTTTATCGGCGAAGCAAATACAATGGTTTTGGAAAGGTCTTCGGAGACAGCAGGGTACGGTAAGAAATGAAAACGCTTTTGAGTCATCTTTTTGCAATACCGGCCAATTTGTAATTGTAAATCATTCTCTTTTAGGGTATTCTGCCGCTTCTGTTGCTAATCGGTCTCTTTTATGAGACATATGATGAACTCCACTGGAGGAAAGTAGTGAGCAGCCCTGATGGCAGTAGTAGTCCGAGTTCGACTCGGAGCGTAAATCAAAGCGAAAAAGAAGAACCTAACGCGCGCTGGTTGTATATGGCGGCTGCTTGGGTGAATCGCTCCCTTTCCTTACGGTAGTAAAGTGACGGTTCGCCTTGGGCCGCAAGTATGTCGTGCGGTCCGGCAGGAGGTGAACCATGAACATTCCCGTCCTTTTACGAAAATTCCCATACGGGAGTTTTATCCGGGACCTTTCCCGATCCCTAAAAATCCTTTTTTTAATAGCGGATAAAGCCCGCTGTTCGTTTGTCTCCGACTCGAAAAGCCGAGTTGATTCCCTCGTCATCGACATTCAGTGTTCCCCAAAAATCTCAGGTTCCGGGATACCCGTCTGCATCAGAAATCATGACGGGGTCGGGATGTGGGGGGCGAAGTTATGATGGCGCGTCTGAAGAGTTTGGTCAAAGGATCGAGGCCTCAATCCCAGCCGGTGCAGATCAATAAGGACGAACGCCGCTTGCTTGATCTGTGCGGGATGCCTTCCCTTCAGGCCTTGGAGGTTCTCGAATCTTCCTCACGCGGTCTGAGCGTCGACGAGGCCGAGAGCCGCCTTGACGAGTACGGGCTCAACGAACTGTCGCATCTCGAAAGCCTGAGTTTTTTTGCCGACCTGCTGCATCGTTTCACAAGTCCGCTCGTGGTGCAGCTTATGGTGATCGCACTGGTTTCGGCCGTGATCGGCGAGTGGAAGTCGACCGTGATCGTCGTTGCGATGATTGTCCTTTCCGTGGGCCTTGCCTCGATTCTTGACCGCAGGTCGGATCTTGCCGTCGAGGCGCTGGGCAAAAGGGTTCAGTCTAGGACTCTGGTGATCAGGGGTGGCATGGAATGCGAGATAAGGATTTCCGAGGTTGTTCCGGGCGATATCGTTCTGCTGCATGCAGGCTCGGTGGTTCCCGCCGATCTCAGGCTCATTGCCGCAAAAGACTTTTTTGTCGGAGAATCGGCTCTCACCGGTGAATCAATGCCTGTGGAAAAAACCGTGGAGAGGACGGGGAAGGGCGTTCCAAACACCGCATTGGACCTCTCCAATGCCTGTTTCCTCGGGACCTCGGTCAACAGCGGCACCGCCCGCGGCGTGGTGGTCAATACCGGCATGCGCACCTTGTTCGGTGCCATTTCGGAGCGTTTGGCCGACCGCCGGGAAGAAACCAGCTTCGACCAGGGGGTTCGTTCCTTCACCTGGCTGATGATCCGTTTCATGACGGTCATGGTCTTTGCGGTCTTCGTCATCGTCGGCATGACCAAGGGCAATTGGCTGGAAGCGCTCCTTTTCGGTTTATCCATCGCCGTGGGCCTGACCCCTGAGATGTTGCCGATGATTGTCACAGTGAACCTCGCCAAAGGAGCGTTGACCATGGCCAAGAAAAAGGTCATCGTCAAGCGCCTGCCGTCGATCCAGAACTTCGGAGCCATCGATATTCTCTGCACCGACAAGACCGGCACACTGACCCAGGACCGCGTCGTTCTGGAGCGCCATGTGGATTTGACAGGGCATACCAGCGAAGAAGTCCTCAATTACGCCTATTTGAACAGCTACTTCCAGACCGGCCTGCGCAACCTCATAGACCGTGCCGTACTCGAATTCACCGATATTCCCGTGGAGATGCATTGCCGGCTGGTGGATGAGCTGCCCTTTGATTTTCAACGGAGGCGAATGTCCGTGGTTGTAGACTATGAAGAAGACCACGTGCTTATCTGCAAAGGGGCGGTCGAGGAGATTTACGGCTGCTGCAGCCACTATCAGATAGACGAGGAGGTCTATCCGCTCATCGATCTTATTCGCGCCGACCTGTTCGAGGAGGTTGACCGGCTCAACCGCGACGGTTTCCGGGTGCTGGGAATCGCCTATCGGGAATTCCCCAGAACCAAAACCTCGTTTGCCGTTGCCGATGAAAGCCGGCTGATCCTGCTTGGCTACATCGCTTTCTTCGACCCGCCCAAGGTTTCCGCCACCGAGGCGTTGGGACATCTGACCGCAGCCGGCGTCAGCCTTAAAGTGCTCACCGGCGACAACGGTCTGGTCACGGAAAAAATCTGTCATGATGTCGGCCTTAATGTGGATCGGATGATCACCGGTTCAGAGATTGCCGGACTCTCTTCCGGGGATTTCTCCACAGCCGTGAAGCAGTGCAATGTCTTTGTCAAGCTCTCGCCTGTTCAGAAAGAGCAGGTTGTGCGGGAACTGCGTAGCCAGGGGCATGTCGTGGGCTTCATGGGAGACGGCATCAACGATGCACCGGCCATGAAATCGGCCGATGTCGGCATCTCCGTTGACTCGGCGGTTGATGTCGCAAAAGAAGCTGCCGACATCGTTCTTTTGGAGAAGAGTCTGGTGGTTCTGGGTGAAGGCATTATGGAGGGAAGACGGGTTTTTGCCAATATCATCAAATATATCAGGATGGGAGCCAGTTCCAATTTCGGCAATATGTTCAGTGTGGTGGGAGCAAGTTACCTGTTCCCCTTCCTGCCCATGCAGCCGGTTCAGGTGCTGGCCAACAACCTGCTTTACGATTTTTCCCAGACCGGGATTCCCACCGACAATGTTGATGAAGACCTGGTCGTTCATCCGTTGAAATGGAATATCGCCAACATCAAACGTTTCATGGCCTTCGTAGGCCCCATCAGCTCGCTGTTCGACTATGCAACCTTTGCGCTGATGTGGTTCTTCTTCAAATGCAATTCCTTCATCGATCCTGCGGCCCTTCCGGCGCAGAAAGCTGCTGCGGCAAAACTCTTTCAGACCGGATGGTTCGTGGAATCTCTTTTGACCCAAACCTTGATCGTCCATATCATCCGGACCAAAAAGGTTCCCATCTTCGGCAGTCAGGCCTCAGCTCAAATGACGTTCACCACCCTTGCCATAATGGCCGTCGGAGCCTGGCTGCCGTACTCACCGCTTGCCCACCTGTTGGGCCTTGTGCCTCTGCCGGGAATATATTGGGCGTGGATCGGGGCTTTCCTGCTGGGATACGCCGTCATTACCACCGGTGTAAAAAACTGGTTTTTCAATCGTTTTGGAGGTGATTGATTATGGATACTCTTTTGGATGCCCTGCAAGAGGGCCGGCTTTTTGAACTCCCGGAAAATGATAAGGCGCACGCCCTGCAGTTTCTCGCCCATATCATCGAGGCCTTTCCGGAAATGCCGGCAGGGACCGATGTGGTGGCCCATGTCATGACACGGGAAGAGGGAACGACAACGGCGCTCGGCAAAGGTTGGGCCTGCCCCCATGCCCGGATCACCTTCGATGAGGATTTGATGTGCGTGGTGGGGTGGAGTCCGTCAGGGATAGATTACGGAGCTCCCGACGAAAAACCGGTCTCCATCATCGTCATGTACCTGGTGCCGGCCAATCAGCGCAACCATTTCCTGCGCGAGGTGTCCATCCTGGCCAAGGCTCTGGAAACATATAGCGATATCGGTAAGCTGCAAGATGCTCAAGACCTCAATGAGGTTCGAAATTACCTGCTCGATCTCATCGGGACGACCAAAGAGACGGTGGGTCCCGACGCGAGAGCCCGGATGATCCGTCTGCAGGCAAAGCCCACCGTTGTGACCGAGACCTTCCCGGTTCACGATCTTTCCAACCTGATCGTCGAGCCTCTGACGCTTGTCGCGGGCCAGAACGGCAAGGGGATTGTTTTGACTCAGAATGCCGAACTTTCCTCCTATCTCAATTCGGTGAGCGGCCTGGTGGGTAAGATAGAAACCGAGGGCGTTTTTCAGAACGGCGGATGGCGGATTTTAAGACGGCATTCAATCATCTATCAAGGTGGGTATGCAGCCTATGACTGCCTTGCCATCAAAATGATCAATCAGCCTGCTGCGGCGGCTGGTTCCGCGTCATGAACAAGAAAAGAATAAACCGGGGACCGGCGGAATTTCGCGCCCACGAACTTGCAGCAAACACGCCGGTCGGCAATCCGGGAGAAGATGCAAGCGGTTTACACCGCGGTATGATTCGAATTGGATGGCCGTTTCATTTTGCCGGAAGATCTTGAAGGACCTGATTAATATCTGAAAACCGGTAGGGTTTTGTGAGTACGGCGCTGAATCCAAAGTCCCTGAAATTTGCCATGACGGGATCGTTTGAATAACCGCTGGAGACAATAACCTTGGCTTCCCGGTCTATGCTGCGGAGTTTTGCCATTGCCTCCTTTCCGCCCATTCCGCCCGGGATCGTCAAATCCAGGATAACGGCGGAAAAAGGAAGGCCTTGGTTTTTTCTCTTGGTATAGAGGGCCACCGCTTCCTTTCCCTCCTCGACGGATTCCACCTCGTAGCCGAGATTTTCCAGCATGGTGCTTAAGAGGTCTCTGATGCTTTTTTCGTCATCCATGACAAGGATTCGTCCGTTTCCGCGCGAAACAGGTTTCTGAGGGCGTGGATCGGGAATATTCACATGTTCCGAGGCCGGCAGAGTGAAATGGAAGGTAGTCCCCCCCATCGGTTTCGATTTGGCTTTTATCCCGCCGCCATGCTTGGCAATTATCGAGTAGCAGATCGACAGGCCCAGACCGCTTCCTTTGGGTTTTGTCGTGAAGTAGGGGTCGAAAATTTTCTGGATGTGACTTTCGGAAATACCGGTGCCGGTATCGGCCACCGAGATTTTTACCTGGTTCTCCCCGTTTTCGACGGATACGACATTGCCGGCCCCGATGGTTACGGTCCCTCCCCCCGGCATGGCCTGAACTGCATTCAGTACGAGATTCTGGATGACTTGGCATATTTGTCCCTCGTCAGCCTCCACCGGCCAGAGGTCGTCTGCCAGGGAATATTCGCATTTGACATTGGAGCCGTGGAGGGCAAAATCGGCCGATTCCTTTAGAATGTGACGCAAATCGAGGTCTTTTTTTATAGGTTCACCCCCCTTGGCGAATGTGAGGAGCTGTTGTGCCAGGTCTCTTGCTCTAACCGTTGCGTTTTCAGCATTTTTGAGCTGTTCGGTTACCTTTTCCGAACTGTCGCGCTGCAAACGCGCCATGGAGATATTACCAAGGATAATCGTTAGGATATTGTTGAAATCATGGGCGATTCCTCCTGCCAGTGCGCCAAGTGACTCGATCTTCTGATTCCTCTCCATGTCTTGCCTGGCTTTCCGCAGCTCGCTGACCTCGTCTATAGTACCCACGTAGCCCGAAACCTTGCCGTCCTGTCCTTTCAGGGGACTGACAAGTGTCCTGACCCATACGGTTTTTCCGTAAGCCGTCAATCGCCTATGCTCATGGGCGTAGGTATTTCCTGAGGCAACCGCGGCATTCCAAATTTTCCCATGGCCATCAAGGTCTTCGGGATGTATTCCTTCAGTCCAGTGTAATCCGATGCCCTCCCGGGCAGACAGCCCGGTGATACTTTCCAAGCCCGGGCTTCGGTAGGTGGTATTTCCTTGACTGTCCGTTTTGAAAATGCCGATGGGAGCCGAGTCGCAGAGGGTGTGGAACAATTCCTCGCTTTCGCGCAGTGCTTCCGCCTCCGCCTTACGTTCCGTGATGTCGCGGGCTATGCCCACAAGCCCCAACTGTTCGCCGTCCGAACCATAGTATGGGGCCTTGATGGTTTCGAACAGGCGTCGGCGCCCATCCCGATAGGTTGCCCATTCCTCTCTCCGGTCCTCTTTGCCAAAGGCCAGCAATTGCCGATCGTAGTCACGTATAGCTTGAGCGATCTCATGGTCGAAGAAATCGAAATCGGTCTTGCCGATTTGTTCGCTCTCCGGGATGCCGAGAAAATCCTCCGCCGCTTTGTTGCAGGTCAGATAAACACCCTTTGTATCCTTAATGAAAATGAGATCGCCCACCGAGTCGATGAGGCAACGGAGCAGGGCTTTGTCCTTGCGGAATTTTTGTTCACTTTCAATCAGTTGACGTTCCGTTTCCCGGCGTTCTTCTATTTCACGGAGCAGACCTGCCCTAAAGCTGCTGAATTCTTCGGAGGCCCGCCGGTTGTTCAGTTCGAATCGTTTGTTTTCCAGAGAGAGAAACGAGCAGCGTTCTTCGCTTGCCATATACAAGTTGAGCTGTGTCAACTGATGGATGGCAAAGTCGGCAAGTGAGGTGAGAAGGGCGGCGGGAACGATGATCTCGGAGAGCCGTGGCGCTATTTCTTGGCATGAGTAGCTTTCACCCGGAAGCAGGATGATACCGGCCAAACGGGGAAGATATCGCCCTAAAAAATCCCTGGCGGCCTGTTGCGAAGAGGCATAAAGCGCGAAGGACGCCCGGCGAAAGTCAAGGGTATTGAATTCCGAACAGACAGTGAATCCTTGCGGAGCGGGAGTACAAAGAGAAAAGAGACGATCCGACATCATTATCCCATCAGGCATGCGACAAAGGTGACGTTATGGAAACAGACTGTTGTATAGACGCCGTTTTCAAGACGAAAAGGACTGATCTCGCCGAAGGAGGGTATGCCGATGAGAGGAAGAGATCTGTCAAAATGTCTAAAGAAAACCGAAAGTTCCTCCGTCCCCCGGTCGGCAAGCAGCCATTTTCTGCCGGCGCAGCTGATGATGATTGCGGCAGACGGGACAAATCCCAGGGAGTCGGGTGTAAGTCCCTGCATGGTGCCCTCGATGCCTTTGAGAACATCTTCTCTGGAGGCACTGCAGACCCGCACGGTCGTTCCCCTTTCAACACTGCCGAAGGTCGTGATGGCGCCGGTATCGCAGTGCAGGTGAGAAGGAGTGCGCAAAAAAAAGTGTTCCGTCGACTCTTGCTGATAGGCCGCCAAGGGGACTATCCCGAGGTCCGCCTCACCGAGCGGCTTGCCCAGGGCTTCGGTCATGAAATCCTGAGCTGTTTTGCCGCTTATGGTGCGAATATCGCACCCCTCCTTGTCCTCGACGACTCCGGTTTTTCCGATGGGTGTCCATCCGCTTGAGGCGTTAACGGCAAAGGGAAGGTCGCCGCAGCCGATGAGGATGCCAACGGCATCTTCGTATTCATCGCCGTTAAGGAAGATCCTGCTGTTTGTGAATTTGCGGTCGTCTGCAGTCAATCCGCCGAAAAAAGGTCCCTTGATAACCTCGGCAACACCGCCGGCAACGGCGTGTCCGTCGGCTTTGGCGCCATCGGCCAGCACAAAACAGAATCCGGACGAACCTCCGCTCGCGGCAAGCGCTTTGCCGGCGCATATTTTGGCCGCTGAAAAAGAATCGGCGTGTACGTTTTCCTCTATGGCCGCGGACCATGAAATTCGGCCTCCACTGGTGATGGCAAGAGCGCAGATACCGTAATTTTCAGCCCCTGTTGTCTCATAGATGCCGTCACCGGTCCCTCCGAAAACGATAGCCGATCTGGAACCCAGCACATCATAGAGCGCTTCGAAAAAATCTGTAAAATCAGGTGAGTAAGAAATTGATGCAAAGATGAGTATAACCTCAGGTGAAAGATGTGCAACGGCGGTGCCGATTTCCAGACCGGCTCTATAGGAATCCGTAAGGATGCTTTTGGCTGATATAAATTGCATGGAGGCCCTCTTTGTCTACTTCTCCGGCAGGATATCCGGTGGTGGATGGAGGATATGTATTCGCCCCCACAATGCTTTGTCCTGCCGCCCGGTCATTATCGGGAGATTGCTTTCTACCTAACATGAAGCTGCAAGTTTTGACAACCCGTAATTGGAATTGCCGATGTTTTGTTCATCGTTGCACTTATGGTGCAGGCGGTACCAGGGACCGTTTTGGGCTCCTCTTCCACTGGGAGGATCAGATGCTTGAAGATCTGCCGGGCGGGAAAACGTTGCAAGCAAAAAATCCTTGCCTGTTGTATTGTTTTCAGGGTAATTACAACGGTCACATGGTAAAGTATAACAATGTTCGGTTTCGATCAATTTTGATCGGGATGCTTGAATATTGTGTACAATCTTAAGATGTTCCCTTCCTTGATCAGGGTTGGGAAAATTTAAGGAGCAATTGTGACAAAAAGCACACCTGAAACATTCTGGATGTCCGGGAACGAAGCCATCGCTCTGGGGGCCTTTGAAGCGGGCGTTACGGTCGCCTCGGGATATCCCGGAACCCCGTCCACCGAGATATTGGAAAATCTCAGCCGATACGACGGCGTCTATACCGAGTGGGCGCCCAACGAAAAGGTCGGGCTGGAAGTGGCCATTGGGGCGTCCTTTGCCGGTGCCCGGGCTCTTGCCACTATGAAACATGTCGGCCTAAACGTTGCTGCCGACCCGCTTTTCACCGCCTCTTATACCGGCGGACGCGGCGGCCTGGTCATCGTCACCGCCGACGATCCGGAAATGCATTCCTCGCAAAACGAGCAGGACAACCGGAATTATGCCTTCGCGGCCAAGGTGCCGATGCTCGAACCGTCGGATCCGGCCGAGGCAAAGGAATTTCTAAAACTTGCTTTTATCTTGAGTGAAAAGCTCGACACCCCGGTTCTTCTGCGCATCACCACACGTGTCGCCCATGTCAAAGGCGTCGTCAGACAAGGGGAAAAGGAGACCCCTGCTGCTGCAGGAATAGAGAAGGTTCCCGGCAAATTCGTCATGTTGCCGGCCATGGCCAGAAAGCGGAGAGTGGTCGTCGAGGAGCGCATGCTCAAATGCCGTGAGATGGCTGAGACAATGCCGTGCAATCGAATCGAAAAAGGCGACACAAAACGCGGATTCATCACCTCCGGCGTTTCCTATCTTTATGTCAAGGAAGCCTTCCCTGAGGCGGCTGTATTGAAACTCGGCATGTGCTGGCCGTTGCCGATGGACATGATTCGCGCCTTTTCCGCCTCTGTGGAAGAGCTTTTTATCGTTGAGGAACTGGATCCTTTCCTGGAATTGCATATCAAGGCCATGGGAATCAGTTGTCATGGGAAGGACCTGATCCCGAATCAGGGCGAACTGAACACCGCCATCATCCGGTCTGCCATCGATCCGAGTCCCGTCCCCGATCTCTTTGACGCAGTGGAGATGCCTCCCAGACCGCCCAACATGTGCCCCGGGTGTCCGCACCGCGGCATCTTCTACAATCTTTCAAAGATGAAGGTATTCGTCTCCGGTGATATCGGCTGTTACACTTTGGGCTTCCTGCCGCCGCTGTCGGCGATGGACTCCACCGTCTGCATGGGCGCCTCCGTACCCATCGCCCACGGCATGGCCAAAGCATTAGGCAAGGGAAGCCACGACAAGGTTGTGTCGGTCATCGGTGATTCCACCTTCGTCCATTCAGGCATCACCGGCCTGATCAACACCGTCTATAACGATTCCGCTTCGACACTCATCATCCTGGACAACAGGATTACGGCGATGACCGGTCAGCAGCACAACCCCGCTTCGGGATGCAATATCAAAGGGGAGGCGGCCTACGCCATCAATCTCGAGGCATTGTGCCGGGCCGTTGGAGTGAAACATGTCTATGTGATCAATCCACATGATGTCCCGCTGACCAAGAAGGTTTTGAAAGAGGCAGTGGAACTCGACGAACCGTCGGTGGTCATTTCCAGAGCTCCGTGCGTGTTGTTGCCGGAAATGAAAGCTAAAAAGCCTGTGCCGTTTCATACCGAGAAGAAAAACTGCACCGGTTGCATGACGTGCGTTCGCATGGGATGTCCGGCCATAAGCTGGACCCCCTTGAGGGAAGGGGAGGCGGAGGCCCTCGGGTATTCGAAGAAGCAAAAAGGGTTCGCCATGATCGATCAAGTTCTCTGCAACGCCTGTGGACAGTGCGCGGCGCTTTGTAAATTCGATTGCATCAGCCAGGAGGAGACGAACAAATGAAAGCAACGGGAAATATTCTCTTCTCGGGTGTCGGCGGACAAGGCATTCTCCTGGCCAGTGAAATAACAGCATACGCCCTTCTTGCCGCCGGTTTCGATGCCAAAAAAAGCGAGGTGCACGGGATGGCTCAGCGGGGCGGTTCGGTAACCGCTCAGCTTCGATACGGCGATAAGGTTTATTCCCCGTTGATCGAGCCCGGTCGAGC
Organism: Desulfocapsaceae bacterium; assembly: GCA_046705065.1. Classification (GTDB taxonomy): domain Bacteria; phylum Desulfobacterota; class Desulfobulbia; order Desulfobulbales; family Desulfocapsaceae; genus CAWGGS01. The sequence goes on from JBJKQT010000158.1 coordinate 33,129, forward strand.
CGATATCCAGATCGCTTTCGAGATGATGGAAGCGGTGCGGTATTTGCCGTACCTTCATAAAAACAGTAAGGTGATCGTCAACACTCAGAAAATCCTGCCTCCTTCCGTTGCCACCGGTAAAACCACCTACCCTGAAAATGTGTTGGAGAATCTCATGGGCAAAGGGATCACGGTTGTGAGTGTCGATGCCTTTGACCTGGCCCGCGAAGTGGGTGAGGTCAAGACGGCCAATATGGTGATGGTGGGAGCGTTGTCGGTATTTCTACCGGTGGATCCGGCCGTTTATGAAAAGGTGATCGAGACACGGGTGCCCGAAAGGTTCAGAGAGGTGAATCTGAAAGCTTTTGCAGCGGGAAGAAAGACGAGTGCGTAACATCGGGGAGAAGGTATGAAAACATTGTATTGGGAAGAAGAGATCGAAACTCTGCCTCGCGTGGGACTTGAGTCCATTCAATTGCGACGTTTGCAAAATCTTGTGGCGAGGGTCTACAAAACCGTGGCCCCTTATCGGCATAAGATGGAGGCTGCCGGAGTGGGGCCGGAGGATATCAAGAGTCTGGCAGATTTGCGCAAACTGCCGTTTACCGTCAAAGACGATTTGCGGGACAATTATCCTTTCGGTCTTTTTACCGTGCCGATGGAGGATGTTGTCCGTGTCCACGCCTCGTCGGGAACCACGGGCAAGCCCACAGTGGTCGGCTATACTTGGAAGGATATTGAAACCTGGGCCAACGTCATGGCAAGGGCGCTTACCTGTGCGGGAGCCCACAAGGGCGATATGGTTCATAATGCCTACGGGTACGGGTTATTCACCGGCGGGCTGGGTGCCCATTACGGCGCCGAGCGATTGGGGGCGGCAGTCATACCGGTCTCGGGCGGCAATACCAAACGGCAGATCACCATCATGAAGGACTTCGGTTCGACGGTGCTGCTTTCGACGCCGTCCTATGCCTTAAACCTTGCCGAGGCCATGGATTCTCTCGGAGTGGACCCCAAATCCCTGTCACTTCGGGTGGGTATTTTCGGAGCCGAGCCGTGGAGCGAAAACATGCGCGAAGAGGTTGAGCGGAAACTCAACCTCAAAGCGGTGGATATCTACGGTTTGTCCGAGGTCATGGGGCCGGGCGTTGCCATGGAATGTCTGCAGACCGACAAGGGAATGCATGTTTTCGAGGATCATTTCCTGCCCGAGATCATCGATCCAGACACCGGCGAGGTGCTGCCGCCGGGTGAGAGGGGCGAGCTGGTTTTCACAACACTGACCAAGGAAGCCTTCCCCATCATACGTTATCGCACAAAGGATATCTCAAGGCTTATCTATGAGCCGTGTGAGTGCGGCAGGACGCTCGTCAGGATGGAGAAAGTCACCGGCCGTACCGATGATATGCTGATAATTCGAGGAGTCAACGTCTTCCCGTCACAGGTCGAGCATGTACTGATGAGCATCGAAGGCGTCGAGCCGCACTATCAGATCGTAGTTGAGCGTGAGGGCAACCTCGATACCATGACTGTTCTGGTGGAGGTAAGCGAAAATATCTTTTCCGATGAGATTCGGGTGCTTGAAAATCTAAGCCGAACCATCGAGGCGGAGATCAAGGATATGCTGGGGGTCACCTGTAAGGTGAAGCTTGTGGAGCCGAAGACCATTCAGCGCAGTGAAGGCAAAGCCCAGCGGGTTATCGACAAGAGGAAAATATAAGGAGTTGACCATGCGCGTAGAACAGATTGCGGTGTTTTTGGAAAACAAGTCCGGTCGACTGGCGGAGATAACCTCCATTCTGGCCGAAAATGATATCAATATCAGAGCATTGTCGGTTGCCGATACGGCCGATTTCGGGATCCTGCGCCTCATTGTCGATAAAGTCGAAAAGGCCAAGACGGTTTTGAAGGCCAACGGTTTCACTGTCGGCAAAACCACCGTGATTGCAGTTGAGGTGCCGGATAGGACTGGAGGTCTGGCGTCGGTACTGAAGGCGGTGAACGATGCGGCGTTGAATGTCGAGTATATGTATGCCTTCGTCAACAAAACCGGAGAGGATGCAGTTTTGATCTTCCGGTTCGACGAGATAGATAAAGCCATCGAGACATTGCAAAAGAACGGATTCAAAATTCTGACGGGAGAGCAGATCAGGGCGCTGTAATGGCGTGTAAACAAAAATCTGGTTCATCCGACTCATGCGTACTTATCATACTCCAGGCAGGCGGAGGTCGTCGTTTACGGCCGCATCGCGGAGGCCCGTCCGGGAATCACATCAGGCCCCGCAGGGGTTGCGGGCAGGACGTCCGCAACCGGCGGCAGGCCAGGGACGGCCTGTCTGCCGGCCGTGATTCACAGGCGATCAGGCCGGAGAGCAGCGGCCGGAAGCGATGACATCCGCCGGAATGCTCTTTTCGGATTGACAAAAGTACGCTCAATCCTGATGAACCAAAAATCTTTTTACGAGGGGAGAGAAATGAAGATCTTTGGAATGAAGGCAATTGTTGCAGCAGCGGCACTCTGTCTATTAGCTGCGCCCAGCGTATGGGCAAAGACGATCAAGGTCGGCGCCGTGCTGGCGGTTACAGGGCCCGCGTCCTTTTTGGGAGGTCCGGAGGCCAGAACATTGGAGATGCTGGTAGCCGAGCAGAATGCCATGGGCGGTATCAAGGGCGATAAAATCGAGATGATCATCAAAGATACGGCGGGAAGTCCTGAAAAAGCGGTTTCCTTTGCCAAACAGCTCATCGAAGAGGACCACGTCGTTGCCATTATCGGACCTTCCACCTCTGGTGAAACCATGGCCCTAAAGAAGATCGCCGAGGATGCGAAGACCCCGTTGATCTCCTGTGCTTCTGCCGAAGTGATCGTGAAGCCGGTTGCAAAATATGTATTTAAAACCCCGCAGAACGACTCTTTTGCCGCCGAGAAGATTTATCAGGAAATGAACAAGATGAAGATCTCCAAAGTGGCGGTTCTTTCGGGCAACACCGGTTTCGGTCAGGCCGGCAAGGCTCAGCTTGAAAAACTCGCACCGAAGTACGGAATTCAGATCGTCGAGAATGAAGTCTACGACAAAAGCGCCACCGACTTGTCCGCAGTGATCGCCAAGATTAAAGCCGACCCGGCTGTTCAGGCGGTGATCAACTGGTCCATAGTACCTGCCCAGGCAATCGTTGCCAAAAATATGCGACAGGCAGGCTGGGAAGTTCCACTGTTCCAAAGTCATGGATACGGCAATATCAAGTATGCCCAAGCGGGTGGTGTGGCCTCCAACGGCATCATTTTTCCGGCCGGCCGTCTTCTGATCGCCGATTTGCTCCCGGACTCCAATCCGCAGAAAGCCCTGTTGGTTAAATATATAAAAGACTATGAAGGAAAATATAAAGAACCCGCGTCTACCTTCGGCGGGCATGGCTATGATGCGTTCAAAATCCTGGTGAAAGCCATCGATATGGTGGGTCCCAACCGTGAAAAAATCCCTGGAGCCATTGAACATATCAAGAATTTTCCGGGCACCGGCGGTATGTACAACTTTTCTGCTGCCGATCATAACGGTCTTAGCATCGATGCCTTCGAAATGATGACGGTAAAAGACGGAAAGTTTGTTCCTTATACAAAATAATCAAGTAACAAGATTGAGGCCGGGTCTTCCTCCCGGCCTTTTTTTGCCTGATGATCTTGTCGGCAATACAGATTGAATCAGACCATATGATATTGAGATTGCCGATATGAAGAATATCCCAGCAGCGTCTGAGGGTTTTTACTAGACTGCCGTATTTCAATGACCTTAGAGCTTTTCGTCCAGTATCTTTTCGCCGGCATTACCTATGGCAGCATCTATGCCATAGTCGCGATCGGTTTTAATATCATCTACAATACCACAGGGATAATCAATTTCGCCCAAGGTGAGTTTGTAATGCTTGGCGGTATGATATCCATTTCGCTGCTGTCCTTTATGCCGCTCTGGCCGGCCATCGTATCAGCTGTCTGCATCACGATGGTGATTGGCGCATTGATTGAGATTGTCTTCATTCGCTGGCTGGAATCTCCCAGCGTCTTGCGGATGATTATCATCACCATCGGTATTTCCATTCTGATCCGCGAAGCCGCTTTGTATATCTGGGGAGAGAGCGTTCGGTCGCTTCCCTATTTTATCGGCAACGAGATCACGACCATCGGAATCCTCGGCGCCCGGATTTCACCTCAGGTTCTCTGGGTGGTCGGCAGCTGCTGCGTGATGGTCCTTTTTTTGAACCTGTTTTTCAGGACCACGTCGGTTGGAAGAGAGATGCGGGCCTGCAGTGCCAACCGGAAGGCGGCCATCCTCTGTGGGATCAATGCCCGCAATATGGTGACCTTGTCTTTTGTCCTCAGTGCAGGCATGGGAGCTTTAGCCGGCTGCATGATGTCGCCGATTACCTATACGCAGTACGATAACGGCACCGGGCTTGCCATTAAGGGGTTCACGGTCGCCATCTTGGGCGGCTTGGGCAATTCCGGAGGGGCTGTAGCCGCAGGGTTGCTTCTCGGCATCATCGAGGCCTTTTCGGTCTCGGTTGTCCCGCTTGCCTTTCAGGATGCCATTGCCATCACCATCCTCCTTTTGATTCTTTTCGTTCGGCCGCACGGGCTTTTCGGTTCGAAGGAAGCTGCCGGGTTGAAGGCTTTTTAACCGATGAAAAAGTACCTTTTCCCTCTCGCCCTGATCGTCCTGCTTGTCGGGGTCCAACTTGCCTGCCGATGGACAGGCACCCTCTATTATCTGACCCAGATGACCATGTCCGCCTACTATTCGCTAGTGGTTATAGGGCTTTGCGTGGTGATGGGCTATGCGGGACAGATTTCGCTCGGCCACGCAGGTTTCTTCGCTATCGGCGGTTATCTGGCTGCGGCGCTGACAACCAGGAATCTTCTGGCGTTCCAGAAGACCTTTTGGGTCAAGGCGCTTGGAGCGGCAGGACTTCTGGTATCCGGGCAGAATATCTACGGCGGTAACATCCTGGTTGTGACCCCATGGGCCGCCTGCATTGCCGCGGTGCTGATCGCTGCGCTCATAGCCTTTCTGATCGGCATTCCGGTGCTGAAGCTCAAAGGGCATTATCTGGCCATGGCGACCCTGGGTTTCGGCATCATCATTTACCGGCTGGTACTGGCCAGTACGTATTTCGGAGGTGCCGATGGGATTTCGGCTGTACCGTCTTTCAAGATGATGCCGGGACTTACGGTCAGCGGCGAGTCCTCGGCTCGAATCGAAAATTACTATATCGCATGGGTTCTCGTTTTCCTCGGGATGATCCTTTTGCGCAACCTGATCAACTCCCGCGTCGGGCGGGCGCTGCGGGCGATTCATGGATCGGAAAAGGCTGCAGAGTCCATCGGAGTTGACATCGCGCGTTACAAGCTGTACTCGTTTGTATTATCTGCCGTTTTCGCCGCCATTGCCGGTGTTTTTTTGACCCACTACAATGGTTCCATAGGTCCGTCCGAAGCCTCGGTCATGAAATCGGTACGCTACGTGGCCATAGTCGCTGTTGGCGGCATGTCGCATCTCTGGGGCGCGCTCTTCATGAGTGTTATCCTGAATTTTCTGTCCCTGCGCGGAGTCTTCGGTACCTATGATGATGCTGTTTTCGGGGCCATTCTGATCCTGATTATGCTCTTTGCTCCGGATGGTCTTCTGAAGATGGGCCTTGGAGCGAAGCTTAAATCTTTTTTCAGGCGTGGGGAGGGCTGAATATGGCCTTTCTTCAACTAACCGATCTCAGTAAGCAATTCGGCGGCCTGAAGGCGGTGAACGGCGTATCGTTTTCAGTGGATCGGGGGAAAATCAAGGCGGTGATCGGCCCCAACGGTGCCGGTAAGACCACCCTTTTTAATCTGATTTCCTGCGCTCTGTCGCCCACTTCAGGAGAGGTCAGTTTTGACGGGCATAATCTCAAGGGCAAAAAACCGCATCAGGTGGCGGCCCTGGGACTTGCCAGAACCTTCCAGAATATCGAGATGTTTGCCGGCATGACCGCTCTGGAAAACGTGATGGTGGGCAGACATACCAGGAGCCGTTCCGGTTTCTTCGCCTCAATGTTGAAGCTGCCCTGGACCCATCCCGAAGAAAGGGCGATCCGCGAAAAATCAATGGAGCTTCTTGATTTGCTCGGAGTGGCCGACTTTGCCGATGTGGAAGCCGGCAGCCTGGCGTTCGGCCAACAACGGGCTGTTGAGTTTGCCCGGGCTCTTGCCATGGAACCGAGGCTGCTGCTGCTTGACGAGCCTGCGGCAGGTCTCAATATCTATGAGACGGCCGAGGTGGGGCGGTTGATTTCCAAAATCCGGGATCTTGGAATTACCGTTCTTCTCGTGGAGCATGATATGTCGCTGGTGATGGATATCTCCGATGAGATCGTTGTCCTGAGCTTCGGCGAGACCATCGCCGAAGGTCTGCCCAACGAAATCCGGCACGATCCGGAAGTGATCAAGATCTATCTGGGAGAGTGAATAAAGAATGCTTCGCATACGAAATCTTGAGGCCGGATACGGCAAGCTGAAGGTTCTGAAGTCCATCTCCATGCACGTGGACCCCGGAGAGATCGTAACCATCATCGGGGCTAACGGTGCCGGGAAGACCACGCTGCTGTCCACGGTTTCAGGCCTGCTTTCGGCTTCTGCCGGGGACATCAGTTTCAAAGGGCAGAATCTTCGCCATACGGCGGCCTCAAAGATTCCGGCACTCGGCTGCGTGATGGTCCCCGAGGGAAGACAGGTTTTTGCAACCATGTCCGTTGAGGAAAACCTGCTGCTTGGCGGCCATGTACAAAAAAAAGAGGGAAAAAGGACGATTGCAAAACTCATTGACTATCAGTATGAACTCTTTCCGATCCTTCGGGAGCGGAAATCTCAGCTGGCAGGGACACTTTCCGGCGGCGAGCAGCAGATGCTGGCCATGGCCAGGGCCTTGATGTCCCGGCCTTCCATGGTGATGATGGATGAACCGTCCACAGGACTTGCCCCGCTTATCGTCAAAGGAATTTTTGAGGTTATCGTCCGATTGCGGGAAGAGGGCAATACCGTGCTTCTAGTCGAGCAGAACGCCAAAGCGGCCCTTGCCATCGCCGACCGGGGATATGTCCTGGAAACCGGCAAAGTTATCCTGCAGGGGCCGGCAAGGGATCTTCTCGACAATCAGGATGTGCAGCGGGCCTATCTAGGGCGGGAAAAGATTGAATAAAGACAACTCTTAAACAGCTCCCCATCTGCTTCCATCGGCCTGTCGGCAGACGTTTAGTGCTGTCGAAGAGCCTTCTTGCGAACACCTGGGGCATTGTTGAAGGGGTGTGGGGAATTTGTTTTAAACCTTAACTTTTTGCAGACGACTATGGTTTGGGAACCCGAAAAAGAATGCATGTCCAGGGAAGACCTGGAGCAACTGCAATTGGAACGGCTGCAGTCCACCTTATACAGAGTGGGCACCCATGTGCCGTTTTACAGAAAAAAATTCCAGGAATTGAAGATCGATTTCGAATCGATCTCCTCGCTTGCCGACCTCGAAAAGCTGCCGTTTACGATGAAGCAGGACTTGCGTGACAACTACCCGTACGGGCTTTTTGCCGTACCCCTTCGCGAGGTGGTTCGAGTCCATTCTTCCTCCGGGACAACCGGAATGGCCACAGTGGTCGGCTACACCAAAAACGATATCAAAATATGGTCAAACCTGGTGGCCCGTATACTGTGTGCGGCTGGGGTTACAGCCGATGACGTTATCCAGATCGCCTTCGGCTACGGACTTTTCACCGGCGGTTTCGGTTTGCATTACGGTGCTGAGCGGCTCGGGGCCTCGGTTATTCCGATTTCGGCCGGCAATACCAAACGCCAGATCCAGATTATGCAGGATTTCAAAACAACCGCCCTGGTCTGCACTCCGTCTTACGCATTGAAGATGGCCGACGTGATGATGGACATGGGCATCAACCCCCACGGCCTGTCTTTGCGTTACGGCTTGTTCGGAGCCGAGCCATGGTCGGAGGCGATGCGGGGTGAGATCAACGAACGATTGGGAATCAGATCATCCGATAACTACGGCCTCTCGGAAGTCATGGGGCCCGGTGTTGCCGGAGAATGCCGGGAATGCAACGGCCTGCATATCAACGAGGATCACTTCCTGGTCGAGATTCTCGATCCTGAAACGCTTAAGCCTGTTGCTCCCGGCGAAATCGGTGAATTGGTCATTACCACGCTCACCAAAGAAGCCTTCCCCGTCATCCGTTATCGCACACGTGATTTGACGCGGCTCATCCCCGAGCCGTGTCCGTGCGGTCGGACTTTTGCCCGGATGAGCCGGATTATGGGCCGGACCGACGACATGTTGATCATAAAAGGCGTCAATGTCTTTCCTACCCAAATCGAATCGGTCCTCTTCGATATAGAAGGCACCGAGCCCCATTATCGGATCATCATCGACCGGGAACACAACGAGGACCGCGTCACGGTAATGGTTGAGGTCGTCGAATCAATTTTCTTTGACGAGATGAAAAAGCAAAGAGCCTTGGTCGATACAATCAAACGCCGTCTTGCATCGGAACTAGGCATTCATGTGGATGTCAAGCTGGTGGAGGAAAAAACACTTGAACGTTTCGAAGGCAAAGGGAACAGGGTCATCGATAACCGTCGATTGTAGGTGGCGGCGTATAGGAGAGGCTCGGCGGGCCGTTTGCGATGCTCTTTTTCCCTTTGGCAATCTCTCTTTATAATTTGCCGAGCGCCACTGGTAATCATAAAATACCATTGATTTCTCATTCGGACAGCCTAACGTTGTATGAGAAAACAATATTTTTCAAACGTCTCAATATGAAAAATATTTGGAGCTGTAGTTCCATCTGATAAATTATCAGTGGTTTTGGACCCGCCGGCAGGTTTTCGGTCAAAAGTTACCACTATACATAAGGAAAATAAAATGCGTAAAGATAATCGTGCGCCGGACAGTCTCCGCTCTGTTTCCATCGAGCGGGACATCCAGCCCAATGCGGAAGCCTCGATCCTGATAAGGATGGGCAACACCCATGTGCTCTGCGCCGTCTCTGTCGAAGAGATGGTCCCGCCATTTCTCAAAGACGGCGGTCAGGGGTGGATAACGGCCGAATACGGCATGTTGCCCTGCGCCACCTCGACCAGAGGACGTCGGGAATCGGGAAACGGCAGATCCGGCCGGACCTCCGAGATCCAGCGCTTGATCGGGCGGAGCCTCAGGATGATGGTTGATTTAACAACTCTCGGCGAGCGAACCTTGCGGGTGGATTGCGATGTCATCAATGCCGATGGCGGAACCAGAACGGCTTCCATCACAGGTGCGGCCCTTGCGGTTCGTAATGCGCTTGGCCGGATGGCGGTAGACGGACGGTTGAAAAAAATGCCCCAAATTTTGCCCGTTGCCGCAGTATCGGCAGGACTCGTGGATGGTCAGGCGATGCTTGATCTCGACTATAGTGAAGATTCCCGAGCCGGAGCTGACGCCAATTTCGTGATGGCCGGTGACGGACGCTGGATTGAGATCCAGACCACGGCAGAGAGCGAACCCTTCGGTCAGGAGTCTTTCTTGTCTCTGGCCGGGCTTGCCCATAAGGGAATTCAGGAACTTTTCGATCTTTGGTAGAGCCAGGTGAATGCGATGCGTCGAAAACAATGCGAGGTAACGGATCAGGCCGTAATTCGAGAGCTGCTTGCCAGATGCAGAGTGGGCCGGCTTGCCACTGTCGGTGTCGACGGGTACCCTTATATCACTCCCGTCAACTACGCATATTTTAAGGAGTCGATCTATTTTCACTGCGCCCACAAGGGTGAGAAACTCGACAACATAGCTCGCGACAACCGGGTCTGCTTCGAAGTCGATATTCCACTTTCGTATTTCGATCTGGCCTTTGATCCCAGTCGTCCTCCTTGTCAGGTTCATCAATTCTATCACTGTGTTATTATACGCGGAAAGGCGGAGATAGTTGAGGATATCAAGGAGAAGGCGGCAGCCCTCAACGCGTTGATGGCCACGCATGAGGACAGACCGGATTTCGACTTGATTACAAGCGATACTCCTGCTGTCTCGCTATGCACGGTCGTTGCAGTGCAACCTCAGAGCGTGAGCTGTAAAAGCGATTTGGCTCAGAAAAAAAACGATGAGGAGAGAGGGCGCATCGCCTCATATCTGAAAAACCGTGGACTTCCCGGTGACGACGAGACTGCCGGGTTGATGGTAAAGAAAAGTTACTTCTGATGTTGCCGGTAAGGGCAAAGACATTACCCTGCTCGTTCGGTGGTTTGGGCTATTTTTTTGACTCGGTCTGAAATCAAACGAGAAGGCAATTTCTCAAATCACTGTTACGTCATGACACCAAACCGGAATTCTTTTGCCTTCCGGTTTGCTTTTTTCTGCGCGTTTGCTTTTTTCTGATTTGAAAGTTTGACCTTTCTTGCAATGAGCCCTCGCCTATCCGAGTGACATTCGAACTCAACGGTCACACCAACCTTTAGGAAATGACAGTCAACAAGGTCTGCTTTGCTTACCATTATGTCGGGGCCATCACCGTTGTCAAGAAATCCAAATTCCTTGTCGCGGAACCATCTTTTTACTAACGTTTGCAAGAATACACCTCTCATTGAATTGATATCAAGTTTCCGGAATAAATGATTTCTGATTTTCAGAAGCTATTTATTTCATCGCGTTATCATTGACTTTGATGAGATATTTTGAACCTTTGGCAATTGATACTTCCCTTGATCCCGAAAAAACAACTCTGATTGTCCCGCATTTGTTTACTTCAAGTATTTTTCCGATGCCCCATTCTGCCCTTTTGTTATGTCTCACACTTTCACCTTTGCAAAATGTTTCCATCATTGCCTCTCAAGGAATTAGTTTCTGCCCCGATTGCTTTCAGGCAGGGGCGCATATGAATAAACGTGCAGGTCGAAATTTCGTCGCGATGGACAACAAAGCCGGATCTTCGAGTTTGCTATGAACTCAGCTTTTATCTATGTATAGACGCGATGAGATGGTTTTGTACCCTAAGAGCACCTTTAACAGGGTACTTTTGCTGAATATTGTGTGAATGTCAACCTTACAAGAAACAGGTTTTCAGACAAAGAAAAAATATGCGGCTTTCAGGAAGTTACACAATGTTCATGAGAAATCAAAATACTGACTACACAATAAGTACGAATTGGATTAAAACTTATTAAAAATTACTATAAACGAAAAAAGGTGATATTTCAAGTGGTCTCGAACGATTATCCAGCGGCCTATCCGGAGTCGCACCTGAGCAGAAAGCCGACTCTTATATCCGGGCGATGGTTTTCTTTTGAATGGATAGGGGCAAAAGTTTTAAAAAAATAAATGAAACGGTAAGGGCTTTGTTTAAATTGTACTTGATAAAGTTTATTAATACTCTATCATTCTCAAAAAGAATGATAGAGTGGGGGGAAATTGCAACGGGCCATTTTATAAATACCTGCTTCGTTGAAGTACCTCCATACGTAGTGTCCCCGGTTGCCGGAATGCCATGATTAAAAAAGTTAAAATCGAAGATCTCAAGGTGGGGGTTTTTGTCCACGATTTCAATTGTGAATGGAACAGTGAAAATCTCTATATAGAGAAGCACGTAATTAAAAACGAATATACGATTGATATACTTAGGAACTGGGGAATCAGAGAAGTATACATTGACACGGAACGAGGCCTTGACGTAGAAAGAGCCAAAACGCTGCGGCAGGCGAAAAAAGAAGCTGACAGAGCAATTTCAAATCTAAATCTTACCAGCAAAGCGAAAAGGCCGGAAGTTCCCTTGAAACAGGAACTGAAGAAGGCAAGGGAAATCACACAGGATGCCGTAAAGCTGGTACAGCGAGCAAGTAAACTGGTGGAAGAAGGAAAACCACCCGATGTCGGCAGGACCTATGAGCTTGTGCATCGAATGAAGGAGTCGATAAACCGGAACAGGGATGCCTTGCTTCTTTTGACGCGAATACGTAATAAAGACGAATACACGCTGTATCATTCAATCAGTGTCAGTTCCCTTGTTCTCAATATGTGCCAGTACCTTCAAACACCTGATTATCAGACCCTCGATCTGGCCGTAGGGGCTTTATTCCACGATATTGGAAAGGCACTGATACCTGAGAGTATCTTAAAAAAACCGGAAAGACTCACGGAGGCAGAGTATTGTCAAATTAAGCGGCATGTCGAGTATTCGGTGGATCTATTGCAAAATGCCAAGGGGCTGCCCATTGAATGTTACGATATCGCCTTGCACCATCACGAACGATTCGATGGAGGCGGATATCCCAAGGGATTGAAAGCAGATCAGATAAGCCATGGTTCTCAGTTGACGTGCATCTGCGACGTATTCGATGCAGTCACCTCGGAGCGCTGTTATAAGACGGGTGTGGACACTGTAACGGGGCTCAGAAAAATCTATGAAGCAAGGGATGTGTTCTTTAGAAAAGAACTCGCAAACGATTTTATCCGTTGCCTTGGTGTTTATCCCATTGGCACATGTGTTGTGCTGGAGGATGGCAAAAGCGGTATTGTCGTGAGTTCCACGAACGATATCATGAAACCGGTGGTCCAGGTTCTTTACGACGAAAAAAAACGACAACCGGTACAGCCTCAGTTGATCGATCTGTCCAGGAACGGTGGGGCCATTATCAATTACGGTGATCCGGAAAAGTTCGGAATGGCTACTCAGCAGCAGGTGTTCAGGAAAATGGCAAATCAATAATTTCAGCAAAAAAAATAAAGGGCTGGGGAACTTGAAAAATCTCAAAAAAGAGAACTGTTGCTATTGAGAATCTCAAGAAAAGGCCCGAACAGGTTGTCGTAGTCCCGGAATCCCTTCTCTAAGATTTTTTTGAGATGTTTCAACTCCTTGATGTTGATTACCAGATTAGCGCTCAGCGAGAGCGCTTCGAGATCATACAACGTGTGCAGATGCGGGCCGACAAGAACATAAAAGATGCTCCGGCGCCTGGCAGAGGGGAGTTTGCAAATGTATCCGTGCGCATCATCTTTAACAGCTTTCGCTTCGTAGATAACGACGTTGTAATTATATTCCTTCAGTTTTTGGGTGGCATGTGCGCCTGACAGGACGGTGTCTACCCTGTAGCCCATTTCTTTTAAAATGCGTTCCGCCATTTTCCTCCTGTATTTAGAGACGAAGAATACCAACGCGGCCTGCAAGTCTGCATAGTTGTTCGGGCCTGCCAAACGTATACCCTTTAACAAGCCGTCGATGTCCGGCGGGGGCGGCGGGGATAAAATGCAGGCTTTTTCTTCTTGATCTTCCTTGATAAGATCCGGAAACAGGTCTTCGGCGCTTTTTCCTGAAGGGCTATCGTCTTTCTCTGATCTTTGTATGGATGTGATGTCTGACGGCTTTCTCATGGATGCACGAAAAAATACCTTTTAATCCGGCGATGCTTACGTCTT
>JBJKQT010000159.1:0-15246 GCA_046705065.1 Desulfocapsaceae bacterium
AGGCATTCAATATACCTGATAATTTCTGGATACCGCTTCTGCTGGCTGTCGGTTACAAAAAGCCGGGAGTTGAGCTGCGTCCGCCCAAATGGCGCAAGTCCGTTGATGAAATTCTTGTATCGTTTGAAGGATAACGAAAGCCGATTTTTTTGTCACCATCTCCGAATCGCTCCTCTATTAGAGGAGCGATTGAAAATGGCGGCAGGGAAAGGTTTTGCCTGTGCTTGATGAACACTCCGAATCTATTCCAGCCAGGATCAGGTATTACATGACCAATTTTAATTCATATCAAGATCCACGAGATAACTCTTCAACGGTCTTTTCGGGACATGATGCACGCCGTGTTCGTCCCGCCAGTAGCGGATATCGTCTTCGTCTCTTGATTCTTCGATGATCACCGTCTCCCGAGGCTTGCCGAGCGCCACGACCAAAGAAATCTCCAAATGGTCAGGCACTTTAAAAAGAGACGCCAGCTTTGGACTGAACGCTCCGATCCGGCATCCGCCGATTCTTTTCTCCATTGCCCCAAGCAGCAGGTTCTGCGTGGCCACGCCCAGATCGAATTGCGCCTCGGTCTCAGGACCTTTTAGACGGTTTTTATTTAACAAACAAAGTATATAGGCGCTGGGGCGTTCACCTTCCACAGGTCCTTTCCAGTCTGTTAAATATCCAGCCCAACCGAGATGGGGAAAAAGTTTGTCGCAGAGGTCCGGGGTGTTGACAACCATAAACTGCCATGGCTGGCAGTTACGTGCCGAGCCTCCCAGTCGGGCCAGATCTATCAGCTCGTGAAGTGTTGCCGTGCTGATGACTTCTTTTTGAATAAATCGCCTAAATGTCCTTGTCTTCGCAATAATCTCTTGCATAAACCACCTTGAAATGAATTACCGTGAGCCGAGTGTCCGTAAATCGACGCATAATACCATTTTCCGGGTGAGTTTTTCCACAGCTTTGATATGAAAATCAACGTTTCTTTTTCCATGGCCATTGCATTTTGCAAGAACGGGGACTTGAAACGCGTTCGACTTTTTCCATTTGAATATCGCCTGTCAGGTCGATCTGTCTTATTGTTTTCAAGATGAAGAAACCACTCATCAATAAAGGAGAAGCATCATGGAAAAAACATTTACCGATACGTATCGCGGTTGGAATATTTCAGTGGGAAAAGAGAAAAACCTCTGCTCCAATTTCCGTTTTGACATAACCGATCCAGCCGGCCGGAGTCTCCATAATTCTTTGGGAGGCGACACAATGCCCCGTGCAATGCAAAGGGCTCGGGAAATGATCGATTTGGAAATCTCATTTACGGAAAATGACTAAACGATAATTCCGGCAACAATCCGTTGTGTAAAGAAGAAAATGAAGTTCCCGGCTGATCTCAATTCATTGCATCGGCCAAAAGCTCAAGAATATGAACGGCGCGAACCGCAAGTCCGGCGCGATTGATGGCATCCTGTAACTGAATAATGCAGCCCGGACAGGACGTGGCAACCACAGACGCGCCGGACTGTTCGATGCAGGGGATTTTTTTTGCTCCGATGGCCTTGCTGAAATCATAGTGGTGGACGGAAAAGACACCACCCAATCCGCAGCACGACGAGGCCTTTTCCATCTCGACAAAATCGACATTCGGCAGAGCCTTCAGCAACTCCCGAGGCTCGGCAGTTATCCCCTTCGTCTTGAGATGACAGGGATCATGGTAGGTGACCGTAATCCGATCCTGTCGCTTTTCCATCGCCGAAAGTTTTTCAAAAAGCCCTTCTTGTTTGAGAAAAACGCTGAGATCGATCACCTTGTCGGTAAAGGCCGAGAAATCCGCCTTCATATTGCGTAAATTTTCTCCAATGCCGCTGTTGCATGAGGCGCATGCAGTAACAATCGCTTGTACTTCCCGTTTGCCGAAAGCCTCGACATTGGCCGAGGCGAGCTTCTGGGCCAGCCTGCCGTTTCCCAATGAATGGGCCGGAATGCCGCAGCAGGTTTGTGACTTCGGCAGAAAGACCGAATAGCCCATACCAACAAGAAGGCGAACCAACGCTTCGCCGATTTCCGGAAAGAGATAGGTGATGGAGCAACCGGCAAATACGCCGATGACGGGTTTATCCTCCTGGCCGGCAGTAAACTCGGGGCATCTGTCGAAGAGTGTGCGGAAGGCGACTTTCGGAAACGTTCGGTTCTTCAAGTCGGCAGTTGGAAAACGAAGGCGCAGACCGCTTGTCTCAGGCACCTTTTTCAAGAAAAGAGGCGATATCATAGCACCTGCCTTGGCAACGGTGTTGCGTAAAGACTTTGATCCCAACACACCGGATATCCCCCTGTCCATCAAGGGCAGCCCGTCCTCTTCGGTAATCTTGCGGCGCACCGCTCCAACGATCTCAGGGGTCGGAACTCTGTTGGGGCATTTGGCCATACAGGAGCCGCACATCAGGCACAAACCGATATCCTGCTGCAGTCGCTCATCAAGTCCGGCCTGCCCTTCCAACAGCGCGGATGCAAGGGCGATTTTCCCACGTGCCACGGCTCCTTCCCGCCGGCTCACCGAATAGGTCGGACAATGGGCCTGGCATATCCCGCATTTGACACACTCGTGGATCACCTTCTCGTAATCTGTCAGATTCTTGTTCTTGCTCATAATGCTGTTGCCGCAGGCGGCAAAGGAAAAAAGATTTTGCCCGGATTAAGAATATTGTTCGGATCAAAGACCGCCTTGATCCTCTGCATGGTGGCAATCGTCGGGCGATCAAGCTCAATGGCCATATATTTCGCCTTGGAGGTGCCTATACCATGTTCTCCTGAGATCGAGCCGCGCAACGCGACAGCGGCACGAAAAACCTCATCGACCACCCTTTCCACCTTGGCGGCCATCCCCTCTTCTTTCAGGTCGACCATGATATTCACATGAATATTACCATCACCTGCATGTCCGAAATTGACGATGGCAACACCGTAATCGGTGGAAATCTTCTCCAAAGCACGAACCATGTCCGGCACCTTTGAGCGTGGAACGACAATGTCCTCGTTGAATTTATCGGGGCCTACCTTCCGCAGGCTGGGACTGACAATGCGACGTACCTGCCAGATTTCTTCCGACTCCTTATCTGTGGCGGCGATCCTGGCATCGAGGATGCCGAAAGGCTTGATCACTTCGAGAATCCGTCCTACCTGTTTATCGAGCATATCGACCTCACCGTCAACTTCGATAATCAAAATGGCCCGGCAGACGGCAGACAATGGAATAGTGCTTGCCTCCCTGATGCAATCAATGGTGGCGGCATCCATAAATTCCAGGGTAGTGGGAATGATTTTGGCACCGATTATGGCAGACACCGATTTTGCCGCTCCATCAATGGTCTCGAATTGGACAAGCATGGTTTTTTTGGCAGCAGGCTTGGGCAGCAATTTTAAAATGATTTTGGTCACGATTCCCAATGTTCCTTCGGAACCGACAAAAAGCTTGGTCAGGTCGTAGCCCACCACGTTTTTTAAGGTTCGACCGCCTGTTTTAATGATCTCCCCATTGGGAAGAACAACTTCAAGGCCAAGGACATAATCTTTGGTCACGCCATATTTCACACACCGCGGGCCACCGGCACATTCTGCCACATTGCCTCCCAATGTGCTGAATTCTTTGGACGCCGGATCCGGCGGATAGAAAAGCCCGAGACGCTCAACTTGCCGCTGAAGCTCTGCTGTTACCACACCCGGTTCAACCTCGGCTATGAGGTTTTCTTCATCGATGGAAAGAATTCTGTCCATACGCGTCAAAACAAGGACGATACCGCCCGTCACAGGCAAGCTGCCGCCGCTAAAACCGCTCCCGGCTCCTCGAGGAAACACGGATATATTTCTTTTATCGGCTAATTTCATTACATTACTGACTTCTTCAGTCGACTGGACATACACCACCGCCTCCGGCAAATACTGCTTTTGCGTCGCGTCGTAGGAATGGGTGATTCTGTCCGGCCGGGAAGTGGACACATTTTCGACCCCGACAATAGCCCTCAGCTCTTTTACAACTTTTTCATCCATACTCTTTGTCCTTATTCAAAAGATGCACCCGCCGCGGACGGCCTCAAAGACAATAAGAACTGTCGACTTTTTTTTCAACTTCCGGTTACCATACGGTTCTTTTTCCAATTTTTGACTACAAATCCATGAAAAACGGAATGTAAAAGAATGCTTTCGAAGAAGGAATGTTGACAATTATTTCTCTTCGTTGGATAATTAAATTGTTTGGAGAGCTAATATGGGTCCGGCCCCAAACCTAACTAAAAAAATGATCCATAGCGGTCTTTTGCAGTGGATCATTGTTTTAATGAGGTCTTCAAAAGAGAAAGAATAATTCCGCTCGAGGACGCCTATGTTGGAACTGAGAAAATTCGTCGCCCCGGAATTCGTCTTCGGCCCCAAAGCCATAAGCCTCGTGGGCCGCTATCTTACCAACTTCGGCGCCGGAAAGGTCCTGATAGTCACCGACCCGGGAGTCATTGCCGCGGGCTGGGCCGAGAAGATCTCAGAACTGATTCATAGCGAAGGCATCGATTGTGCCGTTTTCTCCAATATCTCATCCAACCCTCGCTCGGCTGAGGTGATGGCGGGAGCTGAGTTCTATCATGAGAATCAATGCGATATAATCGTTGCCGTTGGCGGTGGCAGTCCCATGGATTGCGCCAAAGGCATCGGCATCGTGACCACCAATAGGGAAACCATTCTCTCCTTCGAGGGCATCGACAACGTCCCGATTCCAGGCCCGCCGCTCATTTGCATCCCGACAACTGCCGGGACGTCCGCCGATGTATCGCAATTTGCCATCATCACCAATGAGAACGAGGAGGTCAAAATTGCTGTTATCAGCAAAACCATGGTCCCCGATGTGGCGCTCATCGACCCGGAAACCACCATGACCATGCCTTCCTACCTCACCGCCTGTACGGGAATGGATGCCCTGGTCCATGCCATCGAGGCATATGTGTCCACCGCCAATTCTCCTCTTTATGATCTCCACGCCCTTGAGGCGATCCGTCTGATAAGTGCCAATCTCCTTCCGGTGTTGATCGATCCCGACAATATCGAACTGAGAAACAAAGTCATGCTGGGCAGTCTCCAGGCAGGCCTGGCCTTCTCAAATGCCAGTCTTGGAGCGGTTCATGCCATGGCCCACAGCCTCGGCGGCCTCAGCGACCTGCAACACGGAGAATGCAATGCCATCCTGTTGGAGCACGTCATTGCCTACAATTTCCCGGTTGCTGCAAATCGCTACGCCAAGATTGGGGAGGCTATGGGGCTCGATCTGAAAAGTTGCAACTTGCAAAATATCCAGGATAAAATTGTCTCTGAAATCAGACGGCTGAAACGATCCATCGGTATCCAGAAAACGCTTGGAGAGCAGGGAATGCAGCCATCGGATATTCCGGCTCTTGCCTTGAAGGCCATGAAAGACCCGTGTATGGTTACAAACCCGCGCGTACCGACCCTAAGAGACATCGAGGTCCTCTATGAAGAAGCTCTCTGATCCGGACCAACAGAGGGAACACCTACGCAACAGCATCATCGGCCTCGGCGAGCGATCCATCCGGAAAAGCTATTATCCGGAACTGCAAAAGCGAATAACCGAGCTGGAGAAAGTTAACGAGGAATTGCTTGAGGAGATTACTGAACGACAACAGGCTCAGGCATCCCGGAAAAAGCTTGAAGAGCAGCTGCGGCAGGCGCAAAAGATGGAGGCGATCGGCACACTTGCTGGAGGAATAGCTCATGATTTCAATAATATATTAACATCAATAATCGGATACACCGAACTGATCAAATTCACGCTACATACCAAAGACACTTTCGATAAAACCATTTTTCTAAGGGACCTGGATCAAATTCTTCAAGCCGGAATACGGGCAAAAGAGCTGGTCAATCAGATTCTCGCCTTCAGCAGACAGCAAGATCATCAAGCCAAACCGGTACAAATCCACACAGTCATCCATGAAGCATTGAATCTCCTCCATTCCTCCATTCCAAAATCAGTGGAGATCAGGGAAAATATCTCCGAACACAATACGCTCGTTTTCGCAGATCCGACCCAAATCCACCAGGTTGTAATGAACCTCTGCACCAATGCCTACCACGCCATGCGCAACACAGGCGGAATTTTGGCCGTGGAGCTTGTTCACAGAGAAATTCATCCCGACGATGAAAAAAGCAGCAATCTTCAAATGACTCCAGGCTCTTACCTGCTTCTGAAAATCAGCGACACCGGCATCGGAATGGAGAGGGCGACTCTGGATAGGATATTCGACCCCTATTTCACCACCAAAGAATCAGGAGAGGGAACGGGGCTGGGGCTTGCCGTAGTACACGGCATAATCAAAAATCACGACGGTCATATTACCGTTTACAGTGAACCGGGCAAAGGGACATCGTTTCATATTTATCTGCCGAGAATTGTATCGGAAAATTCCACAGCAGAAGTGGAGGTATTGAAATCGGTCCCGACGGGGAAAGAACATATCCTGGTAATCGATGATGAGCCGAACATAACCGAAATGGAAAAAAGACTGCTCGAAGGTCTTGGTTATACGGTAACCTCGGTAACCAATCCTTTTGAGGCCTTGAATTTGATATCAGACGATCCCGGGATGTGCGACCTTGTTTTAACCGATATGACCATGCCGAAGATGAACGGCGCTGAACTGGCCAGGAAAATCCTAAAAGTTCGGGATGACATGCCCGTCATCCTTTGCACGGGTTTCAGCGAACTGATAAACGAGAAAAAAGCCCGGGCCATCGGAGTGAGAGAATACGTGATGAAGCCTTTGATCCGAAACGAAATCGCCTATGCCATCAGGAGATCCCTTGATACGTAATTCCCGGCGTTCGCCAGGCCCCTTTCTCCATGAATGGTGTTCTGTTTGCCGCTTTCTCGACTATTGCCTGATATCCGCGAACTTCCCCCCGGTCAGTACAGCAAGATCTTTGGCGGATAGTTCAATCTCCAGCCCCCTTCGACCTGCGCTCACATAAATGGTGGCGAAGTCGCCAGCCGAAGAATCGATAATTGTGGGAATTCTTTTCTTTTGTCCCAAAGGGCTTACCCCGCCAAGGACATAACCCGTCGAACGTTCAACCACTGCCTTGTCTGCCATCACCGCTTTTTTCGCACCGGCCGTCTTGGCTAATAATTTCATACTGAGCATGGCCGCCACGGGAACGACGGCCACGATCAGCCGGTCGTCGTCGAGCTGAACAATCAGAGTCTTAAAAACCCTTTCCTCGGCGATACCCAGCTTATCCGCGGCTTCTTTGCCATAGGCTTCATTGGACGGGTCATGGTCGTATTGATGAACCTTAAAGGGTATCTTCTTCTTTTTTGCAGCGTTTATTGCAGGTGTCATTTTCGATTTCCAATCGATGAATGCTCCCCGGAAGCAATACGCTTGCCATACTGGAATAACGGGGATTCATGTTTTGCTTGCAGTTGGTCAATCAGGCCCAGCCGTGCTGGTCAGACAACAATCACATCCAATCTCTCCGGACCATGCACCCCCACGACGAGGCTCAACTCAATGTCCGCAGTCCGGCTGGGACCAGTAATGAAGGTGATATTGGTCGGAGGGTGTTCGTCTTGGTCTGCAAAAAACTCATCCAGGCCGTCATAGATTTTGTCTCTTGCCACAACGGCTATATGGTGAGCAGGCAACAGACTTGCCGGAAGTTTTTTCCCCTCCGCGCTACTGCAGACGATGGTGCCGGTTTCAGCTATTGCGGAGGACGCCTCCTCCACTGTGACCATAGCTTCATGATAGTCGTCAACCCTGTTGTGGAGAAGCGGTGCAACGGCCTTCTC
Source organism: Desulfocapsaceae bacterium (assembly GCA_046705065.1). Classification (GTDB taxonomy): domain Bacteria; phylum Desulfobacterota; class Desulfobulbia; order Desulfobulbales; family Desulfocapsaceae; genus CAWGGS01. The sequence goes on from JBJKQT010000159.1 coordinate 7,835, forward strand.
GATATCGGTCCGCTCGGGACAGTATACCGTTGCCCCCTGTGGGATCAATGCCAGGACCTGCATTGTCATCATATCGAGACCCTCGGCCTGCGAAGTGCCTGCCATGGTTTTGTCAGCGCGGTCCAAAAAACGCTCAACAGTCTCCTTTCCGCTCATTTCAACCTCCTGTGCAGGGGTTTGCCGGCAGGCTCCGGCAATCTGCCGGCCACATCATCCCCTCCCATCCTGCGAATCACAGGCCAAAAGATATGGGCAAGCTTCTCGGCCGCGGAAAACAGAGCCGGGGATTTGGCAGCCGTTGCGAAAAAACGCATCCCCCATGACATCGTCGAAGGAGAAAAACCCTCAGCCACCTTGTTCACCCGCATTTTTACAATCAACTCCATCAGGGGGATTTTCACCGGACAGACCTCGTTGCAGGCACCACAGAGCGTACTGGCATCGGCCAGCGGGTGTGAGTTTTTAAGACCTGTCAACAAACCGGTCAGAATAATGCCCATGGGCCCCGGATACGTCCAGCCATAGGCATGGCCGCCGATGGTCCTGTAGACGGGGCAGACGTTCATACAGGCGCTGCAACGGATACATTTGAGCATCTCTTTGAATTCACCTTTAGCAATTTCACTGCGACCGCCGTCGAGCAGGACGATATGCAGCTCTTTTGCTCCTGTGGCTTCCCCGGCCTTTCTGGTCCCGCTGATCATCGAAACATAACTCGTTATGGTTTGCCCTGTCGCCGACCGCGGTAATAGCCGCAGAAATGTCGGCAAATCCCGCATTGAAGGCAGGAGCTTCTCGATGGAAAGAACGGCTATATGCAATGGCGGGACGCTGGTTACCATCCGTCCGTTGCCTTCATTGGTGAGAATGACCAGGGTGCCCGATTCGGCAAGTGCAAAGTTGGCCCCGGAAATACCGGCATCGGCGGTAAGGAACTTCTCACGCAGTGCTTTCCTGGCTATTTTGGTCAGAACCTGCGGATCGTCAGTATAGTCACTGCCGAGTTTTTCGGCAAAGAGCTTTCCCACCTGTTGCCGGCTCTTGTGTATAGCCGGAGCCAGAAGATGGGAGGGAGGTTCACCTTCCAGCTGGATGATATACTCTCCAAGATCCGTCTCAATGACTTCAACCCCGTTTTTTTCAAGATGCTCATTGAGTTGAATCTCTTCCGAAATCATTGACTTGCTCTTTGCAACCAACTTCACTTTCCGGCTCTTTAAAATATCACCGATGGTCTCTCTCGCCTGCTTGGCATCGACGGCATAGTGTACGGTCGCGCCCGCCTTTTGTGCACCGTCGGTAAATCTATCTATATACATCTGAAGATTATCAACAACCTCCATCCGTATTGCGGATGCGCGACTACGCAATGCCTCGAAGTCGACCTCCGCCACAGCTTCGCCACGCCGTGCTCCGATGGTTCCGGTGGCGCGTTTCATGGCCTGGCGCAGAGAGCTATCCTCAAGGGCTGCAGCGGCATTTTTCCGAAATGTCAGACTTGTCCGGACGCTCATAATCCCTCCGCGATGAGTTCGGCGATATGTTTAACCTTGACGCTGCTGCCCTTTTTCTTGAGCCCGTCTGCAATGTTCATCAGACATCCCGCATCACACCCGGTAACCGTATCGGCCCCGGTGGAAAGTACGTCATCGGCCTTTTCCGCAGCCAAAGCCATGGAAATCTCAGGTAATTTTGCCATGAAAACACCACCGAAGCCGCAGCAGCGGGTGGCATCCGGAAGTGGGATGAATTCAAGTCCCTGCATGGCTTTCAGGAGCAGAAGAGGCTCTTCCCTTACGCCCAGCATCCGCGTCAGATGACACGACGAATGATAAGTTACCTTTCCGTTGCCGGAAAGTCTCTTTTCATGCAGATGCAAAACATGTACGAGAAACTGCGTCAACTCATACACTCTATCCGCGACGTCTGCAGCTTTTGCATATAACGTGGCATCGTCTTTAAAGAGAGAGGGATAATGATGTTTGACCATTGCGGCGCAGGACCCCGACGGTGTTACGATCGCATCCCCCCCGGAAAAAACCGACAGAAAATGCTCGGCCGCCTCCCTGGCCTCATTGTGGTATCCTGCATTATAGGCAGGTTGGCCGCAACATGTCTGGCCTTTAGGGAAAATCACATCGACTTCAAAAGCCTTGAAAATCTGCAGAACCGCCTCCCCTACTTCCGGAAAAAGAGAATCGGCAAGGCAGGTCCCGAAAAGTTGAATTTGCATGAATCTCCTATTTTGAAACAGCCCCATCCCAAACCACCAAAAAGGTGAAATCAGGCATGGTGCCTTTTTTTGTAAGGGTACCTGCATCAATCGCGTTTTTCAAGAGAAGAAGACAAAATGCATTGACGGCTTTCAGTTGGTATTGTAAGAAATTTAAAGAAGAAATTCTCGGCTGACCACCGTCAATTTTTTCTGTTCCGCAAAGGATATTTCAGGGTCATGCCAAGTATCAGATGTCGTAAAATTGCGCTGTATTTTTGGTTTCCGGCAAGGCACGAACGAGGGAGCACAGCAACGCTATGTAACCGAATGACTAACAAAGCCAGGGAGACGAAAGGACAAGCAAGACACGAGAGATGAGGCTTGACAGGACCCGGAGGGCGTTTTTTCGTTCTGGAGAGATGTATGTCGGCCAATCTCGTCATTGTCGGTTCTTCGGTCTTCTTTCATTTGTTCGCTGCTCTTCTTGCCCTTCGCCTGATTAAGATCACCGGGGCCAAAACCGCCTGGATTCTGATAACCGCCGCCATCATCATTCAGCTTGTCCGCAGACTGATTTCCTTTATCTACTTGTTGCCGGACTCCGCAAGCCAGCCTCCGCTTCCGGATGAAGCGATAGCCCTGGCAATCTCCTTTTTCATGTTTGCTGGTGTTGCCTGGATCGCTCCTCTCTTCATATCGATCCGTCAATCAGAAGAGAAAATGAAGTCTTTGATGCTGAAGGCGGAAGAGGAAAAGGCCAAGACCGAGTCCATCATAGCCGCCATCGGAGATGGTGTCAGCATACAGGACAGAGACCTCAACATCGTTTACCAAAATAAAACCCATATCTCTTATTTCGGAGATCATAAAGGAGAAAAATGCCATCTTGCCTACAGACACCTGGCAGATCCCTGTCTGGACTGCCCTGTGCTCACTTCCTTTAAGGACGGAGAGATCCATTGCACCGAGATCACCAAACCCGTAAAATCGGGGACCTCCACCTTTGAAATTACGTCCTCTCCTCTCCGAAGTCCGGCAGGAGAGATCATCGCCGGAATCGAAGTCGTCCGCAACATTGACCGCCGGAAAAATTTGGAAAGAGAACGCGAAAAACTCATTGCCGACCTCAGGGAAGCCCTGGCAAACATAAAAACCCTGCGCGGCATGTTGCCCATCTGTGCGGCATGTAAAAAAATCCGAGACGACCAGGGATACTGGAATCAAATCGAATCTTATATCAGAGACCACTCTGAAGCTGAATTCAGCCATAGCATCTGTCCCGATTGCGCCAAAAAACTTTATCCGGAATATTACAAAGGCGATTGACGCGAAAAAATAGGCTCATACGCAGAGGCGTCTAACACGTTTTCAAGGACAGGATGGAGACCTTTGCATATCGGGCATGATTTATGCAAACGAATAATAGGTCCGCGTTGTATTGAGTATCCCGATTGTCCAAGTGAGGTTTTTATGTCTTCTATGGTTTTGAAAAGGAAAATTCTCGGCGTGCTGGCGGAAAATATTGCCTGCAATAAATACCCCGGCCTTGTCGACAGCTCCGTAATCGCTAAAAAACTGAGTCTGAGTGTGGCCGAAACCCAAAGAGTCATTCTCTCCATGAGCCGTATGGGTGTCATCGAAAGCGACGAAGAAATTCAGCATACACTGATCACCAGGAAGGGAATCCTGTGGCTTCAGGAAATGAATTACCCCGACCCCATGTAGATGGGATATTTTTTAGGCACTCTTAGAAAATTGCCCCTTCGTCCAATCTCTGCGTTGCACAGAAAAACTTTATCATCGGAATATCAACTAGTTGCCTGCGGTAAAATTTCCCCGTACGCCTTGATGTTGTACGAAAAATCTGATTTTTCAAGGTTGTTTTTAGATTCAAGAAGAAAGGAGCCAATCAGCCGGGGACGACCTTATCTCCACCCTTGCTTTTCGCGTTGTACATCGCCACGTCGGCTCTTTTTATCAAAGCTTCACCTGAAATCTCACCCACCCGCTGAACAACGCCAATGCTCAATGTGACTCTGGCACCTGTTGTGGACCGGTCTGTCTCGTAAGGCCAACTTTCATTAAACATCTGGCGAATTTTCTCTGCGGTGACCGTCGCTTGCGTCAAATTCGTTTCAGGCAGGAGAACAAAAAACTCATCCCCTCCATATCGAAAAGCTTTGTCGGAATGCCGGGTGATGGTGTTAAGCAAGGTCCCTATTCGCCGCAAGACATTATCACCTTCAAGATGGCCGTACCGGTCATTGCAATTTTTAAATCCGTCAAGATCGAAACAGATAAGGCTCAACGGATGATTATACCGTTTGACTCGATCGATTTCATCTGCAAGGCAGGTGTGGAAATGCCTTTGGTTGAAAAGATTGGTCAATCCGTCGGTGATGGAAAGATTATGAAGCTTTCTTTCCATTTCCTTTTGATTGGTCATATCATGGAAAAAACCGACGCTCCCCACCGGAGTACCTTCGTCGTTGATTACCACGGCGGAAAGCCTGATGGGAATGATCCTGCCTTCCGTATCGACAATGCTGGTTTCAAATCCTTCCAATTTCCCGGCCCCGCCGTATTCCTCAGCATACAATGCGGCTTTGATTCCGCGAGCCTGGTCCCGGCTCCCGTAAATCTCGCCGATATCGAGGCTCCCTAGAACGTCTTCCGCATTTCGGTGTGTTAGTACTGCTGCTTTTTCATTGAAGATGACTACAGTGCCGTGCATATCGACACCAATGATTCCGTCCGGACATACCGCAATCATATTGGTGATGATTTTTTCCCTGGCCATTATCGAGCTAAAGGCGGTCTGGATCATTTCCACTTCCTCCGGGGAGATAGGAAAACTGCATAATTCTTCAATAGTTAAATGTGTTGATAACAGGGTCTGGATTGTTCCCTTTGCCCTTTCCCCCAACATCACCAGACCTATTGTAACAGAAAGTAACATAACGACCTTTCGGCATCAACCTGTTTTCATCTACATCCGCAGGTTAAGACATTTTGGGAAAAGTTTTCCATTTAAATTCTATTTCCCGAAATGTCCCGGCATGAAGAAGCCATAGCTTCGTCATGGAAAATAAAGCTAAAATAACCAGTACTCCTGAAAGGATTTGCGCCGATGACCTTTCTTAGAAATATCTTTTTTAGCTCAAGCGTGAAAAACGCTTCCGCATATCCAGACCATCGAGGCAGATGACATTGTCTTTTTGATCAAATTTTGATCTTTTCAGCCACTCGACTGATCAAACCTGCACAGAGCCTTAACCCGCATTTCTCATGAATACCGTGTCAATATGGAAGAAAGTTAGGAGATCAAGCATATTTTGAGAAAACTCACCCATTACCAAATTTACTTATGTAATATTAATATGTTGTCTGAATATTGCCTTCTATGGTTTTTCTTATGCTCATCAGCGAGTAACATCATTCTGTTTTTAAGGTGCGCCATCATTTTTTCTGATTCCATTTATAAGTTAATCCAACCTGCACTATTTTCCCAAACATCACAATTTTTTAGGAAACTAAAATTTTTAAAACCATCGCTCTATCGTCGAGATAAACCATTTAGTCGTAGCCAGGACCAGGATTTATCTCCAAGCAAAAGTTGTCAAGTGTTCCGCTATACAACATTTTTTTGCCATAAAAGGGTGGCGAAAAAAAAATTGCACTTTAAAATTATTTATGTTACGTAGGGTTCTATCAGGTGAATTTGATCATGAAAACAGGCGCTTTTTAGACCATCCTAAAAAATGGGATCATCTCCTGCTGATCGAAAAATGATCAGTAACGAGTGTTCACGACAGAAGGTTCCCAAAAAATGAGCGAATTGTTTTTTATCATTCTCATACTTTATTCCTCGTTTCCGCAAGAGTGGAGTTGTTTGTTTTTAACAACCGGCCACGTATTTCCGATCTTCAAAAGAACATTTTTCCGCTCCATTTTCACTCAAAGCGGAGTCTCCTCAAGCAAGGAAGACCCTTCCTCCCCCAATCGCAATTTTACTATCCTTGAAGTTTTATATACAGTTTTCAGTAACGGAAGAGAAAACCGCCCAAACGGGGTTTTCCGTGCATACAGCGCCGAAGCGCTCGTCGCTTCGAATCTGTATTTGGCCTGAAACGGCTTTCCGAATGCTGGATTCGGCAAGGATGCGGTGTCTTTTTTTAAAATAATAATGGAGGTGATGACAAGAGATTACATTGAGAAGAATGGGGAACGATATATGAATTCGTCCGCCGCATACGAAATGCAATTTCCTTTCTTCTTTGAATGCTGTTTTAGTTGATGACTACAAGGGGTGGAGTCTTTCCGCTCCCAATGCTTGATGCAGTATCATAAAAAAACATTCAAGAGAGGGCGAATAAGATGGCAGAAACAAAAATAGGTAATCCCGCAGTTGTAGGTCTTGGCGGCTTCGGTATGACGACGCTGATTTTACAGTTTCATAACCTTGGTTGGGTCGGTCTTGCTCCTGTATTGTGGATCGGTTTGGCTTTTGGTGGAAGCGCCCAATTGATTGCAGGCTTGTTGGAATTCAAGACAGGTAACAATTTCGGCTTCTGCGCTTTTACCGCTTATGGGGCCTTCTGGATCTCCCTTTGTTTATTTGCTATTTTCGGAACCAATGCGGAAATCGTCAAAGCCTACCCTGTTCTGGCTTTCAATGGACATGCGCTGGGAATATTCCTGGTGGTGTGGACATTTTTTACTATCATTCTTTTTCTTAATACGTTCTATCATCACACTGCTCTTATCCTTCTGTTCGGAACACTCGTTGTCGGGTTCATCGGTCTGGACCTGAAAGAGCTCTATGAAATGAAAGCTGCCGGTACCTTCGCCGCCTGGGACCTGATTGTTTGCGCCCTGCTCGCCTGGTACCTGATGGCTGTAACTATTTTTGCCGAAACCGGCGTTAAGCTGCCGGTTGGCGGACCTTGGATTAAACCTAATAATTAAGGAGCCGGCCACAGCGTAGCCAAATCGATCGGGTAATCACAGGCCTGGGCAAAAAAAACACCCGGACTGGATGATCGATACAAACTGTCGGCAGATGCCTTTAAAAGGCGGTCGTTTCCCCCTGAACCAAACGGGAATTGGCCGCCTTTTTTTATTTGGATTTTCCACCCAAAAATCATCTTTTATTCAAAATGAAGTTCTTGGGAACTCGAATGTTTTTAAGAACCGG
>JBJKQT010000160.1:0-11982 GCA_046705065.1 Desulfocapsaceae bacterium
TCGGTAAAATCCCCTTCGGCCGATTGCCCGGCGACATCGTTATCTCCAGGCCGGGTTTCAAGTTTTATTTCCCGATTACCACCTCAGTGATTATCAGTATTATCATAGCGGTGATTTTGAAGATATTTAAATAGGTTTCATCCGAAAACTGTTATTTGTCCCAATATCTTCGTTATGCGCAAATTTTAATCCTCGGAATATCATCTGCATGCCTGCGGTAAAAATTTGCGCATGCCTTGATCTCGAACCAAATCCCTAGTTTTCGGAAGGAAGCTAAATTGTGCGCGTTTACAAAAGTCCACAAAAGGAGGGATCTATGACCGTAGAATCAATTGCGAGCAACATGCATTGGCTGGGTCACGATGCGATCCGGGTCGACGCAGGGGTGACCATCTATTTCGATCCGTTTCAGATCGGTCCGGGGCCGGTTGCGGATATCATCTTCATATCCCACGATCATTATGATCATTGCTCACCCGACGATCTTGCCAAAATCCAGGGGCCGGACACGGTTATTGTCACCGTTGAATCCTGTCGGAATAAAATCGAGGGCAAGGTCGAAATAGTGGTTCCCGGAGACACGCTTTCTGTAAAAGGCATCCCTATCAAAGTTGTTCCAGCCTACAATACCAACAAGAAATTTCATCCTAAGAAAAACCGCTGGGTGGGCTTTGTCATAGAGATTGACGGCGTGCGTATCTATCATGCCGGCGACACTGATCTGATCGAAGAGATGCGGGAGATCAAAACGGATATTGCTCTGCTTCCAGTATCTGGGACCTATGTGATGACCGCCGATGAGGCGGCGGAGGCGGCCATGATAATCAAACCGGCTCTGGCAATTCCGATGCATTACGGAGCAATAGTCGGCGATGCCTCGGACGCCGAACGTTTCCGCAAGCTCCTCAATGGAAAAATTTCCGTCAAGATCCTGCAAAAGGAATAGAAGCCCGCAGAACTATAAGTGGCATGAAGCCAAAGGTGGCCCAGTACATGGACGGGTTATACAATGAGCCGAATAGTGGAGAAAACCCGGATCGCAGTTGGCGATTCGGGTTTTTTAGTTTACGTTAGCTCCCGTCAGTTATAGAATGACTTTTTACAGAAAAGAACCGGCAATAAATCAATCGTCGGAACCTGGAGGAACGTTCGATGAGCCTTTCCGGAAAAACAAAAAAAAAGTATATGGAGCCCGTTATTCATTTCCTCCGGAAAAGGGTGGACGTGATAGAAGATGACCTGGCAGTAAAAATGAGTATCTCCGAATTCGTCAAGGCAGGTTTTTGCCTGGCGAATTTTCCCGATTTTGCCCAATATGCCCAAAAAGGTTTTGTAAAAACTCCACTTGAGGGAGGAATCAACACCGAATTCACCAAGGACGGCAATTCTCTATTGGCCTCGTCTGCCGGTTACCCGAAAATCGAAACGGTAAACAAGAAGGAAGACGATGAGCAGGTAACAATCATTTCCGTGGAACCCCTTGTCCAGATAAGTTCCGATAAAATGCAGGCGACACTTTGCATCCAGCCTCCGGTTCCCGGTTCGTCCTCGCTCTTTGGGCAGGATCTGCCCCAACTCCTGGAAGAGGCCGGTGTCGTCTACGGCATCGACCAGGAGGCTCTGCAGAATGCCCAAACCTTTATCAGGGAACTGCGCAGTGAATTTGCAAAAATTCCCGTGGCAAACGGAAAGGTCCCGGGGAAAAGTACCGATGCCTCTATCCGGTTTGAGCTGGAGATCGGACCGATTGCCGGGAGGTTATTGGAAGATGGGACCATCGATTTCCGTGAGCGGCGTATTATGGTGGGGGTCTCCGCGGGGCAGCATATTGCAACAAAGATCCCGGCGGTGCCGGGACATCCGGGAATCAATGTTCTGGGCGAAGTGATCGCTCCTGACGAAGGAAAGGACATCAAAGTCCAGGTTGTCAACGATGCCGCCTTCTCAGATGAAGATTTGAAGGTGACTGCACTCAAATCCGGTGTCTTGTCCGTTGTCAATAATTCTATCATCAAAGTGTCTGCCCGGCAGGTTGTTCAAGGCGATATAGATTACAAGACGGGAAATGTGGAATCCAACAGCTGTTTGACTATCCGGGGTTCTGTCCAGCCCGGATTTAAAGTCGCCGCCGAGGGAGACATGGAGATTGGGGGGGCGATATCGTCGGCAACTGTTTCGGGACAGGCAAATGTGGTTGTAAAGGGTGGGATTACAGGCAAAAATTCCCTGATCAAGGCATTAGGAGATGTGGATATCCGGTTCATAGAACAGGGAGCCATTGACTCCGGAGGAATAGTTGTTATTCGGAAGCAATCTTATTACAGCATAATCACTGCAACATCGGATATCCGTTGTCAAAAGGCGACCAAAGTCATGGGGGGCGACCTCATTGCTGGAGGAAATCTTACGGTTTACGACGTCGGTTCCGACAACTGCGATTCGACGCTGCTTGCCGCCGGTGTTGATGCCGGACGGCTGGCCCTCCATAAGCAACTCCAGGATAGCGTGGTGGAACAGCAAAACGAAATTATCCGCTGGCTGCAACGGTACGGGGGGAGCGCCAGGTCAAAGAAAGTACGAAAAATGGAAGAGGAACTGGCCGATACCAAGCTTAAATTGCTTCAGTTGAACCTGATTCCGGGCACTGGGCTTTACTCTCGCGGCGGCGGTGAAGACGGCACCGAACAGGAGGAATTCGGCGATATCGCAAAAATCCGTATCGATGTCCAGGGAACGATTTTTGCCGGAACCCGGATCAGAATCGGCAACCGGTTGATGTCCCTCGAAAAAACGGTCGGCAACAAAAAGTTTCGTCTCAACAAGAACCTGAAATCGATTATCGCCACAACGGTGTAACGAATGGGGTATTAAGTATCTCCCCCGGCATCCTGGAAGACACCACCGGTTTTGGTCGCCACAGATGCCATTTCCTGGGCATGGAGGAGCTGTGATTCAAGGGTTTTCTGACGGGTGATGTCCAAGACATATCCGAGAATCTCTATAAGCTCTTCCTGGCTATTGAATCGGCAGATGCCATTGAGATGAACATGGATAACGGCACCGTCGGATCGTACGAATTCAGCCTCGATATGTTCGAGTTTTCTTTTGGAGATGAGATCACGAAGCAGGTCGCTGCAGAGATCGGGATCCTTGAAAAATCTGCTCAGATTGTTGCCGATCGCCTCTTCAACATAGCTAAAGCCCAGGATTCCGGCAAAAACTTTGTTGCACATGAGCAATTTTCCCTCCGGGTCCGCAATAAAAAATCCGCTGAGATCGGCCTCAAAGATCTGTCCGTAGCGCTCTTCCCGCTCGTTCATTTTCTTCTGCTCTTCTTTGAGCTCTGAGATATCCTGGACTTGTGTTATGTAGTACAGAGGCTTTCGGTGCTTATTGACAATCAAAGCGATATTGAGAAGAGCCCAGACTGTCTTTCCCTGTTTGGTGATATAGCGTTTTTCCAGCGGTTGGACGTGTTGGCCGGCGATTAAAGCTATGATCATCTTCTTGGTCAGGCCGATATCGTCCGGATAGGTCACTTCGCGCCAGTTTTTCCACTCCAGCTCTTTTGTTGTGTAGCCTAGCATTCTCTGAAAAGCCTCGTTGACTCTGATGTAGTGTCCGCGCAGATCCACCAGGGCCATGCCGCTTGCGGCGTTGTTGAAGACTGTCCGGAAACGCTCCTCACTCCGATGCATAACCTCCAGTGAGCGTTTGCGCTCCGTTATGTCCAATACACTGATGATGATGCTGGCAAATTCTTCCTGCTTTTGCGGGAGGGTGGCTCCCAGGATTATATGAATTCGTTGACCGGTGAGTTTCTGGCTCACGGTCTCGCATTCCAGAAAGGGCTGTCCCTCCGCAATTGCCTTCACAACCTGTTTGAAACCTTCCGCGGCATCGGGTGTGAAAATCCGTCCCAGAGAATCGAGAAGATCCTTTTTACTGTCGGCTCCGTAGAGGCGGAGGGCTGCCGGGTTCACATCGAGGATTTTCAGCATCTTGACCATAGTCTCAATCTGCTGCGGGTGAGTATCAAGATACGCTTTTATGTCGGTTATTCCTCGGCTTTTCAGTCTTTCCACTTCGAGTTTGAGGGCTAGACAGTCCTCTTCGAAAAGGGCGACGGCGGTGTTGTTGAACATGTTTTCGTAGCGGTCTCTGGCCAATTTCAAGGAGTCGGCGGCTCGTCTGCGATGAAAATTAGCGAGGAGGAGCAGGACGATTATAACGGAAAGGGAAAGGAAGCCTATGGTCACCGGTAAGGTTATGGGCTCCTTGCGATCGAGGTCGAAGGAGCCGTTGTCGAGAAGCGATCTGCTTGGACGCGCTTTGCCCCTGTTTTCGAAGGGATCGATGTTGTCGGAAATTGCACGGCCATCTCGAAGTCCGGAGAGCAGAAGGGAGGGATGGACTGGTGTAATGTGAGGAGTTTGCAGGTCGGGGATGGGAAAAAACCTGTTGGTTCCGGCAAGACAAAACCCGGACCCAAGGACTAAAAGAGCTGCAAGGGCACAAGCGAGCCGAAGCAGCCTTAGAACGAACCTGTGCCTTTTAATCGTCGATGAAAAGCGATGTCGATCTTTCATTGTTTCGTCGTAGCATTAATGCTGGTGATATGAAATGACAACCAAGACCTTGCGACATTAGCCGAATTCCCTTGTTTGTTCTCTTTTTTCAATCTTTTGTATCATTTCGAACAGGATTGCGGCAGTTATTCCCCAGATGATATGGTTCTGCGTTTTGTAGACAACAACCCTATAGTTCATGCCCTTTCGGTTTTGCCCGTACTTGGCGGGCAGTCCCAATTCTTCCACCGGCAGAAGGATCTTTTTTTTACCGTCCGGACCTGTTGTGGAAGGTTGGACTTCAACACGGGTAAAGTAAATTTCAGGTTTATTGGTTATGAACCAGGAAAGTGGAATCGAAAAAACCTCCTGCACTTCCCGGGGGTCGGGGGTCAGTTCGGCGAGATCGGTAATAGCAAGTCCGCCCACAAAGGTCTCGACAATGACGCCTCGTGGGGTCACCAGGGTGCCGAGACCCTTTGAGACAAGTATTTTTTCTCGATCGATTCCCAACTCTTCCACTGTTTCCCGGATGGCGGTTTCTCTAAAATCGGCGTCAAGGTTTTCATCGTGTCGACCTCCGGGAAAGCAGATCTCGCTTCCTTGCCGGATATCTGCGGCCCGTTTTTGAAAGAGAAGATGGTATTCGCCGTCAATGAGCAGAAAGGGAATCAGAACTGCCGAATTGAAATAGAGATCCCGGCACAGAATACCGGGTGCCTCCGGGAGGCTATCGATAAATTTCGTAAAATCTTTTTCTTTCATTACGTTGTGAAGTCAGCCGGCGAGATCCCGATTTGGGATCCCTGCATGTTTTCTCTCGATTCTGTTTGATTACTAAGATAGGATGAAAAACTCAAGTACAATCCTTTTCTTTATGGCGTTGGCGTCCCGGGTGTATAATGTCGGCGGGGAAACAAGGAGGGGAATTGTAGTTGCACCGGCAAACGGTAATGATTAAAACTGAATGCGTAAAGTCTAACGTGTACAGGAGACCAATCATGCACTACGAAGGCAACATCTTCCGCCCGCCCAGTGAGGCCAACAGCATCCTTTTACAGGTCACCTGCGGGTGTTCCCATAACAAATGCACCTTCTGCGGGATGTACAAGGGAGTGAGATTTTCACTCAAAGATGATTCGGTCATCTTTTCAGACATCGACTTCGCCGCAAAATATTGTCGCAATCAGCCGCGCCTTTTTCTCTGTGACGGCGATGTCCTCAATATACCCCAGAAACGGCTGGTGCCCATACTCCGGGAAATCAAAGATAAACTGCCGTGGGTTGCTCGGGTTGCAACCTATGCCAATACTAAAAGCATTTTGCGTAAGACCCCGGAACAATTGCACGAACTTTACGACCTCGGTCTCACCATGGCCTATATGGGTCTGGAGTCGGGAGATGATGTAACGTTACAAACAATAAACAAAGGGGCGGACGCGAAGCGAATGATTGAGATGGGAACAAAGATCCGGGCTGCCGGCATGAAGCTTTCCGTCACGGTTCTTTTGGGGATTGCCGGAAGAAAACGCTCCCGGATCCATGCTTCGGAAACCGGAAGGGTGCTCAGCGAAATCGATCCGGAATATGTCGGGGCGCTCAGCTTGATGATTACACCCGGCACGCCTCTTTATAATGCTTACCAGGCCGGACGTTTTGTATTGCTTGAGCCCCTGGAGATGTTGAGTGAGCTGCGTATAATGATCGCCGAGACGAACTTGACAGAGGGGTATTTTCATGCCAACCATGCTTCCAACTATCTGCCCATCAAGGCGAAACTGCCCCGGGAAAAAGAAGCGGTGCTTACCTTGATCGATAGCGCTCTGAAAGGGGAAACGGCGATCAAGCCTGAATATATGCGGGCTTTGTGAGACCGTTTGAGGGGGTGAAAACTGCTCATTTCCATGGTGGCCTCAAGATATTTTGGGCCTGGGTCCCGAGTAGGGCCAACCAGATATAACCAATTGAAATGATAAGGGTCAAGAGGAGGATTAGATGAAAACCAAAGCGATGGCAGCCGTTTTCTGTGCTCTTTTGATTTTTACCGCTGCGGCTGCCCAAGCCAGTGTCAGCTCAGAGATTCAATCGCAGCAGTCACGCATTCAACAGGGAATACGAACAGGGGAGCTAACGCAGCAAGAGGCCAAAATAGTAGAAGACAACATCGTTCAGATCAAAAGATACTATTATAGGGTCGGCAGAAATGGTGTTATCACGCTTCGTGAAAGGCGGCGGCTCAACCGGATGCTGCAGCGGAATAGTCGCGAAATTCAAAAACTGAAAGCAAATCACGTAAGAAGACAGAATCCCATACGAAAATAGTAAGTTCGTTCCAGTTGATAAACCGAAAATCGGCAGTATTATTTTTCCAAAAAACTTATCATCCCGTTTCTTCGGTTCCATCAACCTGAAGACCGGAAACGAAGGACTTACCCGAGGCGAGATGCATAATGATATTTATTTCCCGGCAGTCCCTAAGCATGTGGCTCGGAAAACATCAGGGACAACAGTTGGTGGAAGATCTCGGCTGCGGCAATGACTTCGCTTTCTTCGACGGATTCCTCCGGGACATGGGCTTTGGAAAGATTACCCGGGCCTAATAGAATGGTTTTGATTCCATGGGCCCAGAGCAGATTGGCATCCGAGTGACTCGGAAAGGCAACGGGCTGCCAGGGTATGGTACGCTGAGCGTATATCTTTTGCAAGGTTTCGATGAGAGCGCCTTTGCTTGGCAAGGCGTACCCGTCTTGAATGGTATGAAAACTCACCTCGGCGGGAGGCAGGTTATTGTCTGAGGACGCCAGAGCCACAGCTTCTTCTATTTCGACGCAGATGGCGCCCGTGGGCGTATGCGGCGGCAAGTGAAGATCCAGCCAGGCATGGCACCATTCCGGGACGGCAAAACCTGACTGTGATGTGGAGAGATCTCGAATATTGTAGACGGCTTCCGGGCGATTGGCATTCATGTAATGGGTCAGTGCCAGGAGCGTCTGCAGCATGCCTTCCACCGGGTTGAAATGCTTTTCGGCAAGGGATGCATGACGCCTTTTACCTCGTGTTGTCAGTTGCATCTCGATGTACCCGTAATCGGCAAGGCAAGGTACCAGATGGGTGGGTTCGGCGATAATGGACCAGGGAAAGTGATAGTCTTCCAACAGTCTTGCCGCACCATCTCCGTTTTCCTCTTCTCCCACAACCAGAACCAAGGCCACCGGTCGGTTTCCGAGTCCTGACTCCCAGAGACAAAGAAATGCCTCTATGAGGGCCGCACACCCTCCCTTCATATCGGCGGCTCCCAGGCCGGAGATGACGCCGCCTGAGGAATAAGATCCGATATCTTCCAGGTCGAAGGCGGTGACCGTGTCCACATGCCCTATCAGGGCCAGTTCAATGTCCATATCTGGTGGAGCAACAATCAGGTTATAGCGTTCATCCTCCAGCATCTGACGGTGAACCGGCAAGTGATGTTGCCGGAAAAATTGAAAAAGATAATCAAGCAGCTCTGCTTCTTTTCCGGAGGGGCTGTAGATGTCGATTATATTTCGCAAGAGCCGAAGAAGGCGCTGTGGGCGGATGGGACTCTGGGATGGATTTGAATCCGGCATGGGCTATTTTTTTGACCGGCCGTTTCCCCTTTTTTCCGAGAGGGTTTGCCGGCGATCGGAGAGGTTCATGGTTAAATAGATGTGTTCCTGTGGGTTGCCGAACCCCATTTTGCGGAAAAATTGCAGGGCAGGCAGGTTGTCCGCTTCGGTGTCGACGATGAGCATGCGTACACCTTCTTCGAGCATTGTCTGCTGGAAATGGTTGGCCAGACGGATGGCTATCCCCTGCCGTGAAAAACCCGGATCCACGCCCATCCAGATCAGGTACCCGTATTTCCATGCAGATTTAGTCTTAGTGATCACCGTTCCCAGAACGAATCCCGCCAGATGATCCTCGATTTCAGCCACAAAACAGTATTCGGAGTCGCTTTGATAGAGACCGACCACCTCATATTCGTCCCAGGTACGATACAGGTTGGGGACGGTGTTTGCGGTAAAGAGTTTTTCGCCGAGATGAAAAACCGGTGCCAGATCATCCACTTCCATGGGACGGATCTTTATCTCCGGCCTTTTTTTTACTTCCGCTTTCAACATGACTGCCATACATCCTCAAAATCAAAGATTTTTCTTTAGAGCCTCTTTAATTTAAGATTAAAGGGGTAATCAAAAAGAGTTGGTAATAAGTACCTTATGCCGGAGATGATGCTTTTTCAAGCCTAAGCCGCATTTCTTGTTAGCCGGTCGTTGGAGTGAAGATGGGAGTCAGACAGGAAGGGGGCCGCTGTCGGATATCTGCCGTTCATATCCTCTGTCGACGGGTAGGTCGTTTTTCTTAGCCGTGGCTACTGCCAGTTGATCACACCGTTCGTTGTTCGGGTTGCCGGCATGTCCTTTAACCCATCTGAAGGTGATGTCCAGTCCTTCGATCAATGTCAGGAGTTCGGCCCAGAGGTCGGTGTTTAAGGCAGGTTTTTTGTCGGATTTGATCCAGCCGTTTCTGCGCCAGCTTTTTGCCCACCCTTTGTTGATCCCGTTGACGACATAACTTGAATCGGAATGAAGCACAATGGATTTGTCTTTTTGTTTAATCTGTTTCAAGGCGACGATGCAGCCCATCAACTCCATGCGGTTGTTTGTCGTCAGACGGTACCCGCCGCATATCTCCTTTCGCCTGTCGCCTGAAATCATGACGATGCCGTAACCTCCCGGTCCGGGGTTGTTCAAGGCTCCGCCGTCGGTATAGATTTCAATTGCACCTTTCGAGTTGCCGGCGACTATGGTCGTTTTTCCGGCTTTCTCCTTGTTGGCAGGGCGTAAGGAAGGCTTCCGCAACCAGATTTCAGCTTCTTCTCTTGTCGCAAATCCCTTAAAACGTGCGCCGAGGAATCCCTTTATCTGCCTTTCGGCTTCGGACCAATTGGTGTAGATGCCGGTCTTACGCCCGGCTGCAATCGCATAATATTTCTTTACGGCCATGTTCTGTTGTTTTGGGTGAAATCATAAAAAAAAGGCAAGCCCATTCCAGTGGACCTGCCTTTTTCAACTCTACGACCTGCAGAATATCAGCATCCGCGGATGCCTCATTCGCTTGCTTTTTTTCCCTCTTTTTTTGCAGGTGCTGCCTCTGCTCCCATGCCGATGGCATCACGGGAAACTTTGACTCTGACATCCTTGTCGATTTCAATGGTGACGATGGTATCGGTGAGGCCGGTGATTTGGCCGTGAATTCCGCCTTTAGTCACCACCTTGTTGCCAACTTTCAGATTATTTAAGTATTCCTGGTGCTTTTTCGCCTGTTTCTGCTGAGGCCGGATAAGCAGAAAATAGAAAACGACAAAGATCAGGATCAACGGTACAAATGATGCCATTTGCCCGAATCCTCCCGCACTTGCCGTCCCGGCTGCCTGGTCCGCTGCGTATGCAATTCCCGTCATAATAATTCCTCCCTAAAAATGGGGATACATGGAAAAATTGAATTTTTCCATGTATCCATACCTATATCAATTCTCTGGCCGATGGGGTTTATCTCCAAATGTGGCGTACCATAATCATTCATCCTCGAGCCTGCCATAAAAATCTCTCCGGAATGCCGAAAAGCTGTCTTTTTCAATGGCTTCCCTGATACCGGCCATCAAGCTCAGGTAATAGTGCAGGTTGTGAATAGTATTCAGATGGTAGCTGAGAATTTCCCGCGATTGGAAAAGGTGGCGCAGATAGGCCCTCGAATAATTCCTGCAGGTCGGGCATGTGCAGGTTTCGTCCAATGGTCTGGGGTCGTCTTTATATTGGGCGTTTTTGATGACGATTTTACCCGTCGAGGTAAAAAGCTGACCGTTCCTTGCATTTCTGGTGGGCATTACGCAGTCGAACATGTCAACGCCGCGCCACACTCCTTCCACCAGATCGGACGGGGTCCCGACTCCCATCATATAAACAGGATAGTCCTGGGGCAGGTGCGGAATTGTTGCTTCGGTCATCTCATGCATGAGCTCCTTGGATTCACCGACGGAAAGACCGCCGATGGCATAGCCGTCAAAACCGATGTTCACCAGAGCCTCGGCAGAGCTTTGCCTGAGATCCGGATACATTCCGCCTTGGACGATACCGAACAAAAGTCCCGTGTTCTCGCTTTGGGACGAGCGGCAACGTTTGGCCCAACGGGTTGTCAAATCGGTTGCGGCAATGGTTTCGGTTCGGTCTGCCGGGTAAGGAATACACGTATCAAGGCACATCATGATGTCCGAGCCCAGGCTCTCCTGCACCATCACTGCGTCTTCGGGACTGAGGAAGAGTTTTGAGCCGTCGAGATGCGACCGGAAGGCAGCCCCTTCTTCGGTGATGGTGGCTAGTTCTTTCAGGCTGAAAATCTGAAAGCCGCCGCTGTCGGTGAGGATTGCGCGGTCCCAGTGCATGAAGCCGTGCAGACCGCCAAACCTTTTAATCAACTCATGCCCCGGCCGTATGAAGAGATGATACGTGTTGCCGAGGATGATCTCGGCGTTCATGGCCACAAGGTTTTCCGGGGTTACGGCCTTCACCGTGGCCTGGGTGCCCACGGGCATGAAGACAGGAGTCTGGAAGCTGCCGTGCCGGGTTTGCACCTCACCTCTTCTGGCGAGGCAATCCGATGAACGGCAAAAAAGAGTAAACGGAGACTGTTTCATGATAAGAAAAACCTTGATGTAACGCTTTTCGGGAGTACCCCGGATTTTTTATGCACATTTCAAGATGAGCCTCTTGCAAAATGGTCTTTTCACCCAAACTCTGCGTTATGCTCAAAATTTTATCCTCGGAATATTCGATATATGTCTGCGGTACATTTTTTTGCATGCCTTGATTTTGAACTAAAATCCTCGTTTTGTAAAAGGCTCAATCTCGCAAAACATAGTATTCCTATAAAGAGAAATCCGGAAAATCGAGCCTTTCATATACCAGAAGACGGCCTGTTCTTCACGGGTTTTCCTAAAAATGTGCGTGGTATCAGGTTTTAAAAGCCGAAATAACGGCTTGCTGCAACTATGGCCACACCAAGGAGCATGGAGACAAAGACATTGCCGGTTTTCAGGCTGCAGAGCGCACAGGCGAGGGTTGCGATCCAACCCCAGAAACCGGCGGCAAGAGCGGCCGGGACGATGAGCGAGAGGAGGATGGTCCCGGGAAGAGCATCCATGAAACGCTTGAACCTTCCCGTTTTGGGCAGGCGTTCGGCCAGAAGCAGACCTCCGAGGCGTAATCCGTAGGTAACAAACGCCGCGCAGGCTATGACCACAACGACTCTGCTTTCGTCAGACATACCCGTCCTTTCTCCGCTGCCGGTCTCTTTGCGGCATCAGGGCTGCCACCAATGCTCCGCCGATGCCGCCGGTGAT
>JBJKQT010000161.1:0-6795 GCA_046705065.1 Desulfocapsaceae bacterium
AGAAACCATCAGCACAACAGAATTCCGCCGGTCGTTCAGAGCCTCGTCGCCAATTGGAGCTCCGATAACTGCTTCGAGCACATCAGCCCGGTGGCTCTGCCGTCCAACTCGGAAATCATTGCCATCATCCATCAAGCGAGATCCTTGCTCTTTCCCGGGTACTTCAGCCAATCCAAGCTGCACCAGAGTAACCTGGGATATTTCATCGGCCAGGAAACCACGGAGCTCTACGATCGGTTGACCGAACAGATTCTGATGGCCATTCGCCACGACTGCAAGCGCATGAACCAGCCCTGTACCAACTGCGAGGAACGCAGTCACAAGCTGGCCATGGCCTTTTTAGAAACCTTGCCTAAGGTTACGGCGACCATTGCCACGGATATCCGGGCGGCCCTGTCCGGTGACCCCGCCACCGAGAGCCCGGACGAAGTTATCTTCTGCTATCCCGGGCTGCTAGCCATCTCGATCTACCGACTCGCCCATGAGTTGTATCTATTGAAAGTGCCCACCATTCCGAGGATCATGACCGAACACGCCCATAGCCTGACCGGTATCGACATCCATCCGGGAGCGACAATCGGCGAAGGTTTTTTCATTGATCACGGCACCGGCGTGGTCATCGGCGAGACGACGATCATCGGCAAAGATGTCCGCATTTATCAGGGCGTCACGCTGGGAGCGTTGTCCCTGCCGCGGGATGCAGGCGTGAAAATGCGCCATAAAAAGCGTCATCCGACAATTGAGGACAATGTGATCATTTATGCCAATACCACCATTCTAGGCGGCGATACGATAATCGGCGAAGGCTCGATCATCGGCGGCAACATCTGGCTGACGGAAAGCGTCCCTCCCGGCACAAAGGTTATGATGAAGAGACCGGAACTGATCTTCGCCTAACCTTATCCAGAAGCAGCCACAACCAATTGAAACCGACGAGGTACATTATGGGAATAATAACCACGACCATCGGCAATACGCCGCTTCTCTCACTGAGCAGCATCCCCGTGCCCAACGGGGCGGCCATCCTGGCCAAGCAGGAGTCCCGCAATCCCATGGGCTCGGTAAAGGACCGCATCGCCCTGTCCATGATCGAGGCCGGGGTGCGTGATGGATTCATCAAAAAAACAACCACCATTATCGAGCCGACCAGCGGCAATACGGGTATCGGCCTGGCCTTCGTCTGTGCTGCGAGGGGGCTGCACTTAGTTCTGACCATGCCGGAGAGCATGAGTGTCGAGCGCCGGCAACTCCTCAAACTCCTGGGTGCCGAGCTCATCCTGACCCCGGCTGCCGAGGGCATGAAAGGTGCCATCGGAGCTGCTGAATCCCTTTTGAAAACCACGGAAGACAGTTTCATGCCGAACCAGTTCACAAATCCTGCCAACCCCGAGATTCACCGTCGCACAACGGCAGAGGAAATCTGGCAGGCGACCGGAGGCAAACTCGACATCTTCGTCTCCGGTGTCGGCACGGGAGGAACCATAACCGGCGTCTCGGAGGTTCTGAAAAATCGCATCCCGCACCTGAAATCGGTGGCCGTCGAGCCCTCAGCCTCACCGGTTCTCTCGGGCGGCAAACCAGGTCCCCACAAGATCCAAGGGATCGGTGCAGGTTTTGTACCCGAGGTTCTCAACACGAGTGTCATTGATGAGGTGGTACAGGTCACCAACGATGAGGCATTTGCCACGGCCCGCCTGCTGGCGATAAAAGAAGGAATCCTATGCGGGATATCCTCGGGAGCGGCTGTAGCGGCTTGCCTGAAGATCGCGGAAAAGCCTGAAAACAAAGGGCTCACAATCGTGACCGTGCTTCCCGATACCGGAGAAAGATACCTGAGCACGGACCTATTTCACCTGGGATGAACCGCCGCGACAGAAAACCGCAATGCAACGCGGGGCCGGAAGGGGAGATCAGGGGAAACTCAATTGATCTGTTTTTTTTGTATTCTTCCCTTCCCGCCATAGAAAAAATGTAAACCGCCGCCGGATCATTTCCGGGAAGGCAGGAAGCCTGCATCTTCCGATTGACGGAGAAGGATTTCGATATCGCAGCCTATTGCTTCTTCCACCGACCGTTGCAAAGCCCTGGCGTTTTTCAATCGGTCCCGGATGACTCGGCAGGCCTCGGCGTCTGAGGCATATATGGACAATTTTTCGTTGAATCGTTGCTCGATGGAAACCCGTTGTGCGCCTTTTACCAGTTTGTCTGCAAGGCATACGATTTCCTTCTCCGCAATATCTGCCGGCGCGGGTGGTATAACATCCCGGTGAGAGGCTACAATATCTGCAAGTGCGCCGAGACCGAGGGAGGTCAAAAGGGCGGCGCCGCATTCCTCATGTCGTTGTTTTCCTTTGGCCACATCATGCAACAGAGCAGCATTATGGAGAAGAACGATATCCAGATCGAACCCCCGCCGGTTCATCTCTTGTCCTATGCCGACAGCCACTTCGGCCACGGCCCTGCCATGCATCACGCCACGTTCCGGCATGATGAGATAAGCCAAAGTGAGGGCCTCTTCCGCCTCCCCCACCTCAAACCTTAACAACCGTCGGCGTAAGACCTCGAAATCAGCCGGTGTGTCCGCATCCAGATGAATCCCGCCATCCCACACCTGCTCGTCACGGCAAGGTTTATCCTCCAGCAAGGCTCTGAGTCCGCCTCGGCCGTGAAACCCACGAATAGCCTCAATCAGATGGGTGGGCATCAGAGGAGGGTGGCCGCGTCTTCCTGCAAATACGGGATACACGACCGACTGCCCGTCGAAGGCGGCGGCAATCGTCCTCACGGTCGCGGGACGGATGAGCGGGATGTCGACCGGCAAAACGAAAAAGCCGTCCATATCCGCCATGGATGGAGCTGCCGCCTGCACAGAAGAGAACATACCCTTGTCATAGTTCGGATTGTAAACGACGGACAAACCAAGCTTGAGGGCCTCGTCCTCAACATCTTGGGCACGATACCCGGTCACGACCAAAATATTTTCCACACCGGCCGACCGAAACACGTTGGCGCATCTGCCGAGAACCGTCTTTTCCCCCAACGGCATCAACGGCTTGAAATCCTCCATGCGCGAGGAATACCCGCCTGCCAGAATCACCGCCCCGAACATTACGCACTCATCCCTGCCCTGAACTGAACCAACTCGGCTACGATACTCATGGCGATTTCTTCGGGTGTATCCGCACCGATGGTCAAACCGATGGGACAGCGCACACGCTTCAGATCGCTGTCGGTGAAGCCTTGATGTTTCAATGCATCATACACAGCCTGGCGTTTGCTGCGGCTGCCGATCATTCCCACATACCCGGCATCGGTTCGCAGCGACTGGGCCAGCACATCACGGTCATGCAAATGTCCACGCGTAACGATGACGACGTAATCGTCAGGCCCCAAGTCGGACAAGCAATCGCTGAAGCTATCCAACACTCGGACCTCTCTGGCCTTGGGATACCGATCGCGGTTTGCGAATTCGGCACGGTCATCCATTACCACAACTTCAAAACCGACGAAATCCGCGAGTTCGGCCGTGGCTAAAGCCACATGACCGGCGCCAACGAGGTAGACGACCCCGGGAGACACCATGGGTTCCACGAACACTTCCCTGTCCTTTAGAGGCACCAGAAACGGGGTACGCCTGCTTTTTCGCAGAATCGCTTGCCGCAGTTCCGGCGAAAAGTCGTTTTCTTCAGGCGTGAAAGGCATCATTTTCGGCTTTTCGCCGTTCATCGGTAAAAAGGTCAACAG
Source organism: Desulfocapsaceae bacterium (assembly GCA_046705065.1). GTDB lineage: Bacteria > Desulfobacterota > Desulfobulbia > Desulfobulbales > Desulfocapsaceae > CAWGGS01. The sequence continues at coordinate 3,745 of JBJKQT010000161.1, forward strand.
CATCGGGCGCATCCCTCGAGAATATTCCTGACGAATACGACGAAACATTTCAAGAGAATCCGGCCGGATGAGTTGCAGCAAGACATCTACATCGCCCCCGCAGACCATGCCCGCCTCTGCAGCGGATTTGGCATTGAGGGCAAATTTCAGTTCGGCAAAATCCTCCTGCGCGGCAAAGAGTTCCCGCGCCTTGGCCTGACACGCCCCTTCAAGGGCTCCACCGCCGACGGTCCCCTTCAAACTGCCGTCCGCCAACATCACCATCCTTGCCCCGGATGTTCTGGGAGCAGAGCCTGAACTGCGCACGATCCCCCCCAATACCGCGGAGCGCCCTTTCTCCAAATTTTCAACCAGATAATCTATGACAAACTGCATACTAAACCTCACTAACGTTGATCGAGAATGGTACGTTTCACCGTATGTGTCGCAGCAAAGCCGCTCACTTTTCGAACCACTCCAATTTTCACAAAACCTCCTGCCAGACCTTGGCGAATTGCAGGAATCATCTTGAGTCCCTGCCCGATTTCCGCCTCGATCCTGTTCGAAGGCTCATCTGCTATATAGTCGACCAGCAGACAATCCGTCTCTTCCCTGACCAGCGTCAATCGATAATCAAGCAAACCATCGACGGCAAAGAGCACATCATCCACCTCCTGGTTGCTCAACAGGCTCCCACCAGAAAGACGGCAACCGGTCAACCGACCGCGGATATCGGTCAACCGGGCCGTCAATCCGCCGCATTCGCAGGCGGATCGCTCCAGAGAAGCCGTGTCTCCTGTACGATACCGGATGAGCGGCATGGCCTCACGGCCGAGAGTGGTGATAACCACTTCACCAGGCTCGCCATCCGGCAACAGACAATGGGTCCTGGGATCGATGATTTCCACCAAAAGATCCGATTCCCGAATATGGCATCCCTCATGCTTGGAGCATTCCACAGCTCCCCCAAGGCCCGATTCCGTCGCCCCATAGTGCAAAAAAGATTCACAATCACAGAGTCGTTCAAGACGCCGGCGCAGGACAAGAGGCGCGTAATCGGAACAGAGCAGCATGGACTTCAGCCGGCCTTTTCCGATGGCGCCGGAAATCAGGAGCAAGTGCTGCGGCAGGCCGACGATACAGGTTATACCCAGGCTGAAAACCATTCCAGAAACCACCGCCGCAGAGTCAGGAGGCCAAAGGCCATGTGCTGCAATTCCACTGCCGTCAAGCGCCCGGATGAGCAGGTCGCCCACACTGTCGGGCAACGAGAACGGCAGGAGAACAAGGACCCGGTCATTCATGGAAATCAGGCTCTGCATGCCGTGAAAAAAAAATTCGACAGTGGTTTCAAGATCACTTTCCGTAAAATAGAATCGTTTCGGTTGCCCGGTGCTGCCTGACGTCTGCATGGTCACGACGCGGGCAACTTTGCTTTGAGAAACGCAAAGCATACGATGCCCCTCTTCGATAATGTCGTCACTGCTCGTGGTAGGCAAACCAGCCAGGTGGGACAATGACCGCAGGCCCTCCGCCTCCACATCCGCCAATTTCTCACGGTAGTAAGGACTTCTTTCTCGGGCATAATCGACAAGATGCCGAAGAGCAGCCAACTGAGCAGCCTCGAGACTTTCCCGGTCGAATCGCCCTGAAAGCTTGAGCCGTCGAGCCGTCAGAACATCTACGGGAGTGATGCCTGCAACCTCTTTTCTGTTCCCTTGAGAAGTGCTCTTGCAACTCATACTCATGTCTTCCCTCGGTATAAGGTCCGGCCGTTTCTTGAGGTAAGGTTGAAACCGCAAAAGGGGATGAGGCGGCCGTCGGGCTGGGCAACATGAATACAACACCCCTGCAATCGCTCAAGATTAAGGTTCCAGGCGTCCTGAAAAGCCATGGCGGAAATGGAAAATGTATGGGTGCGTGCCCGAAGCAGGAAACGTTCCAGGTCATCCTTGGGTTCCCCCGACGGCCCACAACACTGCTGCGCCGCCCCCCACTGCCGGGCCGTGACTCCGATGGACTTCAAAGCGCCCTGCTCCGCCGGCTGAGGTGTGCATTCACAGCCGCCTCCGCCCAGACGCTGCAGCGCCCCATCCTCCTGAACCAGGTATTTGGCGGAAAAAGAACAGAGGGCATGTTCGCAGCCCGGAGGAGTAAAATCATCGATTTTAAGGACGTCCCCGCTCTGGCGGCACAAAGCCTGCATCAGTTCCGGCAGTGTGAAATGATCGGGAGTAAAGGACGCCGGAAACCGGCCGAAATAGCTCATGGGTTGAAAATGAACCCCACGGACATGTGGCTGGCGTTGCAGGCCGAACTTGACGATATCCCACACCTGTTGCGTATTTACACCGCGGACCACGGTGGGCACCAGGACGATTCCAAGCCCGGCCTCTGAAAGGTTGTCGATGGCCCGGCACTTTAAGTCAAACAACTCGCGACCTCTTAGCGAGACGAAGACCTCGTCGTCAATACCGTCAAACTGGAGAAAGACCGAGGAGAGTCCGGCATCCTTGAGCTTATGCGCAAGTTGCGGTTTCTCAGCCAGCAACAGGCCGTTGGTGTTGAGTTGGACAAATTCGAATCCGGCTTTTTTGGCAAGCCCGACTATCCGGCTCAAATCCTGCCGAACAGTGGGTTCTCCTCCGGAAAGTTGCAGGTTGCACCCTCCTGTCCTGGCCATAATCTGCCGGAACATCCGCTGCAATGTATCGTGGTCGTGATCTGCCGAGAATCCGCCGCTATCGGCAAAACATACAGGGCATTTCAGATTGCAGCGGGAGGTAACTTCCACAAGCGCGGTGCAGGTCCGCTGTGTGTGCATCTCGCATAGACCGCAGTCATAAGGACAGCCTTTCGCGGACAGTTCGCGAAACCCGCCGGTAAAGGCAATTTTAGGACGACGAAGCCAACTGGTAAATGCGGGTTCGCCCCGCCACACCGTCGTGACGAAGGAACCGTGCTCAGGGCAAGTCTTTTTCAGATGCACGTCACCGTTTGCCGGGACGAGACAACCTGTCAGACGCCTCAAACATTCAGGACAGACACTGCCCACCTCTATTGGATCTTGTT
>JBJKQT010000162.1:0-8895 GCA_046705065.1 Desulfocapsaceae bacterium
TTGCTAAAAAAATCATAGATCCCGACACCGACTGTTCATCGCTTAACAACCTTATAAAAAAACACAAACATCACCGGTTATTGATGAGCCTCACAGGTAAAAACACAACGATCAACCTTTTGCTGAGCGAATTGCTGGCCTTGGCACTCAGATGCAGGTTTTTGAATTTTCACCAGCTTGAAATGGCGGACTGATCTTATTATAGAGGTATTATCGATAGAAATTTTTCTCAAAATGTTTATTCTTTTTGAGGATATGGCCTTGTATTTTGCATTAATATCAGAAGACGGAGATCTTTATGAGTAAAATCATTGCATTTGCTGGAAAAGGCGGTGTCGGCAAAACGACCGTCGCAACGCTTGTAGTACGATATCTTGCCCAAAGCGGCAAATCCCCCGTTCTTGCCGTCGATGCGGATCCTAACAGCAATCTAGGAGAAACCATGGGAATGGAAGTCACCACCACTGTTGGCGATATCAGAGAGAATTTCATGAAAGATCCGCAAGGTGTCCCTTCCGGAATGGACAAAACCATCTATCTCGAATCGTTAATGAATCAAGCCATCATCGAAACACCGAATTTCGATCTTTTGGTAATGGGAAGACAGGAGGGACAGGGATGTTACTGTATGGTCAACAACATCCTGAACAATTTTACCGAGGAACTGGCTTCCAGTTACAAATATATGGTGGTGGACAATGAGGCTGGGATGGAACACCTAAGCCGAAGAACCAGCGGGCAGGTTGATATCCTTTTTCTCGTTACCGATTATTCCCTTCGAGGTCTAAGAGCCGTTCGACGAATATACGGGTTGTTGGAGAGTCTCAAGATCTCCGTGAAAGAGATGGGCATAGTTGTAACAAGGGGTCCGGAAAAACTTAGTGATGCCTTTCTCGCCGAAGCAAAAGAGATTGGAGTTCCCATTCTTGGTGTCATTCCCAACGATCCGGCTCTTCTTGACTTTGATATGGAGAAAAAATCCCTTCTTGACCTACCGGACGAATCTCCCTCGGTACTCGCAGTCCGTCATCTCCTGGAAGTAAGCTGCCCTCAATAACATTCTTCGATGGGTGGATCTTCACACCTGGTTTTCGGATGGAAACCAGGTGTGAAGATCCACCCATTGCTCCTTTCCTCTCTTTTTTCCAACAAATCGAATTAATATCAAGATCCTTTGATCTAAGTCAAAGTCTTCTCCTTGAGAAGATGCTATCCTGAAATTAAATTAGAAAAGAGCCATTTTCATCTCTAAAGGAGGGGAAAACATGAAATGTCCCGGACAAGATATGCAATTTTGGACCTCGGAAGCCATATATGAAGTTAAATGTCCCAAATGTGCTGGAATGGTAGAGTTTTATAAAGATGATACATCCAGGAAATGCGGTCATTGCGGACATCGGTTCGTCAATCCAAAAATGGACTTCGGTTGTGCCTCATATTGTCAATTTGCCGAACAATGCATCGGAGATCTGCCCGAAGAGTTCGTTGCCCAACGAGATAATCTGCTCAAAGATAAAGTTGCCGTCGAAATGAAACGATATTTCAAGAGCGATTTCAGACAGATCAGCCATGCTTCCAGGGTCGCACGCCACGCCGAAAGAATTGCGGGGATCGAAGAGGCAAATCCGGCGGTCATCCTTTGTGCTTCTTACCTTTTAAATATCGGCTACCCGGAGGCTGTGAGGAAACATGGCGAACGTGGCGCATCTGATTATGTAGAAGAAGAAAGCACCGCCATTGCCAAAGAGATTTTAGCAAAACTGGGTGCCAACGAAAGGCTCGTGGGGTCCGTTTGTACTATAATAGAACACCACCGGCATCCCGCGTCTGGGGAAAGCAAAGAATTTCAGATTGTCTCCGATGCAAATCACATTGCCTCCTTTGAAGAGCAATACAAAAACGCTTCGCTTACAAGGGACGAATGCATTGGACTTATCGATGAATTATGCACCGTCGGTGGAAGAACGGTTGCACAAACGACAATCGAAAAATTGGGAGTTTCGTGATTTAGATCTGATGTGAAATTCTAAAAATACGGGCCTTGCGGCATTAAGCACTTTGAATGGCCCCTCAGAGCGGGATATCCGTTCTCCATGGGGCCAAGCTGGGAATATTTATCGTGGGTACGGTCGATTTACTTCACCTGGCACTTTTCAGTTTCGATTGCAGCACCGCAGGCTGAACATTTTATCTTCTTTCCAACTTCGTCGGAAAAAATTTCCATTTCCTTTCCGCACTCGGAACATTTCACCTTCACTTCATTTAAGCTTTTGTTCGCTTCAAATCCAGGACAATGCTGCTTTTGATCCGTCATAATACTCTCCTTTTCGATTTTTTCATTTATAAATTTCCTATCCAATCCATCCCTCAACGGAACAAACCGTTTCTTTCCGGCATTGAAAGTTACTGGTTTTGGATAGTGGAAAAATCAACGTGAATGCCCCCCATAAAACCGGAAGGTTCATTTTTATAGCAAGTTATTATTTTTAAGAAACAAACGGAAATGACGACTTAAAATGCCAACTTAGTATGAGTCTATCTCTTTTCCCCCCTTTTTATCAATAAAAAAAATCATGCACGATGTTCTGAATTTGCAGTATAAATCTTTATCCTCACACTTGACACATTGGTCGCATAGATGTTTTTGATGCTTCATACAAAGAAATGCAGCTTCTACGTCAGGATGATTTTTACATTTCTCCATCCCCGAGATCCCTCCTGATTACCGGTCCATGTAAACATGGATTTTATCGACTAAACAAAGCCCCAAGACCCATCCGTTTATTCAGCCAATCCTTTTTTGATCAGCCGTATCTCGTTGTCACGGGCTTTTCTTTTTACTGTGAGATAGATCGGATCTTCTCCTGTCATCCCGCATTTTTTGAAAGTAATTACCTCGAAGAGGTCCTTTCCTTTCGCTGTCTGCTCAACCCACAAGACTTTATCCATTTGTAAGGCAAAGTCATGACATATATTTTTTGCAAATTTTTCGGGATTTTCCGAGATTGAATATCCTGATCCTGTGTTGGTATAAATACAAAGATAGGGTTTGAGAAAGGTTATGTTTTCTTTGCCGATGGTCAGATCTACTATTTTCAGGTCGTAAGCTCCGGGGAACCAGGCGATCGGTTCTCTCTGATCCCTTTTGATGCCGTCCCAGCTATACCTGCCATCAAAAATAGATTTATTTCTCTTTGAAATCAGCAAAAGACTATCCTCCCTCCAGCTTGCCATGATGGACTTCCCCTTCTATTAAAATTATAAGCACTTTTTGTTAGATTGTCTGGATCACAACGCCCTTCTGTCTTCCATACCGACGAGGACCCTTTCCCGAGCCTTATCTATGCCGAGAGCAGCTCTCTTTTTATCGATATGCTCTATCATCAATCTTGCCATTTCTTTAGGATCGCTGGCAAATCCCCACCTGCCGAAATCTTTTCCTTCCAGGTCTTCAAAGAGGTGTTTGTAAAATTTCGTCCCCTCAATCATCGGGAACGTATGCCCAAATACCGTAAAGACGCCCGATGCAACGAAGTATTGACCGATGGCAATGGCCTTCTCGCTCATCCACTCAGGAGCGCAACCCGCGGCGGGCAGATCGGCAATGGAATTTCCCAATCCTCCTGTTCGTACCATCTCTGCGGCGGCAACGAGTATCCGGCTGTTATCAACGCAAGCGCCAAGTCCCAAAACCGGAGGCATGCCGACTGTTTCGCAAACCTCTGCAAGTCCGGGACCGGCCAACGCAGCAGCCCCTGGTACGGTCAATCCAGCCTTTGCAAGAGCTACCTGAGAACAACCGGTCTGGAGAACAAGAACGTCATTTCTAATGAGTTCCTTTACCAATTCAACATGGGAATAATCCTGCTTTGATCTTGGATTGGTGCAGCCGACAACGCCGGCAACACCACGAATTCTTCCGTTGATTATATTCTCATTAAGCGGAGTGTAGCTGCCCCTGAAAGAGCCGCCGAGCATGTAATTTATATACTCATAGGAAAAGCCATGAACTCCGGTTGCTACATTTTTAGGTATTTGGATGGGCATCTTTCTGGTTTTAAACCTGGTGATCGCCTTAACGACAATTTCTTCCGTGCACTTCGTCGGGTCATGTTCATCAAGCTGTATATGCGTGGCTCCCTCAATCTTGGCCCTGTAGTTTGTTGTGATAAACGGGGTATCGTAACAATCGGCAACCCTGTACATATCCTGTTTTATGCATTGTACATCGACCGTCATCGCGTCCACCGCCCCGGTTACCAGCGCTGCTTCCGTTGATGAGAAATTGCCTGCGTGCGGAATACCATGTCTAGACAGAACTTCCAGGCCCGAACAGCACATACCAACAAGATTTATCCCTTTTGCACCGGCATCCTTGGCCATCTTTACAAAGGACGGATCGCCTGCAGAAATGATCATCGCCTCAAGCAAAATAGGTTCGTGACCGTGAACGACGATATTGACGTGATCTTCTTTTATGACACCCATATCGAATTTTGTTACAACCGGCGCAGGAGTCCCGAAAAGAATATCGGAAATATCCGTCGATACCATCGAACCTCCCCAGCCGTCGGCAAGAGCCGTACGCGAAATCTGCTTGGTTAAATTCTCATAATCCTGGTCGACGCCCATTGCCGTTCTGTGCATCATCTCCATAATCTCTCGCATTGCGCCACGAGGGACAATGCCTTCCTTCCGCCATGTCTCAAGGGTCTTTTCCGGCACTCTTTTCACCATTGGGATTTCTCCTTCAACCTGAGTGTAGGTCAACTCAAGTTCATGGTAGAGATCCATAGCTATCTCCTTCATGTCCCTGCCGTCGACTTTTACTCCCAGTGAACTTGCCACCTCGAGCAGCTTCATTTTATCCTTGATCTCAAAACCTATTACCTTTCCTTCGATGACACTTTTGAAAAGCTCAAGCATAGCCATTCCGTGATCAGTATGAGCAGCCGTTCCTGCAGCCACCATTCTCCCGAAATTTCTAGCCATAATCGTATCAATGGTTGCACCGCATACCCCTACTCTATCGTAAGGATTATTGCTGTTAAGACGGCACGGTCCCATTGAACAGTGTTTGCAACAGGCGGATTGAGCCCCAATCGGACAGGCTTTCATGTCGTTCGCCCTGTCGAACAGGAGTTCTACACCATCCTTACGTGCCTTAGTAATCATTTGCGCCGTCGATTCACATATGGTCAGGTCTTCTACCTTCATCAGCTCTTTAATTTTAGCCATGACGCCTCCAGTATCCGGTCAGAATTTTGTGGGTAAGATGCAGGTAATTGTTTTTCTGATGTGAATAGATATTATTCTCAGATACCACAAAAGTCAAGTCATCATCAGAAAAGTTCTCGTTAGGAAAATTTAGTTCCATTGCAGCCCGCTACGGGGGGACTATCGGAAATACGTTTGTTTTTTCTTCAACTGCTGAGGTAAATGCTGCGACGGTGCAAGATAAGGGCAGAAGCCTAAATAATGCACCGTCTATTTGATGGGAAAATGAGGCGCCACCACATTATTGACTTACATTGTACGAATTCAATTTGGCCGCGATTTCAAAAAGCGCTTTGGGGGCGTCATTGATATCCTCGAAGGGACGCAAACCATTTCTATCTGAATTTACAATTTCCGGCATCTCAGGAATAAATCCCAAAATTTCATATCCTGGAAGCGAACTCCTTATCAACTCTTCATCTGCCGAATCTTTCACTCGATTGCCGAGCACTACTATTCTTTTAATCCCGATATCCTGACCGAGCTTGCGGATTCTTCCCGCCGCCGCCCTGCTTCTCGCACCGGGATTGACGACAACAATCAATGCATCAACCGAGCCGGATGTTGCCCGGCCAAGGTGCTCGATACCAGCCTCCATGTCCATCAGCACAATCTCGTCCCGATAAAGGACAAGATGGGTCATCAAAGCCTTCAAAATCGTACTTTCCGGACAGATGCACCCCGAACCTCCGCTTTGAACGGTTCCCATAACCAAAAGCTTTACTCCGTCCCGTTCTTTGGAAAATCTCTCCGGAATATCGTCTACTTTGGGATTGAGCGTAAAAAAACCGCCCATAGTCCCGGGCTTGGCTCCTGTTCGCTCGTAAATAAGATCCGACAATTCCGATATGGGAGTTATGGGCTGGTCTTCCGGAATACCTAATCCCGCTGCTAAGTTGGCTACCGGATCGGCATCTATTGCGATGACCTTATTTGTTTTTTCTGCCGCAAGGCATCGTGCGAGAAGGGATGTAATCGTCGTCTTTCCCACGCCTCCTTTTCCGCCTACCGCTAATTTCAAGCTCACGTTTTTATTCTCCTTGTGCAATATGATTTCACCCTCGGGCCCCTTATTGTACTGTTTTTGATCTCCAGGTACGAAAAAGGCTATTTTGAGGGATTTTCTTTTATAATATTGCCATCATTATCAACAAAGGCCACAATAAAACCGTTCTTTTCAGCCTCCTGGTTCAATTCTTCAATATGTATTGCCTGGATTTCATATTTTCGTCCCTTTTCTTTCGGCAGCGTCAAAAAGCAATCGTTTGCCGCTTCCTTGTTCTGAAAAGCAGGGATGAAATCAATTCCCTGTTCCTTATTATAAAGGCCGAAGAACTGTTCGTTTTTCCCAGGGTCACAAACGACAATGTATACCCAACCTGTAATCTTTTCTTTTTCCTCCATGGACTCACCATCTAATTTTCGAAAATATTCTTGCTATAGTAATAAAACACATTTCAAAAAAGACAAAAAAAGCCCCATCCTTTCGGATTGGGGCTTTTGATCTTGTCCTTGCCGAGTTATCAGATTTCGAGATATGAATCCGAGAACAGGGTCTCTCCGATAATAACCTTGACTGTCTTGACATAATCGCCAAGCTCTTTGCTCAATGAGCTGATATCAGGGGCATTGCCATCCATTGTTTTATGGATAACATCTACGATATCCGGCCGTTTACCTTTAGCAACTGCAGTCAACCCTTCGTCGAGGGGATCAGATATGACTGATTTCATCCCGTACCTTTCAAGCATTACCATGTAGGTAGTGTTGAGAATCGGGCGCAGTTGAACAGGCGGTCCGTTGGAAATATTGGAAAGGCCGCAGGTGCTCTTGGCGCCGGGAGCGATATCTTCGAGCATTTGCTGGAAGGTCAAGAGGCTCATACATTGGGCCTGTTGAATATTTACCGGGGTAACAATCCCGTCAACCCAGATTTTTTCGTTGGGGATGCCTGCCTCATTGGCTGCATACAGAAGTTCTACACACAAAGCGGCACGCTCATTCTCGTCACGGGGAAGTCCATCCGGTCCCCACATCAAAGCCACGATATCCGCCTCATACTTAGCCGCCATGGGCAGCATGACTGTATAGCGTTCGGGACGAGCCATGATAGAGTTTACGATATGAGGCTTGGAAGTAGGCTTCAAAACCTTCAATCCTTCTTCGATGGCCGCAATATTTGATGTATCGAGAAGCAGAGGCCTATCCGGCACAACCTCCTGTACGACTTGGCATACCCACGGCATCAGTTCATGGCCGTCTTTTTTTGCCGGGCCGAGATTGATGTCGATATAATCCATGCCTTTTTCTTTCTGCTCCAGTGCTTCAGCCTGGATCGGTTTCGGATCGCGCTCTTTGAATGCTCGTCCGATAACCTTGGAAATAACGTTGAGGCTCTCGCCGAAAAGAATCATATTTACCTCCTTCTCAATTGAGATTTTTAAAAATCTCCGAATTTATTCTACACAAGCCAACAGTGAGAAATTCTCAAGTATAATCGAAAATATCTCACTGTTTTTTTTACAGTAGAACCGTTTCCTTTTCCAGTATTCAATACAAATTTTATTGTCTTGCCTTCAAGAAACCTGCAAGGTGAGCGGCCTCACGCGGACCAACCGTGACCGTCCAACCGGGAAGCTCTTCTTCCACGTCCCCTGCAATCGCTGCAGCGTAACCGGGAATAATGAGCTCGGTATGTTTTACCTTATCCATTATGCCGCATTTCTTAACAAATGCACCAACATCGTCGCCGCCGAATTTTCCTGCAGCCCATGCGGTCAGAACGGAAAGTCCCTCGGAATCTTTGATAAGCAGCCAGGCCGGAACCTTGCTGGCCTCGATCTCGCCGGAGACGATAAAGTAGGTCAAGGCAAAGTTCGTGGTTACAAGAACCGGGGAATTTTCATCGGGAGTACCAATCTCGAAAATACCTTCCGTGACCGTCATCGGACGTTGCGGGTCGGTGTAAATATTGAGTCGTTCCAGCATCAGCGGGAACATGGTTTCCGTTGTCAGATCAGACATAACGACGATGCCGCCGTATTTAGATACGTACAATGCGGCAATCAAGGTTTCCATGTCGAGGTTTGAAGCCATCTCGCAAGGGAAAGAGATCGTCGGGAAACCTACGGCTCTGTTTCCTTCTTTCAATGCGGCACGACGAATGGCCACCTGATCCTCGAGGGCTTTTTTAACTTCACGGGCTCCCGAATCGATGACCAGATCCTTCAGGCCCATACCGGTAAGCTTATCGGTCAAAGCGATGATGCCATCAATGGAATCTGCCTTAACTGCGATGGGCAGGTCGTTTTCCTTGGCGATCGCACCGTACTCATCAACATTTGCCTCAGTGGCAGCATACACCAGCGGACGTTTAAACCCGCATGCGGCGACGCCTGCTTTGATCACATCGGCTTTCTCACTCATGAGAATGAGATTGAACTCCGATTTTTCAGCTATGATCTTGGCAAGATTTGCAAAGGCGTCCTTATCGCCATTCACGTCTTTCAATGCAGCGAGTTCAGGGCGGAGGTTGAGTCCGACGCGCTCATACTGGATGGCATTCCAAACACCGAGCTTGGCTTCGACATCGGCGGCACTCGTGTCTGAGGTGATGAT
>JBJKQT010000163.1:0-14614 GCA_046705065.1 Desulfocapsaceae bacterium
GTATCGTCATTTCCACCGTAAGCGGGTTGATCGGTCCTTATCTGATGGGCATCGCAATCGACCGTTATATCGCGGTGTCGGTGGTTGCCGGCCTGCCACGTATAGCTCTTCTGATGCTTGCGACCTATCTTTCGTACAACCTCTTTCAGGGGATTGCCGACTGGACTATGGCCCATATTTCGCAGCACTCGCTGAATCGATTGCGTAGGGATCTCTTCACCCACATGCAGGATCTGCCGCTAAGTTATTTCGATGCCAGGCCCGCGGGCGAGCTGATGAGCCGGTTGACAAATGACATCGATGCCATCAATCAGGCCGTGTCTCAAAATGTCACCTCACTCTTTGCAAGTATGTTATCGCTGGTTTTGATTCTCGTTGCAATGTTCGTCCTTGATGTCTGGCTGGCGTTGGCCTCTGTGGTTGTTGCGCCGATCATGTTTTGGTTCACCGGCTTTGTAGCACGATCCACCCGTAGGTCTTTCCGGGACCTGCAGAGAAATCTGGGAGGGCTGAACGGAGTTATGGAGGAGTCCGTAAGCGGACAGAAAGTGATCAAGGCCTTCCGGCGCAACGAATCGGTTTTGGCTGCCTTTCGTCGAGAGAATCAGGCGGTTTATGAGGCTAGCGTTACCGCCAACAGCTATGCCTTGCTTTTGATGCCGATAACCGGTGTGCTGGGTAATTTCTTCGTCATCGTGCTGGCGGGGCTTGGAGGGTGGCTCGCCTTGCATGGTCTTGTCAGCATCGGAATCATTGCGACCTTTATCGTCTACGGGCAAAATTTTATTCAACCGTTGCGTCAACTGGCAAATATGTATAATGCAATCCAGGCCGCTTTAGCCGGGGCTGAGCGGATTTTCGAGATCTTGGACAACAAGGCTGAGGAGGATGAGGCCAGGGGAAGAAGTATGCCGCAGCCTGTCCGGGGCCGGGTTTGTTTCGATCATGTCAATTTTTCCTATCAGCCCGGCGTTCCTGTCATCAGAGACATGAGCCTTACGGCCAAGGCCGGGGAAACCGTCGCTCTGGTCGGCCCCACCGGTGCCGGGAAGACCACCATTATCAATCTGCTGACGCGTTTCTATGAGATCCAAAGCGGACGTATTACCATCGACGATGTCGATATATGCAGCTTGGGCAAGGCGGAGTTGCGCAGCAATCTCGGCCTTGTGTTGCAGGACACTTTCCTCTTTGCGGATACGGTCATGGAAAATATCCGTTACGGCCGCCTTGATGCAAGCGATGAGGAATGCCGACAAGCGGCCAGACTGGCGGATGCCGATCATTTCATCCTCCAACTGCCCCAAGGGTATCAGACAAACCTGTCGGAGAGGGCCGGAAATCTCAGCCAGGGACAGCGTCAACTTCTAGCCATTGCCCGTGCCGTCTTAGCCGATCCCTGCCTTCTCATTCTCGATGAAGCCACCAGCAGTGTTGACAGTCGAACCGAAATCAGAATTCAAACCGCTTTGCTGCGGCTAATGAAAAGGCGGACCAGTTTTGTCATCGCACACAGATTGAGTACTATCCGCGATGCTGATCAGGTGTTGGTCATCGATGGGGGGCGGATTGTCGAACAAGGAAATCATAAAGACCTTTTGGCTCGCAGGGGGGTCTATCACAAACTCTATCTGAGCCAGTTTAAGGGCGAGAAAATTTAGCCCGCCTGAACTGATGCGAAATGCGGGTTAGGGGCATCCGTCCGTAACTTTCTGGCTGCGGAATGGCGTCGGTGCAAAACCTTCCTCGAAGAAGTACCCTTGAGGGAGGCTTACCTGGTTTTTAGCGTTAACGGGGAGCTCTTTTTTAGGACGCGGTTAATTTCGGATTCATCAAAATGATGGGGATCGAAGTGATCTGACCCGTACCATTTGGCCATTTTGCCGTGCTGTTCGTGTTGTGGGTTGTTTATAATGGTCAGGAACTCCTCATAGCCGGGTATTCCACCGACGTTCTCCGGTGGACAAGCCTGTTCTCCGTCGACGAGAACAGGCACACCATCCGCTTGTCCGCCGGAAATACACTCTTCCAATTCAATCTCATGCTCCCAGCCGTCACCGAAATCATAAATGTATGTAAAACACCATTTCATGTCGTTTTCCAAGTCAACGAGTTGGAAGGCAGCTTCATCTCGTTCGCCGGTTTTTTCCCATGGTTCGCCGCCATCGGATGGAGCATAAAAAACCTTTCCCACAAGAAAACGATGCGAATGAATATCATTCCATCCCATGCATTTTTGGATGATATGATGCAGTTGAGCAAGTGAGATGTTGCCCGGAATTTGGAGACGTCTCCAGATAACGGGGTCGGAAAAGGCCAGAGATACCTTCAATTGGTAGATCGGAGCTGGTTTTTCTTCGGACCCGTGGTTGGGCGAATTTTTCTGCCGTTTGCTGAAGTCTCCTTTGATTATTGTAGTCATAGCCGTAACCTTTGTTGTGGGGGCTTGCAAGAATACTGAAATCATTCGGCATTTCTTTCGCTCCATTCCATTTTATCAAAAAACGGTTTTAAAAAACAAGGCGGGCTTAAGTAATTTAATCGAAAACCGCCAGAATGAGGAATTCTGACCATTGTGCAGCGGCAGTTCTCAGCAGAGGAAGTTAAGAGACCTCATTGCATGGCACGACCCGACAGGCGGGCATATCCAGGAAACTGGGATCGGCCATCGCCCAATATCGAAACCGGTTGGCAAACTTATCTTGCTCCTTTGACGCGGGATGGGTATTGTAATAGGCTGATATCAGCAGAAAGTGCCCGAACTTTTTCGGTTGCGCTTCAGTGGCGGCCAAAGGAATCGGTGCCGAAACAACAACACTCAAGGAGACAATGCCTATGGAGGATTGAAAAAAACGAAAAGAAAATAGCGGCCGGCAGTAACGGCCGAAACAACCAACAGCAAACAACGAAAATAATAATTCTCAGGGCGGGGTGCAATTCCCCACCGGCGGTATTCTTCAAAGATGCTAAATAGGAAGAGAGCCCGCGAGCGCCTGCTGAGGCAGGGACAGCAGACCCGGTGAGAGGCCGGGGCCGACGGTTACAGTCCGGATGGAAGAGGATATAAAAGCGTTGGTGTCATCCATACGTTTTCCAAGAGACGAGCAGTTTTGCCCGGCTCTGCGGACCATTCCACACGCCCTGATTCTGGTACATATGGAGGATGGATACCATGAATCAGTCATTACTTAGGAATTTTGGTGACCCGGAAAAACGGGTCGAAAAAGCAATTGCCGCCCTGAAAGCAGGGCAGGGCATTCTTCTCGTCGACGATGAGGATCGGGAGAATGAAGGAGATTTGATCTTCTCTGCCGAACATTTGACACAGAATCAGATGGCCATGATGATAAGAGAGTGCAGCGGTATTGTCTGCCTTTGCCTGACCGAGGACCATCTGCATCACCTGCGACTGCCGCAGATGGTGGAGGTGAACGACAGTGCATACGGCACGGCCTTTACCGTGTCCATCGAGGCGAAAGTCGGGGTGACCACGGGGGTTTCGGCGGCGGACAGGGTTCGCACGATCAAGACGGCCATCGCCGACGGCGCCGGAGCAGACGATCTGAGCCGCCCCGGTCACGTCTTTCCATTAAGGGCAAAACCCGGCGGTGTCCTTACCCGGCGCGGCCATACTGAGGGGACAGTTGATCTGATGATCTTGGCCGGACTCAAACCGGCAGGGGTCCTCTGTGAATTGACCAACCCTGACGGGACGATGGCTCGGCTTGAGGAGATCATTGCCTTTGCTGAAAGGCATCGGATGACAGTCCTCTCCATTGAAGATTTAGTGGCCTATCGGCAGGGTGAAACGGAAAAAGCCTTTTGAAACGGTGCCATCTGTGAAATAATACTCGGGAGGGACGGAGGCGGAGATTGCGTGAGTTCCGGCCCTCCCGAGTATGTTTCATCGGCGGCTGGAAATTATTCAATGGGCTCCATAATTATTTTCCTTCCTCTTTCGGCGGGCTGGCTCGAGGTGAAAATGGGTGGTTACAGGCTTAACGACTTGTTAGATTTGGCAATAATCCAGAAAATGGCCGACGCCCATTACCGCGCAGCAGGTATGCCCATCGGAATTATCGATGCCATCGACGGTTCAATTCTGGTTGGAGCCGGCTGGCAGGATATCTGTGTTAAATTTCATAGGGCCGATCCACTTTGCCATCAACGTTGCAGGGAGAGTGACGACTATATCAAGGATCGGCTCGTCCCGGGAGAGGCATGCCGGTACAAATGCAAAAACGGGCTGTGGGATATCGGAATGCCCATAGTCGTTTCCGGTTCTCATCTCGCAACCATGTTTCTGGGCCAGTTTTTTTATGAAGGAGAAATTCCGGATCGAGAGTTTTTCACCCGGCTGGCGCATCAATTCGATTTTGTTGTCGAAGAGTATCTCGATGCACTCGATCGTGTTCCCGTTATCAGCCGGGAAAAGGTCGATTATATACTTGAATATGATAAAGCGCTGGTAGGTTTTATTACCGACCTAGCCGAGCAATCGCTTGCGAAAATCAAGGCGGCCAATGAGGTTCGGCAAAGCGAACGGAAATTTCACGCCGTCTTCGACCAGAGCCACCAGTTTTTGGTATTGCTTTCAACCGACGGCAAGGTGCTGGAAGCAAATCAAACTGCATTGCAATACTGGGAGGCGGGATCGACGGAGGTGACTGGTAGTTTTTTTTGGGAAGCGTTGTTGTGGGAGAATTCCGTTGGAGGGCTGCAGGAGAAAGTTCGCTTCGCAACTGAAAAAGCCGCAAAGGGAGAGACGGTTGGATTTGAAATACGGCTTCGAATTGTCGACGAGGATCTGCACTACCTGGATTTTTCCATTAAACCGGTTACCGACGAGAAAGGCATGGTCGTTCTCCTGGTTGCCGAAGGTAGAGATATAACAGAAATCAGGAAAAATGAGGAAAAGGTCCGGCAGCAAGCAGCATTTCTTCAACTTTTGATTGACGCCATTCCCTATCCTGTTTTTTACAAAGATCGCCAAGGCCGTTATCTTAGCTGCAATTGTGCCTTCGAACAGTTTTTCGGAGTGAAAAGAGAACAAATAACCGGGAAAACCGTGTATGAAATGGCGCCGAAAAAACGGGCCCAAGTATATCATCAAGCTGATATGGACCTTTTTGTCAACCCGGGGACCCAGAAGTACGAAGCAGTGGTGAATGCAGCTGATGGCAAGCCTCGGGAGGTCATTTTCCACAAAGCGACCTTTCAAGGGCGGGATAATGCCATTGACGGTCTCGTCGGGGTTGTTGTCGATATCACCGATCGTAAACGGATGGAAAGATCACTTCAGGATAATGAAGCCCGTCTGCATGCATTGTTGCAGACAATCCCCGATCTTATCTGGTTGAAAGACCCCAACGGCAAATATCTGGCCTGCAATGCAGTATTCGGGAGGTTTTTCGGAGCATCGGAAGCCGATATTACCGGAAAGACGGATTACGACTTTGTGGACAAAGGAATGGCGGATTTTTTTCGGGAAAACGATTGTAAAGCAATTGCAGCCGGTAAGCCGAGACTCAATGAGGAATTGGTCACCTTTGCCGATGACGGCCATGAGGCTTTACTGGAAACCATCAAGACGCCGATGTTTGATGGAGGAGGCAATCTTATCGGAGTGCTGGGAGTGGCGCGCGACATCACAGAACGGAAGCGTGCAGAAGAGGCACTGACCGCCCGGCGAAGAGAACTCGAAGTGTTGCATAAGATCTCCGAAATCGCACTACGGGAACACTCTCTTGCCCAAACTCTCCAGGAGATTACCCGTGAAGTGGCGGCCGCTTTGGCCTTTGAGATTGTTGCAATAGATTATTACAACGAAAATAGACAGGAAATGGAGTTGGCTGCCGAAACCGGAATACCTCCTGTCGAAAGCGAGTTGTTACGCAGGATTTCCGCTGACCGGACTCCGTCGGGGCAAGTGGCCCGTTTGGGCCGACCGCTTGTCGAAAAACAGGGGATGAATCGAACAGAGAAGCAATTTGATATTTTGCGATCTCTTGGTGTGCAAACAGTCGTGTGTGTGCCTCTTTTTATCGGAACGCGTATTATTGGTGCCTTGACGTTGGCAAGCCCTGTCTCTGTATGTCTTGACGAACGCATTGTCCCCTTGGCTGGAAGCCTGGCTCATTTGATTTCCACAATAATTGAGCGGAAGTGGGGTGAGATGGAAAAGGCTAAACTTGAAAGCCAGCTGCGGCAGGCCCAGAAAATGGAATCCATAGGTAGTCTGGCCGGAGGAGTCGCCCATGATTTTAACAATATGTTGGGGGTTATTCTCGGTCATGCTGAGCTGGCACTGGAACAGTTGGATTCCTCCCAACCGCCTTTTGCCAATCTTACGCAAATCCAGAATGCCGCAAAACGGTCCGTCGATCTCACACGCCAACTTTTGGCCTTTGCCAGTAAGCAAACCATAGCGCCCAAAATCCTAAGCCTTGATGAGATCGTAGCGGGGATGCTCAAGATGCTGCGGCGTTTGATAGGTGAAAACATCGATCTGGCCTGGTTGCCCGACACGCAAGGATGGCTCGTGAATATAGATCCTTCCCAGATTGATCAGGTTCTGGTCAACCTGTGCGTCAACGCCCGCGATGCCATCTCAGGGGTGGGGAAAGTCACAATAGAAACAAACAAGACGACCTTTGATAAAGATTATTGCACCACTCATTCGGGATTTAGCCCTGGCGATTATGTTATGCTTGCCGTAAGCGACAATGGGCATGGGATGAATGAAGAAACACGGATGAGGATTTTCGAGCCTTTTTTCACGACAAAGCAATTGGGCAAAGGAACGGGGCTCGGGCTGTCCACTGTCTATGGCATCGTCAAACAGAACAACGGCTTTATTCATGTTTACAGCGAGCTGGAGCATGGCACGACATTTAAAATCTATCTTCCCCGATATCAGGACGATGTTGGCCACGTACTGGATGATCATTTTGAGATATCGGAGGTTCGCGGACATGAAACCATTCTTCTGGTCGAGGACGAACCGGCGATCCTGGAGATGACCAAAACGATGTTGGAGGGCCAGGGATATCATGTGTTGTCCGCCTTGACTCCGGGTGAGGCATTAAAGCTGGCTGAAGCACAGGCAGGAAACATTGATTTGCTGATAACCGATGTGATCATGCCGGAAATGAACGGTCAGGAGTTGTCCGGGAAACTGATGTCAGTTTGTCCTGGGATCAGGAGCTTATTCATGTCCGGGTACACGGGGGATGCCATTGCCCATCACGGTGTGCTGGAGGAAGGAATACTGTATATCCAGAAACCGTTTTCACGCCACTCCCTAGGAGTCAAGGTACGCGAAGCATTGGACAAGGAATAGAGGAAAAAGAAAGCCTGGAAGAGCTTTTCGTATGCGGCAAAAATGTGGAACGGCCATTGATCAGACAGCCGGCAGGAGCGGTCGATTATTTCCCGTACTTCTGGATCAGTTCATGAACTTCACTTGGGGAGCTGAGGGCAAGGGCTTTTTGGGCTAGTTTTTTCGCTGTCTTAGAGGATATTTCCCGGACGGCAGCCTTTTGTCCCGGGATCAGCGATGCATTCATGCTCAACTCCTGGATACCGAGTCCAACCAGCAATCCGGCAGCCTCCGGCAAACCGGCAAAAGCACCGCACATGGCGACATGGGTGCCTGCCCGGACAGCGGCGTCAGCCGTCAGTTTGATCATTCTGAGAACCGCAGGATGAAAGGGATCGGGGAGTGCGGCGACACGGACGTTTCCCCGATCGGCCGCCATTGTATATTGGGAAAGATCGTTGGTGCCGATGCTGAAGAAATCGGCCATCGCCGCCAGCTGATCAGCTACCATGACGGCTGACGGGACCTCGATCATCACACCAACAGGAAGCTTTTCATTGAAGCCGATGCCGTTATCCCTCAGCTGACATTTTGCCTCTTTAAGAACCAGAAGAGCTTCCCTAAATTCCGGTACCGAGCCGATCATCGGAAACATAACGCCGATGTCTACAGCAACGCTGGCCCGCAGAATTGCTCGTAGCTGTCGCAGAAAGACTTCCCTGTTGGCAAGTGTGAACCGGATGCCGCGTAAGCCCAGAAAGGGGTTTTCCTCCGGATCGGAAAACAGGTACGGCACAGGCTTATCTCCTCCGATATCGAGGGTGCGGACAACGACCCGTCTGCCGTTCATCTCTCCGGCAATATTGTGGTAGATTTCGTATTGTTCATCTTCGCCGGGTTCTTCGGATCGGTTCAAAAACAGAAATTCCGTGCGCAACAGGCCGACCCCCTCGGCACCATTTTCCCTTGCAGGTGCTACGTCTGCCGGACCCCCGATATTTGCCATGATGCCGATTCGCACATTGTCGGTCGTAAACGCCGGACCTCGGCCCGCCAGTTGCAGCGCCTTTTTTTTAGCCTGCCGCTGTTCTTTCTTTGTTGTATATGTTTGAAGCGTCGTGTCGTCAGGTGCGGTGATGATGCGGCCCGCCTCTCCGTCCAAAATGATTATCTGGCCGTCCGCTATCGATAAAAGGATTTCTCCTGCCCCGACAACGGCTGGAATTCCCTTGGAAGCTGCGATGATGGCGGCATGGGATGTTGCGGTTCCCGCAGCAAGGCAGATACCTGAGATTTTCTTCGTCGGAAGGTTTGCGGAATCCGACGGAGAGAGGTCTCTGGCAATCAGGATACAGGGATTTTCAGGTTCGAACGAGGGAGTTGACGTGCCAATGAGTCGGTCCAATACCGATTTTTGGATGTCGTAAATATCAGCGGCGCGGGCACGCTGATACTCATCGGCAAGCGCTTCATAGCGTTCGGCAATGGCATCTGTTGCCGTTTTCCAGGCATATTCGGCACATAGCCTCTCTTTGACGATTACGGCTTTTGCTGCATTGCGGGTTGTTTCATCTTCCAGCAAAAGCCGGTGAAAGACAAAAATTTCGGCCTGGTCGCGGCCGGCGCTCTTCTCCATCCTTGCCTGCAGCAGCCGGCACGCAGCTATGGACGCATCCAGTGCGTTATTCAATCTGGTAAGTTCGGTACTGGTATCGGTGATAGTTTTTTTCTCAACCCGGGGCGCGGCCGGCATGAATTTAAGGGCAGGACCGATTGCGATTCCCCCTCCGGCGGAAATTCCCGTAACTACACCTGCCGGGTGTTGTTGATCAGGATCAGAACTTGTCTGCTCCGGGATCCCGGAACCGGTTGTCTTGTCACCGAAATGATCTGCATGTAAAGCCTTGACGGCAGCACATGCCCCAGCGGCATCCTCACCGTCAAACCACAGTGTGATTCTGTCTCCTTGGCGGATACCAAGGGTTGCAACCTGGTTGATGCTTCTGGCATCGGCCAGAGTCCCGTCTTTTTCGACAACTGTTTTTGCTGAAAATTTCCCTACGCAATTTACCAGCCTGGCGGCCGGACGCGCATGCAGCCCATTGGGATTTTGAATCAACAGAGGAAGCTCAAGCCCGGTCGCCGTAAGTTGCCCGGTTTGAGGTATCCCGGGTTCCTCACGCCCCAGCTGACTGATTTTCATGTTCAGAGCGTTTTCCGCTTCATGGGCAACCGTCGCCAAATCCGAGCCCATATATGCCTGAACCGCAGCGGCCATTGTTCCTTCGACCAACGGCGCCCAACTGAGCAGGATGTTATTTTGGTGCTCCTGGGCCAGCAAATCCAAAGCGGTTTCTGCACTGAGCAGTGCGCTTCCCAGATCCATGAGCAAGAGAACACCGTCGCCGCCTGCCACTTTCCCGATGGCGTCCATCACCTGCACCGGATCGGTGCCTATGGGATTTTCCGGGTCATTGGTGCCACCGACATAGGCGATCCGGTCCAGGCCCGGAACCATTTGGGAAACCAGCTCCTTCAATCCCGACGCAAGTACTTTACTATGCGTGACGACGACGATTCCGACCATGATTCACACTTCCCCCTATCCGCGTTTGACTTCTGACGCATGGCGAGATCAAGCTTTCAATGTTTCAAGCAGGGCCTTCAGGATCAGATAGGACGAGGTGGCACCCGGGTCCTGATGGCCGATACTCCGTTCACCGAGGTAACTTGCCCTGCCTTTTTTCGCCTGCATATCGATGGTGGAAATTTTTGCCTCTTCTGCAATTTTCACACAGGATTCAAGCGACGTCAAAAGGTCATTGCCGTTTTCCTGCACGCTTTTTTCAAAACAGTCGACCACTGGTGACCAAACGTCATACATGGTTTTGTCTCCAAGGTTGGGTTTGCCTCGCTGGGCTATTCCTTCCGAGCCGGATTTAATAAGGGTCAACACATCTGCGGCATCCAACTCTTGCTTTGCTGCAAGCGCCATGCCGCTTCGCATGAAAAACGTACCATACAGCGGGCCGCTTGCTCCACCGATGCTGGACATCAATGTCATGCCGGTATTTTTCAGAATGGCCCCGATATCCCCCTGTGCAAGGTTGGTAAGTTGCTCTTTTACCTTTTTGAACCCACGGTTCATATTGATTCCGTGGTCCGCATCGCCGATGGCGGAATCAAGCTCGGTGAGGTACTCTTTGTTGTCGTTCATGACCGCGGACACCAGGTCAAGCCAGGCCAGTATCTGTTCCTTCGTTATCTTCATGGGTTTGTTCCTTTTGATGCGGCGGTGTGTCATCCGTAGGTTTTGCCCTGATCGTCAAGTTTATACACCCCAGCGCAGACCAGGCGTCTTTACCGGGGCGTCCCAGAACCTCAGGATGTCCTGATCCGCTTTAAGCAAGGTAAGAGAGAATCCCTGCATTTCCAAAGACGTGATATAAGGGCCTATCAGGTTGCGGACGATTTTTATGTTTTTTTCCATACACATTTCGTCTAGTTTCCGGTAGACGGCATAGAGCTCCGAAACCGGTGTGCCGCCCATGCTGTTGACGAAGGCAATCACTTCGTCTCCGCCCTGTAGGGGGGTATCCACGAGCTTTTTTTCCGTCCACTGGTTGGACGTGCGATCCCACTCGCGCACAACGCGTGTATAGTCTTTGTCCTCGAAAACCTGGGTGGCCAGTATTTCGGTGATTTCATCGACAGACCGAATGGCAATTCGTTTTGTTCCAGGTTCGCCATGAATTCCGATGCCGATTTCAATTTCGTCGTCGGAAAGTGTGAATGTCGGTTTGCCTGCGGCAGGCACGGTGCAGGAGGTCAATGCCATTCCCATGGATCTGCCGTTCAGGTTTATTTTCCTGGCAAGATCGGCGCACGCGTCAAGGTCATAGCCGGCTTCAGCAGCAGCCCCTACAATCTTTTCCATCAAAACCGTCAGCCCGACGCCTCGCCGGCCTGCCGTATACAAACTGTCTTTTACTGCAACGTCGTCATCCACAAGAATGCTTTGGACCTGGATTCCTTCCGCGGCAACAAGCTCAACTGCCGTTTCGAAGTTCATCACGTCACCTGTGTAATTTTTTACCAGAAAGAGGACACCCCTCCCGCAGTCAACAGCTTTGGCGCATTCGTACATCTGGTCCGGTGTTGGCGAAGTAAAAACCTCTCCAGGACAGGCGCCGTCAAGCATTCCCATACCGACAAACCCACCGTGCATCGGTTCATGGCCGCTTCCGCCGCCGGATACAATTGCGACTTTGTTTCTGTTGTCAGTACGGCAAATGAAGTGCGGCCCGATGTTCACCCGAAGTTCCGGATGAGCGGCGGCCATCCCTCGTAGCTGGTCCACGACAACCTGCTCGACATCGTTGATCAATTTTTTCATTTTTGTTTCTCCTCTTAGGAACAGAATGACTTTTTTATTCCAACGACAGACATGATGATAAAGATGTCTGCCCCACCGACCCATGAACTTGAAGAGTATTCAGGCGATTTCCAAGTTTATTTTGGGAAAACGAAAAATAACGGCCACTCGTATGGGTGTGAAACCGGGCACTCCGGCAACCGGAACTTTGTCGTCAAGTTTTTGTAACTGATACGGTAGGAATTTTTTGGCAGCATTGAGGCGTTGGTTGGAAGAAGTGTCGATTAAGGAACTTTCTCTCTGCCGCCCTCAGCAGCTGTAAATTGGTTTTTTGTGTCCTTTTCGAACCCTGTCCTGCTTGCAAAGTTGTATTGACATGTATTGTTGCTTGATGACGATGAGATAAATCGGTTCTTTAAAGATGCCGGAAGTCTCGATCGTATTTTGGAATGGAAGTTATTCAAAACGGGTATTTTAAAGTCGGTTACAGCAATCTTTTTCGCGGTTCGTTTCGGTATGCGGTTTGGCCGTCCTGAAATCCGAACTGGTCTGGATATGGTTGCCGCCAGCTTGCCTTGCCTCTGTTTTGATTCTCTTTTGCTAAACGGCACCTCGAAAGATTGGGACAGATACTTGGAGGCAAAAAATAAATGACTCAAAATAAAAACCATGGGTATATCCCCACCGGAGCTGCTGGTTGGGATATACCACGCCATATCGCCACTAAGCCGTCTGGACAAAGGATCAGCTTGACCGAATTACCGTCGGAAACATGAAAAAGTGTTTTGTCGGCGCTGGCTCCATTTGTGCAGATTGAGTTTGTTCCGTTCTTTTTGAGGAGTCAGATACGGATTTCTCCGCCCATGGCTTCCTCGTCAACCGATTCAAAACCCATCACAAATTCCGTCCATCCCCATGGAGCACTCAGTATTTCTGCACCGACCGCTTTTCTTACACCACCGTGAGTGTACCACCTTGGCCTGACACTCATTTTGAAATTGCAGTCTTGACCTGAGACGACGACCGTCATAATTTTTGCATCTCCATGTAATCGTTTGGGCAAATCGGCCATACTCAGACCCATTCTGGAAATGTCCGTAACAAAACCTTGAAAAAATCCAGATCCATCGGAGACATCAACGGAAAGACCTTTCATTGCCATGCGTGGATGTTTTCTTTTTTCCATATCCACCTCACAAAAAAGAATTTAAAAACCAGTATGACATATAATATTCTTTCTATGCACAAAAGACTATATATCATGTGGATCTTACATTCTTCCCATATTCCTCAAAAAAATGGATTAAAAAGATTGATTGTATCTTTTTAGTTGAAAAGACAGAGAATATTTTTTTGCGGCTTCCTGGATTTTTTTCTGAAGTACGATATTTTTGCCCTCGCCGACTCATACGGATTAAACGCCGCCTGGCGTAATTCCTTTGTACGGTGGGATACCGTTGTGGGGACAATGTCGAGTTCTTTCAAAATTTTTGTCACGTAGGCACAGGCTTCCTTCATCGGTACCGAAAACTGTTCCGGGAGTACAATAGGTTGACAGCTTGGTATGGATACGGAGACGACGAGGGTTGGAACAGTGCTTTGAAGAATATCGGATCGTTCCAGGTCTTTTGCCTTATTGTTCGACATGTATCGAATATACGATTTAATATAAGAGAGGCCAGATGATGCGGTTTAACAAATAGCAGAGTCGTTAAAACCCCGGTATCTGTTTACGGAATTTGAGGAAGCATGATCTGAAAAAAAACCTGCGGGGTGAAATCGGTTTAGATCAAGTTGTTTAGTTTTGTCATTTTCATGACTGTCTTGTCCTGGGCCAGCGTACGCGGAATAATGACGATCACGCCGAAATCTTTATATTTTTTGTTCAGATTTTCGCAGTAGGCATCTGTTGATGAATAAGATGCCTGTCCACTGCTCAGTTTTTTATCGTTTTTTAGGTAATTTATTATCGTGGCAATATGATTTAAGCCGATGGTGAAAAGAGCATTTTTATTTTTGATCAAACCTTTGTGAAATTCTGTCTCGATGACGCCCGGGATATTTTCCAGTATGGCTGCAGTGCGTTCTTCCTGGAGCTGTTGGACCTGCATTATCAATGACAGGTTGCTTGCAGGGTCATCGTGACTGTTTTTCAATCGAATAACTCCGTTGATCACTTCATCGTAAAGCCGTTGATTCTCAACCTGACAAGCGTGCATATTGAAGTGTCGCATCAGCAACATTTCGGCGTTGACGAAATGGGAATTGTCTGCCAGCGTTTTCTCCAGTGTAGAGTCGTTCAAAGTCGCGAGGTGATGAGTGGGCTGTAAATTCGCTGAAGTTTGCGAAGGATTGAAAAATCCTTCCGGCAACAGGAGATTAAGATTTTTATGGCGGTTCAGCCACTCTCCGATTTTGTAAACCTCGGTTTGGGTTTTTGCGGTGTTACGGCCGTTTAGACGGGTGAGGCTGTCCCTGTGGCTTATCCCGATTATATACAGCTTGTTGGGACTTGTTTCATTGTAACGAAAGATGACCTTTCCGTATGCAGCGGGAATCGAAGACAGGGCGACATCCGCATCTTTTGTTGTAGCGGGATCAAAGGTCGTTTGAGCGTATGCGGTGGAAGAAATCTGAAAAAACAGCAAAAAGAAAACGCCAAAAAATGAAAGGCGTCTTAGGGAGCGCGTGGCGGATACGAATTTTCGGGAAGCGAGAAAGGGACCCTGCATGCGTGCACTCCTTAAAATGAACTTTGAACAACAGCGCAAGGATGTGCAGGCGCAGTACTTAGCGTATATGTCCGGCATTCCCGCTGTTATTGAGGCATACTGTTTGCGGCCGAAGCCTCAAAGACAAGTGGTTATGCCTAACAAAAATGTAATTGTTTCTTTTATTTTCGTAACAGATCTACATGC
>JBJKQT010000164.1:0-5215 GCA_046705065.1 Desulfocapsaceae bacterium
ATAAGGGTTTCCACTCCGGAACTTTGAAGAAAGCTTCTCTTCTCCTTTGGTCAGCCTGAAAAATCTGTCATGCACCAGTATAAAAAAGTAGGTAAGAGAAATACAAATTACAATGCTGGACAGTTACCGGCATTATACGTGAGAAATCCCCGCATAAGGGGTCTCTGCAGAAAAAAACACTATTATCTTCCCATTGTCTTTACTGGTGTCTTGATGTTTCCCTTGCGGCTTTTGCCGGTCATTGTCAGGCATTGAACCTCCTTGAAGAAAAGAGGCAAGAGGAGACGGAATTTCCCGCCTTGAGGCACCCATACGAGCATGCCTGTTTCCAACACAATAGTCATTGGGAGGATCTTGCCAAGCCCGCAGCGGTTTGCAGGGGCCGCGGCCATCGTTTTTTCCTCCTTTTCACACCCCGCAATCCGACGATTGACCTTCCGTGTTTCAGGTCGATCCCCTGCCACATTACACACGTTGCTTTGAATTATCGGCTACACCGCTCCACTTGCTGGATTGCAGAAGCTGTTTAGATTACTCATGGAGGAGTCAGGAATGTCACTTCGTCTCACCTTACATGGGCTGCATACCCTTAAGAGATGCCATGGAATCCGATACCAATCAAACCGAACAGGTAATTTCCGAGGAACCGGATAAACTTCGGGGCAGGGAAACCCCCGATCGGGACGAACCCGGTGGCGGTAAATTCTATCTGGTCTGTCTGACCTCTCTGGGTGTCGTCTTCGGAGATATCGGCACCAGCCCTCTCTACGCGCTGCGGGAGTGCTTTTCAAGCCATAACGGTCTTCAGCCGACGCCAGACAACATACTAGGTATTCTATCGCTCATTTTCTGGTCTCTGAATCTCGTAATCTCAGTAAAGTACCTCCTGTATGTAATGCGTGCAGATAACGAAGGCGAGGGCGGCATCCTGGCCCTCATGGCTCTGGTTGGTCGCAGGAGCGAACAGAAAGATGGGCTCCGGCGCCTGCTGGTAGTCCTTGGAATATTCGGAGCCGCTCTCCTTTACGGCGATGGTATGCTCACGCCTGCGATATCGGTGCTCAGCGCCGTCGAAGGACTCAATGCTGCTACACCTGCGCTGAGTTCGTTCGTCCTGCCAATCACCTGCTTCATCCTCGTGGGGCTGTTCATATTTCAAAGACGTGGAACAGGTGGTGTCGGCGCGGTTTTCGGCCCGGCCATGTTGATATGGTTTATTACCCTCGCCATATTGGGCGTCGCCGGCATCATGCAGCAGCCCCGCGTACTGGCTGCGATTCTGCCCACCCATGCCATATCCTTTTTCATCCATGCCGGCTGGAAGGGATTTCTTGTACTCGGAGCGGTGTTTCTCGTGATCACGGGTGGTGAGGCGCTTTATGCCGATATGGGACATTTCACGCGGCGGACAATTCGCATCACCTGGTTCGGCCTGGTCCTGCCGTCCTTGCTGCTGAACTACTTCGGCCAGGGTGCGATGTTGTTGGACGGCCAAGTCACGATCGGTCATCTGTTCTATCGTCTGGCGCCATCCTGGGCTTTGTACCCGATGGTGATCCTGGCGACCTCGGCAACGGTGATTGCCTCCCAGGCGGTTATCTCAGCCTCATTCTCACTGACCCGCCAGGCTGCCTTTCTGGCACTTTTCCCACGCGTGCATATCGTTCAAACTTCCTCCAAGCAGATCGGCCAGATCTATGTACCCATCGTCAACTGGTTGTTGATGGCCTCAACCATAGGCCTCGTCCTCACGTTTCGCCAATCGGGAAGACTCGCCGGAGCATACGGAGTTGCGGTTTCTACGACCATGGTGATTACCACCCTGTTGATCTACACCGTTTCCCGTCGACGCTGGAAGTGGAGCAGGTTCGCCGCCGTTACCGTCACTATGGGTCTTCTGGTCGTGGATCTCGCCTTTTTCGGCGCCAATCTTTTCCGAATAGTCGAAGGAGGCTGGTTTCCGCTCCTGGTCGGTTTTTTGGTCGTCCTGTTGATGACTACATGGAAGCGAGGGCGTATGATCCAATCGGAAAGGCTCAAAAAAGCAGAATTTCCCTTTGACGGATTTATGGAGAAAATCTCACGCAAACCGCCGGCGCGGGTCCCCGGCACAGCGGTGTTCATGTCGGGCAACCCAAGCGGCACCCCGCCGATATTGCTGCACCATCTAAAACACAACCAGGTACTGCATGAAAAGGTTATCCTGCTGACCGTAACTATCGACGACGTACCGCGCCTGTGGTGGGCCAACCGTCTGGAGATCACAGATCTAGGTCATGGATTTTTAAGAATCCTTATGCACTTCGGCTTCATGGAAAGTTGCCGGGTACCCGAAGCTCTTCAGGAGAATCAGGCGGACGGCCGCCCTCTGGTGGAAGGTGAGGTGACGTACTACGTTGGTGAAATGACCGTGATCCCCGCAGGGAAAAAGCCGGGCATGGCTGTATGGCGTGAGGTCTTGTACGCCTTCATGGCCCGTAACTCGGCCCGCTCGGTCGCGTTTTACAGTTTGCCCTCGCAGAGTGTGATGGGGGTAGGCATTGAAGTGGAACTGTAAGTCACAGCTTCTTACCCAACTCATCAGCTTGGGAGCCAATTTGGGTTCCTTGGTTCCATGCATACGGTTCGCCTGCTGAGAGTATTTTCCCCTTTTGCTTTGTCTCGCTCACGAATTTTCAATTTTCCCTGTATCTTCCGGCCGGTCATCTCAATCTTTGCCACCCCGTCTTTGGCTATCCGGTTTTTGAATGATAAATAGGAGATGAAGGCGGGCGCGGACAATTTCCCACTCATCAGGTGGTGAAAAGTTCCACCGAATCTTCAAACACGTCGGCAATCTGCTGCCGTGTAATCAAACCCTCCACTCCTTCGGGGCCGGCACCGGAGACAACCAGCGCCACCGGCATATGACGCGCGTGCAGGCCGGCCACCACATCAAACAACCGGGTGTCCGGCGAAACCGTGATGAATTTGTGAGCGGCGATGTCACCCACCTTTTCCCCCGCGCAAGGATGAACCATCGCCTCAAGAGCCATGCGGGCATCGAGAACGCCGACGATCCCCTTCCCGTCGATGATCACATAGCCCGGCTCGCTCCGGTGCATGGCCAACAGCCGCCTGAACTCGGTCAAGGTGGCGTTGGCAGGTACGAATACAACCTCGGTGTTCATAACATCCCGGGCCGGACGCTGTTGAGGCAGGTTGGTCTGCAATGCCTCCGGGATGCGATGGCCGCGTCGTACCAGCTTCAATGTGTAGATACTCTCCGGACAGAGGACCTTGCGGACGCCGTAGGCGATGACCACAGTAATGGTGATGGGGATGATTACCTCGTAATTGAGGGTCATTTCGAAGATCATTACGATGGCAGCCAAGGCCGCTCCGGTGGTCCCCCCGACCACGCCGGCCATGCCCGCCACCGCAAAGGCTGGCGGACCGATTCCCAATCCCGGGAAGAGGCGATTGAGCAGGACGCCGTAACTCCCGCCAAGGGTTGCACCGATAAAGAGAGCCGGCGAAAAAATGCCGCCGGAAGCCCCCGAACCGAGGGTAAGGGAAGTGACGATCAATTTGAGAACGCACAACACCAGCAACAAGCTGATCGACGCCATTGTGCCGGTAAGCACGTCTTGAACCGCGGCGTAGCCCACTCCCTCGATGTAATAATGACCGGTAAAGGTCATGGTTCCGTAGATCAACACCCCTGAGAGGAACATCCCACCCATATGGCGCAGGTAATAGCTGCCGCCGATGCGTTTTTCAAACAAGTCCTCGAAGCCGTAGATAGAGCGGATATAAACGGCAGATACTGCTCCCATCAATGCCCCGAGCCCGATATAAGCCAGCAGAACCAGGGGGCTTGTGATATGGAAATATTGGGTTTGCATGGCCGGGATGACAAAGGAAGGATGATCGCCGAAAACTAGCCGTCCAACATAGGTACCTGTGACAGTGGCCAGAGAGATGGGCACCAGTGTGCGAACACTCACTTCCTGCATCATTAACTCGACGACGAAGAGGATCCCACCGACCGGAGTGTTGAAGGTGGCGGCGATGCCGCTGCCGGCCCCGGCAGCGATCAGGGTTACGCGCTGCCAGGCCTGCATGGGCAACAGCTGGCCAAAGGTCGACCCCAGTGAGGAACCGATCTGGATGATCGGTCCCTCCCGTCCGACTGCACCGCCACTGCCAATGGAAATCGCCGAGGCCAAGGCCTTTATTGTGGCAACTACCCGGCGGATACGCCCGTGGTTGTAATAGATGGCGTCGATCACCTCCGGCACTCCGTGTCCCTTGGCTTCCGGTGCAAAATTCTGCACCAGATACGCCACCCCCAAGGCGCCTACAACCGGAACCAGAATCACCAGCGGCCCCCAAGGACTGACCGGAGTGTGGGCGTTGGCATCATAGGCCCAGCTCCAGGAGCCAAGGAACAGCAGATTGTGGATCAGACCGATCAGGTCACGGAATATGACTGCCCCCAGGCCGGCAACAACCCCTACCAGCACCGCGAGTAGTGAGAGATTAAAAGAGTTGAGAGGGGTCTGTTGGGGTTGACGCCTGATGAGATCCATATTTTCACACCCATTGATCGATTTTGCCTTTTTCAGACTCTGGTCGAAACACCCGTGGCCGTTTCCTGAAGGTTATGCGGCATTCCTGCATCCCCAGCATCCTGCTGATCGTTGTCATTGTTTGCCTTATTCCGTTTTCCACGGTGAACGATTTCCAAGATGATATGTTTTGAATAGAAGATTGCCGCATATGGCCGGATTTTTGCCGAGCGTGGATCTTTTAGACAAAAAATACACGCCGCACCGCGCATCATATGTCAATCTTGATTAAAACCATAAAACACAAAGTGTAAAACTCAATGGAGCACTGGGAAAGGACCCGGGAAGACACCTTTGCTTCAAGCCACCTGCAACTTGAGCACCTCATCAACACGAAAGTCTATGGCATCCTCAGGATAGGCACCTAATTAAATGGAAGGTGGAAAGGGATCCCGGCAGATAAAAAAAATTCCCAATTACTTATGCGGAGTCGAGGAAGATGGCAAAAAAAAATATGCCAAAATTTATGATTTTCACATTCTGTCTATAATAGTCTGGGGGGTGTTTACAGTCCGTAGGCAAAACTACAATTTAGAATCCAACTCCGGCTTTTATCTTCTGAAAGAGGATGCCAACCCATTCATGAACTACGGCCCAGCCGT
>JBJKQT010000165.1:0-3245 GCA_046705065.1 Desulfocapsaceae bacterium
TTCAGCAGGCGTGGCAACATTAGGATGAGAATGCCGGCGATCAGTGCGGCCAGTGGTGCAATCGAGAGATAAATGTGCATATCAATCACCTTAGTGTGGCAAAGGGTTGTCAACGATTGGCTTTACAGTGTGATAGGGGGCTCCCATGATCTTCGCTGCTCTCTGGCGGATAACACGGGATGATCGACGACCAGTGGGCGACCGATTTTTTCATAATCACATTGAAGATAAACAAGAGTCAAGAGGAGACGCTGTTTATTCACCAATACCGGCTCCAAACATCGTGGATGCCTTAAAGCAACTTAAGAGGCTGAAAAAGGGCATTAATCCTATCACACCGCTTATTTTTGAGCATGAACTAATGCAGCCCAATGACAGTTTCCCCAAAAATATATGCAGCGGCTCATCTATGCGCAAGCCGGTTAACCCGATTCATACGATATCGGTGTTGCTCAACCTCAGAGAGGTGCCACACCCTTTTCAGATTTTTGCAACAGAGCCGCAAGACTTATTTAACTCGGAAGATCTGCAGGCCAATTTTGCCAACTGACAAAAACATCTTCTGGTGTTTGATCAATTAATAAGTTATGGTTCTCAATCCACTCTGGTAGGAATTTTGGGATTTACCTCAATTTTGAAAGGTTTTAGACAACTGTGAAATTTAATTGTGACACCTTTACAGGTTCTATGAATCTTTGGGGTTTGATAGGTATGCGAAGCAGGCGTTTTTAGCAAAACCATAGAAGTCAGAACCATGGCTTTCACAAAGACTTGGCGGGCCTTGATATTTTTTGAGAGCTGTAATGACCGTAATATATTGAATTTCAGGGTGTCATCAGTCTGCTCCGCTCGACTGGAGAAGCTGACATTCGCCACTCTCAGGAGATTCGATGCCAATTAAAAGATCAATACAAGCCTTTAATTAAGCTGAAATCATTGAAAAAGGCCTTATTAAGGTTTGGTAGTGATAGGAAAAATCATCAAATGGATTTACTGATGGAAAGGTATGGCATCCAAAAGTATACCCATGAGCAGTTTAAATTTAAATAGTGCAATCAGGGCAAACATAAATACTTCAACCGTTTAATATGTTTGTCATTACCTTTTAATTTCGGTAAAAGGCGAATGAAATCCTGAACTCTTTTCTTTTTTATTGTGCTTAATAAAAAAGGGTGCAACATGCTCCCATTTATCTATTGATAAAAGGGATCTATTAACAACTCGCTCCTCTTTTTTGTTGTTGATGCTATCGAAACAAATACCGTAATAACATTTATATGTCCTACGAACTTTCCATTCTCGATGCGCTGCAGGCGCTGCCTCCAGGTCTATTTTTCCTGCTGATTCTTTTCCTTGGTGCCGGCGTTATGCTCTATTGGTTTTCATCAACACCACCACGGTGGATAACAGTGCTGTTCTGCGGCATTCTTCCTCTCTGCATTGTTTCCTTTTGCATCTACCTGACTTACGAAATCGCCGGTTCGGGATGGCGCCTTGACGGTAACGCTCTCCATCTGAAGATATTGAACAACCGCAAAACAGTCTCACTCTCCACTGCCCGCATCGCTATGGTCAATGCATCTGGTCCATGGTGGCCGATTTTGCGCACCGATGGGTATGGAGGAAAAGAGCTCAGCGCTGGATGGTTCCAGATGAAAAACGGGGCACATGCTCTCTTTTTTTATCATCGCTCATCGGAAAAACTCCTAATTGTTCAGACGGGAGAAGAAGTTTTTGTAATCGGCCATCCAGGCGTGGAAACCCTGTATCACAATTTGACTGATCCCATAATGGGAAAGTAACGAAAGGGATTTACACAGTTTTTTTTATACAATATTCAAAAGAATTGACTAAAAGAATTAATACTACTCCGATACATATTCAGATTTAACATCGTAAAGTTCTGAGCAGAAGTTTCGCAATCTGATGCCTAATATCAGGAAGAGACGGCATCTTTCTCCGGCGTTGTTTCCTTCGCCACCGCTCTGATGAGCGAAGAGAACAACGACGATCAGACCATGGCAATAAAAACTCCGTCTTCAGATGAAATACTCTTTCCCCAGTGTCGATTTCGTTGACAACCACTGTCTCCAGCTCTCCAAATTCTTTTGTTTTTTTTCATGCAAACGCAAAAGAGTCAGATATCCATAAGCCAGAAATACCAAAAGAACATGACGGTGCCACCCTGTCCAGGAGCGACCTTCGTGATGGTCCAAGCCAAGTTCTTCTTTGAGTTGCTGATAACCATGCTCTATCCAGTATCTCTCATGGTAAAGGCGCGCAAGATCTATGGTCGAGAGGTGTTGAGGAATGTTACTGAAAAAATAGCGAAGTTCGTATCCGCCCTTAAGCATTTTGCGACGCTCTATCAGCAGCCAGACCTGTTCGCTTATATTGCCCTGGCGCCAACCGTGAGCAGGCCACACCTTGAGAGATACGGCCTCCACCATCAACGGCTTGTCACGGGCATCACGCCTTAACTCCAACTGCTGCCAAGCATTGTCGGCAATGTCTGCCCCCAATGTTGAAAGTGTTACCGGCTTCGGATTTACAGTGACAATATCGGGGCGAATACGAGGCCTTCCCCGCTTCCGTTCTTTGACCGGTGCAATTTCAAGAAGAGGGGACTCAAGAAACACCTGAGTGTTTGAGTAGACACCCAAAACATAATTCTCTCCATGAGAGTCGAGCTCTTGACGGAATTCAGGTATGTTGCCATACCAACCGTCAGCAAGAACTGCCCTATGAGGGACTTTCTCCTTTCGTGCCAGATCAACAAGATCAAGAGCAATTCGCCATTTCGGCCTGTAATGTGCGGACTCCGGCATCTTTGTCTTTTTCCTTAGCATTTGAC
This sequence comes from Desulfocapsaceae bacterium, assembly GCA_046705065.1. Taxonomy (GTDB): domain Bacteria; phylum Desulfobacterota; class Desulfobulbia; order Desulfobulbales; family Desulfocapsaceae; genus CAWGGS01. The sequence goes on from JBJKQT010000165.1 coordinate 2,855, forward strand.
ACGCGGCATTGTCTGACTGATCCCATGATTCCGGCACGAAAAGCTCCATTGCGTATGGCCATGCCACATCCTGGCCAACATAGGTCATACTTACCCCTATCTGACAGTTATCAGTCTTGCCGGAAGCCCCGCAGTATTGCCGGGCAACGCAGACACTCTTTTGTCCCTTCTTGGGAAAGCCTGTGTCGTCAAGAACTAATATCCCTTGGGGATCAGCTGTGGCCGCCAGCATAGTGCGTCGGTATTCGCCGGCAACTCCCTGGTCATCCCATTTGACTTCACTGAGCAAACGCTGCATACTCCGCTCAGATGCATTTACTTTTTCCGACATAGGCTCGACCGACTTGCGCTCTCCTTCCATGAGAAGCCCGGTTACATAACATTCGGCCAA
>JBJKQT010000166.1:0-20421 GCA_046705065.1 Desulfocapsaceae bacterium
TACACCTAAAAATCACCAACGCTCGGATCCCACTATCAAATTGACATCGGAACAACTCCTCCGCTCTTCGTCGGTGAGTCTCTCAAATTCTTTTTCGTTTCTGTGATCGAAATCGGCGGTGCAGACATATTCCCTGCCTTCTCTATCATTGACCCAAATCATTGAACCATAATCACCCTTCATAGTTCTACCTCGTTTATCTATTTGATTTAAAATATTTTTTCTGCCTTCGGCAACGTTTTCCTTACGACTTCCCTAAGTTCCCGCTAAAGGAAGATCTGGAGATCGCACTGAATATGGTTAGTGGGAAATCGCTGTAATATGTGGATTGCCCCCCTCCTTTTCCTCATCTTAACCATCAGCATTATGTTTTTTTCAGATGAACGAAACCCCTCTATTGCTATTGGGATTCTATAAAAGACAGGGGGCAAACTCTTATCTTAGAGAATCCTGATTTCTCACCACACTATAAGATTGTTTGAAGTGACCGCAATAGAAGAAAGAGAAAAAATCCTCTGGTGATCGATGAGGAAAGTAATTTTAGCACACAACATTTCCATTTCATAATTTTTATTATGCATATTGTGCATAATGTATTTTTTAATTTTTTTTTAATTTTTTTTTATTGCCATCTTTAACGATGAAGGTGTTCAGGATTTAGCCAGCAGCATTTAAATATTAAGTTTTGATTATAACTATTTAGGTAGTTTATTTTTAATGATATAGAAACTAAATAATGTTGATACAAATGAGTCCCTACGGAGAAATTCGTCGATTTGCACAAAAAAAGCTATTTGACAATTTACAAAATTAATTTAATAAGTGCACAAATTGAACAAAACGAACAATCGAATTGTGCATTTTGTTTACTTTGGAAAAATCGCACGGTCAATAACCGGCATGGCTGGGACGATAATTTATTTTCCCGGTCGAAAACCATCCATGAAAAGGTCAAACGACACGTCGCTTCGAAAGACCATTTTCATTTAAGTCAACGGAGGTAAGCATGGCAAAAGTTGGAGTGTATGTCTGTCATTGCGGTTCGAATATCGGCGGTGTCGTCGATGTCGAAGCCGTCCGCAAGCATGCGGAGACCCTGCCTGACGTCGTTGTATCCAGGCAAAACCTGTTCATGTGTTCAGACCCGGGCCAGGAGATGATCCGTCAGGATATCAACGACGGTGTTGTCGATAAAGTGGTTGTAGCCGCTTGCACACCACGCACACACGAGCCAATCTTCAGGAAAGTCCTCGAAGGAGAAGGGCTGAATAAATATCTCTTTGAAATGGCGAATATCCGCGATCAAGACAGTTGGGTACATGCCAATGACAAAGAAGGGGCGACAACCAAAGCGATGAAGATCGTCGACAGCGCGGTGGCCAAAGCCAGGAACCTCCATCCTCTTGAAGACAAGTATGTCGATGTGACCAAGGCAGCGCTTGTGATCGGAGGCGGTGTTGCGGGCATCTTTTCCGCGCTGGAACTCGCCAATATGGGCAATAAAGTCTACCTGGTGGAAAAAGAACCCTCCATCGGCGGCGTCATGGCCCAGCTGGACAAGACCTTCCCCACCAACGACTGCTCCGCCTGTATTCTGACCCCGGTCATGGTCGATGCAGGGAGCCATCCCAACATCGAGCTCCTCACCTATTCTGAAATCGACTCCGTCGAAGGTTACATAGGTAATTTCGATGTCAAAATCAGGAAAAAACAGACCTACATAGATTGGGAAAAATGTACCGGCTGCGGGGCCTGTGCCGATGCCTGCCCGGTTCGCACCCCAAATGAATTCAATGCAGGACTCGACAACCGCGGAGCAGCCTATGTCCATTTCCCGCAGGCGGTTCCGAAAAAAGCCGTTATCGACATAAACTCCTGTATTAATTGCGGCGGCAGAAAAATCGGCAGTGAGTTGAAGATGAGCAAAAAGACCGGCAAGCCGATTCTCGCTCCCTGCGAGCGGGCATGCCCGGCCGGAGCCATAGACCGCTCCAAGGCGGCAGATCCGTATGGCGAAGTCATCGACGTTAAGGTCGGCGCCATCGTTGTGGCCACCGGCTACAAGGTAATGGACAAGGAGAATTTCAAAAATCTCGCCCCCGACTCTCCCAATGTGCTGACTGCGCTCCAGCTTGAGCGCCTTATCTCGGCTACGGGCCCCACGGGCGGCCAGTTTCTGCGTCCGAGCGACATGAAAAAGCCGCATACCATATCGTTTCTCTCCTGCATCGGATCCCGTGACGAAAAAAACCACACCTACTGCTCGCGAGTCTGCTGCATGTATATGATCAAGCAGGCGAAGCTGTTGAAGGAAAAATATCCGGATCTGGAAATCTACATGCATTTCATGGATGTCAGAACCCCGGGCAAGGACTTCGACGAATACTATACCGGCGCCATCGATATGGGCATCAACATCATTCGCGGCCGGGTCGGCGGCATCGACAAGCTTCCCGGCGACAAACTTCGAGTCATGGGCTTTGATGCCGATCTTGCCACCAATATCGAAATCGATGCCGACATGGTGGTCTTGGCCACGGCCATCGAACTCCAGGATGAGATAAAACCGTTTGCCCAGAAGTTGAGCCTCACCCTTGACGGCTCCGGATTTTTCAAAGAGCTGCATCCGAAACTGAAGCCCGTTGAAACCGCGGTTGAAGGCATCTTTCTGGCCGGCTGCTGTCAGGGGCCGAAAGATATTCCCGATACTGTGGCTCAAGCCAAAGGAGCTGCTGCCGCTGCTGCCGTGCCGCTTGCCCAGGGAAGGGTCAAAATCAATCCGACCATTTCAGAGATCGATATGGACAAATGCAGTGGTTGCGGCATCTGCGAGCCTCTGTGCCCCTATGCAGCCATCAGTATGATTGCAACCGATGCAGCCCATCCCCGGGCCCGGATAGAGATGACCCAGTGCAAGGGTTGCGGGGTCTGTACGACCGCCTGCCCATCCTCGGCCATCATACTGCACGGATACACCGAAGATCAGATCATGGCACAAATTTTTGCATTAACAGCATAGGAGCGCATACGATGGCAGCATTAAATCTTACCAAAATGAACAGAGACGAGATTATCGCCAAAGTGATCGAAAACGGCGGAAAAGGTATCACGAAATGCATCCAATGCAATGCATGCGCCTCGGTCTGCCCGGTCGCCAAAGCCGGCTTTCCGCTCTACGGACGGCTCTTGTTTAGAAAACTGCAAACAGGTCATTTCGAAGAGATTATCGAGGATCCCTCAAGCTGGGCCTGCCAGGCATGCAACAGATGCACGGAAATCTGCCCCAGGGACGCCAGGCCGTTTGACATGGTCTTCGCCTTTCGCCGGATTCAGGCGGGCGAACTGGCCATTTCCACATCAGCCTTCACTCCGCTCATGAATCTTCATGCCACAGGCCATGCCGTTTATTCCGAGGCATCGAAAGAACTCCGGGAGAAGGTCGGTCTGCCACCGGCGCCCGTCACCTCCATTGAAAACGAGAAAGCTCAGGAAGAAATCCGGACACTTTTGGACAACAGCCCCATGAGCGAGTTAGGTATATTTTAGGAAGGAGAATAGAATGGAAAAATGCGGATTATATCTGGGATGCAATATCCCGTTCAAAGCGCCGGATATCGAGCAATCGTTCTACAAGATATTCCCGGCCCTCGGTGTTGAGGTCGTGGATATGGAAGGAGCCAGCTGCTGCCCGGCCTGGGGCACGGCCCCTTCTTTTGATATCGATACCTGGCTTGCTCTCTCCGGACGAAACATCACCATCGCCGAAGAGAAAAATGTCGACATCATGACCGGCTGCAATTCCTGTTTCGGTGTGCTCAGCGAGGCCAAGCACATGGCCGAGCACGATCAGGAACGCAAAAAGACCTTAAATAAAAATCTTGCCCAGATCAACCGGAAGTTCGACGGCTCATCGGAAGTCTATCACGTCTCCCATGTCCTGTATAAACACATCGGTCCCGACAAGATTGCCGAGAACCTGAAATATACCTTAAAACAACTGAAAATAGCTGTCCAACCGGGCTGTCATATTCTCTGGCCCAGCGAAGTCATGGCGGTCAAAGAGAAGAACTCCTTTTTCCCGACCATCTTAAAGGAACTCTGCGAAGCGCTGGGCGCCGACGTCCCTCACTACAGCAAACTGAACGCCTGTTGCGGTATGGGAGCCATGCGCAGCACCGACCAGGTTCGATCCATCGGACTCCTGAAAGATAAACTGATCTCGATGAAAGAGGAAACCGATCCAGACATGATCGTCACCACCTGTTCTTCATGCTATCTGCAGTTCGACGGTGCGCAGAAGATCCTGCGGGAAAAAGGTGAGATCGATTTTGAAATCCCGGTCTTCTACTACACCCAGCTTCTGGCTCTGTGTATGGGATTCGATCCGAAACAGGTGGCGGCCATCAGCGAAACCCCGCGGGAGGCAATCATTTCCAAAATCCAATCCGAAGCTCGATTGATCAAGTAGGAGGTTATCATATGGAATTCGTACCCAATATCGTCGGATTTGCCTGCCAATGGTGCACCTATGCAGGGGCCGATCTGGCCGGCAATCTCCGCTGCAAATATCCGCCCACTGTAAAGCTGATCAAGGTTCCCTGCTCCGGACGGGTCAAGCCTGAATATGTAATGGAAGCCCTGGCCCAGGGCGCGGACGGCGTCCTGGTCGGAGGTTGCCATTTCGGCGACTGCCACTACAAAGACGGCAATCATAAGACCAAAAACAGGATGGATATGTTGAAGAAAATGCTCGGCGACCTGGGGATAGACCCAAGGCGCTTCAGGCGCGACTGGATCTCGGGTGCCGAGGGTAAGAAGTTTGCCGAGGTCATCACCGATTTCACTGCGGAGCTGGCTGAACTCGGGCCAAATCCGCTCAAGAAAGGAGAATAATAATGGCAGATAAAATCAAAGTCGGCTTTCTGCTTTTGGGCGGCTGCGCCGGCTGTGAAATGGCCGTAGTTGATTTATCGGAGAAACTGGTCGATGCTCTGGAACACATTGAAGTGGCATTCTGGGCTCCCACCGCAGCAGACGTAAAATACACGGACCTTGCGAAGATGGAGGATGGAGCCATCGATGTCGCCTTCATCGACGGCATGATCCGGCTCGATGAGCACATCCATATGGCCAAGACCATGCGCGCCAAGGCAAAGACATTGATCGCTTTCGGCGTTTGCGCTTCCCTGGGCGGCACTGCGGGTCTTGGAAGCCTGCACAGCAAAGAGGAGTTGTTTCAGAAGGCGTTTAAAAATACTCCGACCACAGACAATCCGGAAGGAATCTACCCTCAGCCCAGCTGTTTGGTGGACGGCAAATATGACCTGACCTTGCCTGCTTACGAAGACAAGGTGAGGACATTGAATCAAATTGTGGACGTCGACTATTATATCGGCGGCTGTCCTCCGCATCATTCCCATGTGGGCGCGGCCATCGGCGCCCTTGTCAGTGGGCTGCTGCCTCCCAAAGGTTCCTGGATTACCAACGGCAAAGCGGTCTGTGATATCTGCAGCCGCAATCCCGCTAAAAACCAGGCCAACACGCAGCATAGAGGCATGGTGAACCGGGTTCTGCGAACCACCGAAGGGACTCCCGATCCTGATGCGTGTCTTCTCCAGCAGGGATATATCTGTTTCGGACCGATCACCCAGGGTGATTGCGGTGCATCCTGCCTAAACGTCAATATCCCCTGCCGCGGCTGCGGCGGGCCGATCCCGGGCAACGAGGATTACGGCGCACAGGCTCTGACCACCATCGGCTCCATCTTAAAAGACGACCAGGTGACCGCCGAATTAATGTCCAAGTATCCTAATCTCGCCAAGTTCTTTTACCGTTATGCCCTGCCTTCGGGTACGCTCCCGAAAAAAATGTAAGGCTGCCAATAAAGGAGTAATACAGTGAAAAAGATAGAAATCAATCCGATGACCCGCCTTGAAGGTCATGGAAAAATAGCAATTTTCCTGGACGATAACGGCAATGTGGACGAGGCGTTCTTCCAGGTTGTTGAATTCAGAGGATTTGAGAAATTCCTGGTGGGATTGCCCATTGAGGAGGTTCCGCGAACCGTATCTACCATCTGCGGCGTCTGCCGCGGCGTTCATTTCACCGCCGCGATGAAGGCGTCCGATGGTGTCTACGGGGTAGCTCCGACGTCAACCGCCCGCAAGTTGCGCGAGCTGTTCTTCAATGCGCATTATGTTGAGGATCATGCCGTCATCCTCTATGCTCTGGGGTTCCCGGATTTCGTTGTCGGACCCGGCGCACCGGCTGCCGAACGCAATGTTGTCGGCCTCATCAATGCAGTTGGCGCAGAACTCGGCCGCGAGGTCCTGAAAAAGAGGAGCTACGCGGTTAAGATCTTCGAAATGCTGGGCGGCAAGCCCAACCATCCGGTGGCCGCCATTCCCGGCGGCTGGTCCAAAACCCTGTCCGAAGTGGAACGCGAGCAGATCGAGGCCTGGAGCCATGAGTTGATCGACCTGTCTAAATTGACGTTGAAGGTCTTCGGTGATGTGGTGCTCAGTAATCCGGCCTACATGGAGCTGGTAACCGGCGATATGTACAGGGTGCCTGTGAATTATATGGGTTCCGTAGATGCCGACGGCATGGTTGCCCTCTATGACGGCACACAGAAAGTGGTTGATGTGAATGGAGCCGAAATCGCATCGTTTACCGGAATGGACTATATCGATCACATTTCCGAACGCGTTCTGCCCTGGACCTATCTGAAGATGCCGTATCAAAAGAAAATCGGCTGGAAGGGAATCGTTGACGGCGAAGGCACAAGCCTATACAGCGTTGGCCCACTTGCCCGCTTCAATGTTGCCAAGGGCCTCAGCACACCGCTGGCCAATGAAGAGTACCAGAAGTTTTTCGCCACTTTCGGCGGCCGCCCCGTACACCAAATCATGGGCTACCACTGGGCCAGGGCCATAGAGCTTCTGCATTGCGCCGAGCGCTGTCTTGAGCTGTCCCGCGATCCTGAGATTACAGGCGACAACAACCGTGCGCCATTAGGCGACGTGACCGGTGAAGGCGTCGGGATCATCGAAGCGCCTCGCGGCACCTTGATTCATCATTACAATACCGACGACAAAGGGATCGTCACGGATGCCAATATCGTAGTCGCAACCACCCACAACAAAGGGCCCATCAATCTTGCGGTCCGCAAGGCTGCAAAGCATTTCATCAAGGATGGCAACGTGGATGAGGCCATCTTGAATCATGTGGAAATGGCATACAGACCGTATGATCTCTGTCTCGGCTGTGCGACTCATGCAATCCGCCCGGGCTCGTCTCCTGTCGAAGTCAAGATATATGACAAAAACAAAGAGTTGGTAAAGTCTCTGAAAAACTTTTAACGCAGTTCAACCCGGGATTCCCCCATGAAATCCCGGCAAGAAGACATGGCCGGTGCCCCTTTGTTACCGGCACCGGCCATGCCCCAATATCCTTATTCTCAACCCCTTCAGTCAGGCCGAATTGTCTTTCCTGAAACAATCGGTTTGAGCAGTGAGCACTGATGAAAACAAAATCCCTCGTCTGTGGAATCGGCAATCCCATGCTGAAAGATGATCGAGCCGGAATCGAGGTAGCGGAACGAATCGCCGACATGAATCTTCCCGTGGATACCGAGATCATCTATGGAGTCGGCTTCGAAGTTAACGACAAGCTTATGGGCTATGACGATGTCATTGTTGTCGACGCCGCGAAAATAGGCTATCCGCCCGGCACCGTCACCGAAGTGACCATCGATCAAATTTTCACCGACCATAACCTGACAACATCCCATGCAGTAACCTTGGGCTCGACCTTAAAGGTCGGCTATGACCTCTTTGCCGACGAGATGCCCAAAAAGCTTCGCATCATTCTCATAGAGGCTGAAGATTATTTTGAATTCACCAAGGAGTGCTCTCCCGCAGTTGAAGATGCGATTTGCAAGGTTGTCGGTATGATAACCGAGCATTTTTCCAAAAACTGTAACCAGCGCAACGAAACGAGGTGCTTATGAAGACATTTTTTGATTTAAAACAAGAAGTTCATGCAACCGGACGATGCCACGGCTGCGGCGGCTGCGTCACGTTCTGCACGGCCATCAACTATGGTGCATTGACCATGGGCGATGACAATATTCCCCGGTATAAAAGTGTTGAGAAATGCATCGACTGCGGTCTCTGCTATATGATTTGTCCGGTAATCGGGGAACTGGACCAGAAAGTCAAGGAACAATCCGCCTGGAGTGCCCCCATGGGCAGAATCATCGACATCACCGTCGCCCAAGTCAAAGAAGAAGCTCAACGCGCTCAGGCCACCGACGGCGGTGTTGTTACGGGGCTTCTTCTCCACCTGTTCGATACCGGCCGAATCGACGGCGCCATCGTCGCCCAAAATACCCCGGAAGGAAGGAAACCCATTCTTGCCGAAACCCGTGAAGATATTATCGCAGCAGCCGGATCCCATTTCGATACCACCCAGAGTGCCACATGTCTTGGAGAAAAGTATTCAACGTACTCGCCGTCTACCCAGGCTCTTGGTTCACTGATCCGGCAAGGGCTGAAGCGCATAGCCTTCGTCGGCACTCCATGCCAGATTAAATCGGTAAGAAAGATGCAGGCTTTGAAGATCGTGCCATCGGATGCGATCAAGTTCTACTTCGGTCTTTTTTGCACAGCCAACTTTGATTTTTCGGGAGGCAAAATGCAGGAACTCGAGAAATTGGCCGATTGCAAAATGCAGGATATTAAAAAGCTCAATATCAAAGACGATCTTATTCTTCATAAAAAGGAAGGAGGGCTATCGAGAATCGCCTTCAGAGACCTGGAATTCGCCAAAAGAAGCGCCTGCTCTTTCTGCGATGATTTTACGGCCGAATATGCCGACATTTCCTTTGGAGGTCTGGGGGCGGCGGAAGGCTGGACGACAGTGATTACCAGGACTCCCGTGGGCAGAGCGGTTTTTGCCGATGCCCGCGATGCAGCTCTTTCATTTTTGAGCATCGACGAAAACCCGGATTTGGATCGTACAGTGCTGCAGAAACTGCAGGAAAAATCCGCCAAGAAAAAAGCAGCCGCAAGCGAACGGAAAGCCATTAGGATATAATACTTTTTCCGTTGGGGAAGTTCTTCGGGCGGAGGCAACATTTTCCGCCCGAAATCCAACGGCAATAAAAAAACCGCCGGGACTTACTACTCCTGCCGCCTGCAGATATCGACGATACTTTCGATATGAATCTGCGTGGTATCGATATAGGCGACATCAATGTCGTCAGGCTTGATGATCAGGGGCATTTCAGTACAGGCCAGAATTACGCCTTCCACTCGATTCACTTTTTTGATCCTTTCAATGATGGTGAGAAAGTTCGCTTTCGTCTCTTCTTTGATTATGCCGAATTCAATCTCCGAAAAAAGTTTTTCCTGGATGTAGTCCTTCTCTTCTTCCTTAGGAACAACCAGTTCGATATGTTCCTGGTCAAAAACATGCCGATAAAAATCGGAATCCATCGTGGTCTTCGTTCCCAGAAGGCATAATTTTTCGAAATTATTTTGTTTCACATAGTTCAGAGTGACATCGACAATACTCTGAAGGGGCAGAAAGGTCTGGGATTGGATCTCATCGAAAACGATATGGCTGGTATTGCATGCCATCGCGCCGAAATCAGCACCGCCCAATCTCAAGGCTTCAAATTTCCGGGCTATAAACGCACCGACATCCTCCCAACCCGACTTTTCGACATGAGCCATAACAGCTTTGAGGTTGACGCTCTCTATGGCAATCTCAGGATACCCGAAAAGTTCGTAGGTTGGTTTGAACGCCTCGATTATCCCTCGATAATATTCGATGGTGGACTCAGGGCCAAGCCCGCCGACTATTCCAACTTTTTGCATAATAGTTTCCAGAAGCAGTAGTGTAGGACCATTTAGCATTGCTCGATGTGCTCGGCATCCAGGATACGTTAACGAGCAGGCTGAAGAATTGTCATCGTCTCCCGGTCCAAGGGAAGAAATGAAATTCTATCGTATTTTTGTATTTCCTGCCATGATAATTCCCTTGCAAGGATGGAGCTGCTCTCTCTCAAAAGAAGGAGATAACAAACGATACATGAATGCTGGATAGTTCTCAAATCCACCGATTTTCACTTTTCACTTGCATATGCCTAACATATTAGTTATATCAAACATCCGACGATGCCGGTGATGAAGATGTAGAGAAATTACATAAAAAAACAAAATACTTGAGAACTACGAACATGGAATCAGCACTTGCTCAGATTATTCAGGAAAGGATGTCGACAGCTCATACAGAACAGATTTGGGCTGTCACTATTGTCGGGTCCATGAGCGGGCTCGTGATTGCGAGGAGTAAAGAACTCGTTGAGTCGATCGGTTACAATACATTGCGCCTGGGAATTTGGTTGATGGCCGGTCTCTGCGTCGCCTTTATCCTTCTGCGGCATGGAATTTACTGGTATTATAGCGGGATAATTGATAATGAAATGCCGTTTATTCATTCACTTTCCATCGTTGCTCGCTTTTCTCGACTCGTCGTCTTGCTTTCCGGAGTCTGCCTTTACTCGGGAATCGTCACCGGAATGGCATTTGCGGCTTTAAGAGTATGCAAAAGCGAAGAATTGAAAAGACAAAAAAAGAGCCTTTTGCAAAATGAAAATTTTCGTTCATAATCAAGGCATACGAAAAATTTTGCCGCAGGCGGAGAGCCACTCTTCCGAGGATAAAATTTTTAGCATAACGCAGGGTTTGGGTGAAAAGGCCTTTTTGCATGAGGCAAAAAAAAATCAGGGGAATGGAGATGATATCGGACCAGGAATTGAATAAGGCGTTGTTGCCCATGCGGATTATTTGGTTGTTTCTGGTCCTTGCTCCTGTCTTCTATCTCCTTGCCGGAATATACCTTGAGGCAGCCATCAACACGAACCTGGATCCAAAGACCCTGAAAAACGTAAAAATGGTCTTGTATATTGTCGCCTTCATTACACTCGTCATCACAGGATATGTGCGCAATCACATACTGGCAAGACAGGAGACTCCGGGTGTGAAACAACCAACCGGCAACAACCCGATCCTGCAAAAATATTTTGTCTCCATGATAGTGGCACTGGCCATGTCGGAAAGCATCGGAGTTTACGGACTCGTCCTCTTTTTTCTCGGAAAGGATCGAACGGATCTCTATCTACTCATCCTCGTATCGGTCGTGACCATGTTTTTCTATTTTCCCAAAAAAGAGCACCTGCGAATCTTGACGGAAGAACACCCAACAGCCTAACAAATTTCATAAAAATACCGATTCAAGTTCTTCGGACGCAGGCCTATGCCCGGAATCGGTTTGTATCTGATATGTGATTACCAATGAATCTCAGCCATATTAGTCAGAAGGGGCTGGGTCCACCTGTTTCACGGGTGTCTGTGGCCAGGACGGCCACAGTCAAGCCCCCAAGGATGGGTTTGTGGCGTCCCGTGAGGCAGGTGACCCCAGCCCCGGATTAATGGCTGAGTTTTGTTGGTAATCACAATCTGATATAAACTTTGCTTAAACCCCTGTCAGTAGCTCTCCCTGCGGTGAAATCCTGCGAAGTTGCTTTCGGTTATTTTAAACCATTTTTTGTCTTCAGACAAATAATCGGGTTATTATAAGTTATTTTTGGTTTGTCAAATCCCAAGTTCCCATATTTAACTTTGTTTTGCCTGGACATTGACTTATAACAAATTTTGAGGTTCCCACGGGGAGGAGGTGGAATGCCCTCCTGCCGCAGACGGGATTTCCCCCGGATTTCTCATGAATATTGTGTCGAGCAACAGGTATGGTGTTAATTTTTCAGGAAATGACTTCAGCAAAACGCTCAAGGTTGTTCGACACAATGTTCATAAAAAGAGCGCCTGCCAAAAGTGCCATTCAGGGTGCGAGCTGATCCGGCAGCATTAAGATTTTCCCCGTATTCGCTTAGTTGCAGCCGCCTCGGTTTGAAAGAAATCCGAGAAATGGACTTTTTGTTAACTTACTGTTATTACAAGTAAAAAAAAGGAGCTTCCCATGAACATGAAGACTATCAAAAGATGGACCATTGCGATGTTGGCAGCAATGCTCTCTCTGCCTCTTTTCGCCTCCCCTTCCTATGCATCCAACAAGGGTCGGGTGATTATCTTCAATGCCGGTTCGCTTTCCGTTCCTCTCAAAGAGATGGCCGAGGCCTTCAACAAAAAGTATCCGCAGGTCGAGGTGCAAAGAGAGGCTGCAGGTTCTCGGGTCTGCGCCAGAAAGATCGTTGATCTGCATCTTCCCGCCGACATCATGGCATCGGCAGACTATAAGGTGATCGACAATCTTCTGATCCCGTCACACGCCGCCTTCAACATCCAGTTTGCCACCAACGAAATGGCTATCATGTACCGACCGGACTCAAAGTTTGCTAAGGAAATCAACAGCGAAAACTGGTATAAGATCCTCCTTCGCAAAGGGGTTGAGTATGGGCATTCCGACCCCAACGCCGATCCGGCAGGCTACAGAAGCCAGCTGGTCTGGCAGTTGGCTGAAAAATATTACAAAGAGCCCGGACTCTATCATAACCTTGCGGCCCACTGTCCTGCCCGGAATATACGCCCAAAGGAGACCGATCTGATTCCCCTTTTGCAGGCCGGCCAGCTCGATTACCTGTTCATCTATAAATCTGTCTGCCAACAGCATAATATGCCGTATGTCAGCCTGCCTGCGCAAGTCAATCTCAGCTCCCAAAAATATGCCGACTTCTATAAACAGGCAACATTGAAGATTTCGGGTAAAAAGCCAGGTACTTTCACGGAGGTCGAAGGTGCGCCCATGGTCTACGGCCTGACGCTTGTCAAAAATGCGCCGGATCCCGAATGGGGGGCCAGGTTTATCGCCTTTATCCTCGGGCCTGAGGGTCGTAAAATCATGGAGAAAAACGGACAAGGGACCATCCATCCGGCTGTGGTGACTGGAGATTTGAGCCAGTTGCCGCCGGAGCTGAAGTTCTTGGCTCAATGAAAAATTTTAAAATTATCATCTCTTGCCTGGGCGGGATACTGCTCTTGGCCATCATGATCCCGCTGGTTAAGATGATCATCTCCGCCGATCCCGCGGCACTGCGTACGACGCTGGCCGATCAGGAGGTAAGAAACGCGGTTCTGCTGAGCCTGCGGTGTGCCCTCTGGGCGACCGCAGGCTGTCTCTTTCTGGGGATTCCCCTTGCATATGCCTTGGCCCGTTGGAATTTTCCAGCCAAATCCATCGTCCAGGGAATTATCGATCTGCCGGTGATGATTCCCCATACCGCCGCCGGCATCGCCCTGTTGATGGTCTACGGGCGTGTATTCTTCATGGGCAGACTTTTTAACAAACTCGGGATCAGTTTTATGGGGACCGAGACCGGCATCAGCCTTGCCATGGCCTTTGTCTCGCTGCCGTTTCTGATCAATGCCGCCCGGGACGGGTTTGCCGCCGTCAATCCGCGTCTGGAACGGGTGGCACGGACGTTAGGAGCCTCTCCATGGCAGGCTTTTTTCAAGGTCAGCTTGCCCCTTGCCTGGCGATCGATCCTATCGGGAGCCATTCTGATGTGGGCGCGCGGGATAGCCGAATTCGGAGCGGTGATCATACTGGCCTACCATCCCATGACCGCCCCGGTTCTGATCTGGGAGAGGTTCGAGAACTATGGTCTGAAATACGCCTCACCCGTTGCCGTTTTACTGATCCTCATCTGTTTGGTCATCTTTACCACACTTCGCTGGCTTGCAGCCAAAAACAGGGAACTGTAATCATGCTCAGGGTCGAAAATATCTGCGTCAACTTGGGCGATTTCGGGCTCGATCGAATCTCCCTCCACGTGGAGCATGGCAAATACCTGGTGCTTCTGGGCCCTACGGGAACCGGCAAGACTGTGCTTCTCGAGACCATAGCCGGTCTGAACCGTCCCACCACCGGCCGTATAGTGATCAACGGAGAGGATGTAACCCATCTGGAGCCTGAGAAGCGGCACCTGGGCGTGGTTTACCAGGATTATGCTCTCTTCCCGCACCTGTCGGTCTTCGATAACATCGGTTTCGGACTGCGCCTTAAAGGGGCAACAAAACAACAGACGAGGAAGTCTGTCGAAGAGATGACTGACTTTCTGGAAATAGCACATCTCCTCAAACGGCGTCCCAATCGTCTGTCCGGAGGAGAGCGCCAGCGCGTGGCCTTGGCCCGTGCCCTGGTTATGAAACCCTATGTGCTGCTGCTCGACGAACCATTGAGTGCCCTTGACCGGGCGTCGCGAGATCGGATCCAGGAGGAACTCAGAAGGATTCATGCCGAACTCTCGGTAACCATTGTCCATATTACCCATAATCTCAAAGAGGCTTTTTCTCTTGCCGACCGTCTGGCGGTAATGAAAGACGGACGCCTGCTGCAGGAAGGCCCTCCCGAGACCTTGTTTACCAGCCCCCGGGATCGCAGTGTAGCCGAGCTTATGGGGATTGAAAACATGATTGCGGCTACGGTTTTGGAGAACACGCTTGTAACCGCATGGGGAAAAATCGCCATGGATCGGCTCCTGAAGTGTGAAATTCGTCCGACCGGGCGAGTCTTTTTAAGTGTACCCTCCTGGTGCGTCGAACTCTTTCCCCAAAAGCCGGCCCAGGAGTACCTTTGGCAGGGACGGTTGAAGATCGCCGTCAGCCGCCGCCTTGGCGGAGCCGTGGCCCTGACATTGAAACAAGGCAACGGACAGCAATTAAAGACATCCCTCTCCATACGCGAAGCCGAGACTGCCGAGACACCACTGGACACCGGCGCTCTTGTTCCGGTGGGTATTCGAGCCCGAGGGGTGCACTGGGTTCCGGATGAGGGGCCGGGCTGAGCATATCGAAAGAGGAAAAAGAGATTATAAATTATATCGACCAATTATTTTTACTGGTTATGGCTCGGGCAAGCGTGTACCAGTCACGTGGTCGAAGAGGTGGAGCGATTGGGGCGCAAGAGTGAAGCGGTCGATAGCTCCCGCACCATTACAGGCTTCCAGCGGCAGGCGCAGGGTACAGTTTTGGTTCCCCAAGCGGCCGTGCAACAGGATTTCCGCACCCAGAGGTTCCTTCAGGTCAATGGTGATATGCAAGGGGCCGGCCGCGTCGGGAACGAATGCCTCCGGCCGGATGCCTAGGGTGATTTCCCGGCCGGCCTGCCCCTCCACTTTCGCCTGGAGCGGTAGCGCCGTTTCCACTCCAGGCAAATTCACCATTCCTCCGGCCTCGTCAAGTCCGGCATTGAACAGGTTCATCGGCGGCGAACCGAGAAAACCGGCAACGAAGATGGTGGCAGGCCTCGCATAGACTTCCATGCTGGGGCCGATCTGTTCGATTCGCCCTTCATTCATGACCACCACCCGTTGGGCCAGGGTCATGGCCTCGACCTGGTCGTGGGTTACGTAGATCGTGGTGGTGCCCAGACGCTGATGCAAGAGCTTAATCTCAACTCGCAGCGAGGCGCGAAGCTTGGCGTCGAGATTCGAGAGAGGTTCGTCGAAGAGAAAAATACGGGGTTCGCGCACGATGGCGCGCCCCATGGCAACCCGCTGACGCTGACCTCCGGAGAGCGCCTTGGGCTTACGGTCAAGGAATTCTCCAAGTCCGAGCAGATCGGCAGCCCACTGCACACGCTGGGCTATATCCCCTTTGGACATGCCCCGCAGGCGTAAGCCGTAGGCAAGGTTTTTATAGACGTTCATGTGGGGATAGAGGGCATAGTTCTGAAACACCATGGCGATGTCGCGGGCGCGCGGTTCCAGATCATTGACGCGCCGCTCGCCGATGAAAATGTCCCCACCGCTTGGCTCTTCGAGACCGGCGATCATCCGCAGCAGGGTGCTCTTTCCGCAACCGGAGGGCCCGACCAGCACGACGAATTCCCCATCGTCGACCACGAGTTCGGACAGCGTGAGAACGGTGAGGTCACCGTAGCGTTTGCTCAGGTCCCGGAGGGTCAATGTGGCCATTTATTTCTCCATTTCAGTAAAACCCTCGATAAACCACCGTTGCATGAGAACCACCACAAGTACGGGCGGTCCAAGGGCAAGCAAGGCGGTTGCCATGATCAGGTTCCATTGGGGTACGGAAAAGCTGTCGGAGGCGGCAATCATCCCCTGGATACCCATGACGATGGTGGTGTAGCGTTCATTGGTGGTGGTTAACAGCGGCCACAGGTACTGGTTCCAGCCATAGACAAACTCCAGTACGAAAAGGGCCGCGATATTGGTGCGTGAGAGCGGCAACGCCGTGTGGAAAAAAAAGCGCAGAGGTCCCGCGCCGTCGATGCGGGACGCGTCGACCAGTTCATGCGGCAAGGTCAGAAAAAACTGGCGGAACAAAAAGGTGGCAGTGGCAGAGGCTATGAGCGGCACGATCAGCCCGTTGTAACTGTTGAGGAGATGAAGTCCGGCGACCACCTGATAGGTCGGAAAGAACCGCACCTCCACCGGCAGCATCAGTGTGAGAAAGATCATCCAGAAGGCGGCCATGCGCAAGGGAAAACGAAAGTAGACAACGGCGTAGGCCGAGAGGATCGAGATCGTAAGCTTGCCCAGACAGATCCCGAGTGCCATGACCATGCTGTTTGCCAGCATGCGCCAAACAGGCGGCGCCCCGGGGAGGCCCGCAAAAAGGACGCTTGTGAGGTTGCCGAACAATCGGCCGCCGGGCGCCAGGGGAAACTGCCCGAGCAGTTCGCGCGCACCGTGGCTGGCCGCGACCAGGGCGATGTAGAGCGGTACGGCAACGAGTGCGGCGGCGACAATGAGCAGGGCCCAACGGATGAAGTTGCCTGATGCTTTCACTGGTAATGCACCCGTCGGTCGAGATAACGGAACTGGAACACGGTAAGGAGCCCGATGAGCAGCATCAGGAGGATGGATTGCGCTGCCGCCGAGCCAAGGTTAAGATTCTGGAATCCGTCCTCGTAGAGTTTGTACACCAGGGTTTCGGTGGCGTTGGCCGGTCCGCCTTGGGTGACGATGTGGATGACCCCGAAGGTATCGAAAAAGACATACAAGGTATTCATTACCAGGAGAAAAAAGGTGGTCGGCGCAAGCAAGGGAAAGGTGATGTTCCAGAAACGGCGGAATGAAGAGGCGCCATCAATGGCGGCGGCCTCCAGCAACGAGACGGGAACGCTCTGAAGCCCGGCGGTGAAAAAGAGAAAATTATAGGCGATCTGCTGCCAGGCCGTCAGTACGATAATCAGCAGCATGGCCTGATCGCCGTACAGGGTATAATTCCAGGTCACACCCAGGGCGGTTAGCAGGTGAGTGGCCGGCCCCACCTGGGGGGCGAAGATGAACATCCACAACGCCCCGGCAATGGCCGGGGCGACTGCGTACGGCCAGATGAACAAGGTACGGAAAAAAGTGCGGCCCCTGAGCAACCCTTCGGTGAGCACGGCGAAAAGCAGACCAAGCCCCATGGAGAGCAGCGTGGTGGCCACCGCATAGACGGCGGTTACACCGAAGGCGTGCCGGTACCCGGCATCGCCAAAGAGAACGGTAAAGTTGCTTAGGCCTGCAAAATATCGGCTCAGGCCGAAGGGATCGGCTTGGTAGAAGGCTCCGGAAAGAGCATCAATCGCCGGCCAGACGAAAAAAACGACGGTAATGGCCAACTGTGGCGCCAAAAGCAGGTACGGGAGAAAGCGTTGCGGAAATGCGTTGGAAGAAGTACTCAAACAATGCCTCAGAAATACACTACCGGTAATTCGAAAACAACGGATTGACGAAGACAAAAGGATCGATCATGGACGACAAGACATCCGCCGCCCATGACCTGCTGCTCCATGTTATTTCCCCTGGCTGGCGGCAAACTGCACCAGGAGTTTGTCACCCTGCTGCTTGGCCTCGTCGAGCGCCGCTTTGGCGCTCTTGGTGCCGGCGAAAACAGCCTCCATCTCGTTGCGCTCGATCTGCCGCAGCTGCGGCATATAGCCCAGACGGATACCCATGGTCCACGCCTTGGGCGGCTTGTTGGACAATTCCTGGACAGCAACCATGGCACCCGGCTGTTCTTTATAAAAACCTTCGCTCTCAAGCTGCTTGTAGCCGCTGTGGGTCACGGGCACATAGCCGGTTTGACTGGCCCAGTAGGCCTGCGCTTTGCCCGACATCATGAAACGCAAAAAAGCCGCGATACCGGCATAATGGTCCTCGGGCACCCCTTTCATCACCCAGAGCGAGGCACCGCCCACCACGGTGTTCTGTGGCGCACCATCTATCCCGCTTTCATAGGGCATGGGGGCAATGTCGAAGGGAAACTTGGCACCTTCCTTGATTGCCGCATACGAGGCGGAGCTGCCCATGTACATGGCGCAATGACCGCTTATGAACTGCGGACGGCTCTTTGATTCGGGTCCGCCATACACAAATACACCGGATTTGGCCCACTCGCCCAGTTGCGCCAGGTGTTGTACGTACGGCTTTTCATTGATGAGGAGTTTCACGCCGACGATGCTCTTGTAACCATTGCTCTGGGTTGAATAGTGCAGGCCGTTCCAAAGCGAAAACTGTTCCATCTGAACCCAAGCCGGCCAACCGGTGGTGAATGCGTTGGCTACCCCGCTGGCGAGCAACTTTTTGCCGACCTCATCCATCTCCGCCCAGGTCTTGGGCGGCTTGACACCGGCTTTCTCAAAGAGGGTCTTGTTATAGAAAAGCACCGGTGTGGAGCTGTTGAACGGCATGGAAACCAGATGGCCCTTGGCATCGGAGTAGTAGCTTGCGGCCGCGGGAATGAAATCTTTGGTGGAGAATTTGATTTTCTCGCGGGCCATGAGTGTCTGCACCGGCACATAGGCCCCTTTGGCGGCCATCATGGTTGCGGTACCGACATCATAGATCTGGACGATGTCCGGCGGATTTTTGGCGCGAAAGGCGGCGATGGCCGAGAGCATCGTCTCCTTATAGGCGCCTTTAAAGACGGGGGTGACCTGGTAACGATCCTGCGAGCTGTTGAATTCGTCGGTGAGGTATTTGACGGTTTCACCGAGTTTACCGCTCATGGCGTTCCAGAATGAGATCTGCACGCGCTCGGAAGCGACGGCAGGACGCGCAACAAAAGACATCGACAAGGCAAGCAGACCGCCTGCCAGGCATCCGGCACCGACAATTCTCTTAAACCTGAACATGGATTCCATTCCTCTTTCGTAAAATTATCACCGTGCCGATTTTGCAACATGAGGTGGAGCGAGTGCGATGCACTACGGCAAACCTGGATAGCGGCTTAAAACGACACGGCATTAACATCCCACAAGGGGGGGGTATAAGCACCTTCACGAAATGCATTTTTAAAAAACAGGAAATGCATTTCCAGGGTACTAAGGGATCAGGCGCTTCGATTCAAGAATAAGACTATTGAATTGTTAAAAGATTGTATGGATGAAATTAAAACATGGTTTGGAATGAATTGCCTTTGGAAATCCGTCGAAGTTTCCGTGTCCTCTCCGAGTGATGGTGTCCCCCACCGGCATGGCGTTATCCCATGGGAGACAACTCCTCAGTATGCGAGTCCTATTTTTGGTTACAAGCAGGACCACAAACATTAGCAGAAATAAAGAGTGAATTTCTTCAAGACAACATGCTGTCGGGAGCGCGCGGCTGTTTGCGTGTTTCTGCCAACAGGTTGAAATTAAAAACAAAAACCCGCAAGCATGGAAATTCGACACTTGCGGGTTGTGAAACTGTTGAAACTCTAACTTTCGTTGAAACAATTCAACGAAAGAGAAAATCGCATGAGGTTACTCGATCTTGAATCGTTGGACCATTGCATTCAATTGATTTGCAAGTTCAGCCAATTGCTCGGAATTTCTTTCGATTTCCGTACAGCCACTGGAAATTTCCGTGGATGCGTGCATAACTTCATTGATCTCGCTTGCGATATCCGTTGAAACGGTGGAGCTTTGGGCAACATTTTCATTGACTTCACCTAAGCCCACAGAGGCTTGCGCCACGTTGCTGACGATCTCCCTGGTAGTGACCGATTGTTCTTCCACTGCTGTTGCAATCGTTGAGACAATGGTATCAATTTCTTGAACGACCCCGGACACAGCATTGATCTCTTTGACCGTTCCCTGAGTGGTTGTCTGAATACTCTCCACTCTGCTTTTGATTTCGCCTGTGGCCTCGGCTGTCTGCCGCGCCAATTCCTTGATTTCGTTCGCAACAACGGCAAATCCCTTCCCGGCCTCTCCGGCACGGGCGGCCTCAATTGTTGCATTTAAGGCGAGAAGATCGACCTGACCGGAAATATCGGTGATTGTTTCTACAACCTTACCGATTTCACGCGCAGCCCGCCCAAGCTCTCCAACTTGCTCGGAAGCACTCTTGGTCTGCTCCACAGCATCTGTGGTAATGCCTCTTGCCTTTTCAGTATTCTC
>JBJKQT010000167.1:0-25196 GCA_046705065.1 Desulfocapsaceae bacterium
GCCAACATGATAGCGAATCCTTTGCCTGCACCGATGTCAAAGTTGTCGATGAAAAAACCGTACGGACGCTCCCAGCAAAACAGGGGCAAAAGATCACCCTGATCAAACGCCGGCGTTTTGTCAAAGGCAAACGGGAAATCCCGATCTATGTCACCATCCGGAAAAAGCCGCCTGCAGCCAAGGTGCTGAAACTTCTAAGAAAAAATCAAAAGAACCCCGCCGTAGCAGTTGATGACGAACTCGGGCTGATGGCTGTATTGAATACCATCAGCGATGTGCAACACTTCCAACAGCATTTGACTCAAAGCGCGCTGAAAATCAGCTCGTTCATGACCCTGGAGGATATCTCCGACACTCTGACCGGGAAAGAGTATAAGAGCCGGACGACGGGGAGTTCAACCAAAACACAGATGTTGAAATTTTTTGCTCGCCTCGGAGGCATGCGGGTGGAATTCATACTGCACACGAACAAAAGCTATCTGAATTATATTTATCAGCGCGATGTGGCCCACGACGAGTACGAGGTAAAGCGCATCTTTGACTCGGGTGTAGCGGAACTTCTCTTTCCCCCGGACATTTACAACCTCGACCTCAATGAAATCAGAACACGGCAACTGAGCAGATTCAGAAAACAAATCGAAGAGTAGAAAAGCAGTAAACCTGCGGCTATCAGTCCTTATCCGAACATGCACCAATCCTGATCCGCAACTCTATTTCTGAGGCATCATCTGTGAATTTCAGAGACCGGATAAAACCGGAGACTGTTCCGCCCAGCGCATCCTGAACAAACTTTTTCAGAGGGATTTTATTGCCGTTTACCAAAAGAGACACTTTATCAGTGCGCTTCTCACCCTCTTTGAGAAATCTGCGTCGGATGAAAGAGGCGATCTCTTCTGATTGATCAAGGCGAAAAACCTGCTTGCCTTCAATATCCAAATCGGTGGCGATGGCAATAACACCGTGTACCTCCTCACGCAACACCTGGTCAGGATTACGCACCACCTCGATTTTTGAGACACGCCTGGCATCCTTGAACCCTTCTCCAATTACAATATCAACGTCGGGAAAATAGCGATGAGCAAGAGTCGGTAAGGAGAGATCGCTGTTTTTCGTCTGTAATACCATTTGGTCGGGAGCCACGAAGAGAATGGAATCGGCGCCTGCTTCCCGGTGCTTATAGGTATCCGTTCCTGGAGTATCAAACAGGATACCGGTCTCATTGCTCGATTTGATCACGGCCACATTGTAGCCGAATTCCTTTAAATGTGTTACAACTTTGGAGACAAGTGTCGTCTTGCCGCTGTCATGCCAACCGATAAATGTAATAATTGCAGTCATCGCTCTTCCTGTGGATAGGGAACCATATCAAAACAGTCGTTGATCGTACGATGTCTAGGTCCTATACCAAAAAGACACGATCAGCACAACCGGATTGCACATCCTGCCCTCACATCTTGTTATCTCTGGGAACACAATTCTTCCTTCCCCCTGCGTCTCCTCCCGCACCCTGTACCGTCACCGTCAGACTATTTTTTTCAAGCCGATGGGGTTCGGCACCAGGCGTACATAGCCCTTTTCCTGGGTCATGATATCCAGCGGAAGACTTGCCAAATCGGCAAGGTCCATGGTCATGTTATTAAAAATCGAACCTTCCACAACTTTCATGTACCCTTGGCATTGGTCACAGGCCACCACTCTAAATCCAGGCTCATCATCGGACACAAACGTATTGAGCTTTTCCGGATCATCTGTTTGGCAGTTGGGACAGCCGAGAAACAGATAGGAGCCGTGCGTGCCGCAGTAGGAGCAGTGCAGCAGCCGCTTGGGCCCGTCGACAATGGAGGCTAGCGCGGGTTTGGCGGAGCACAGCGGGCATCGTCCGTCTTTCCAATGGAAGTCCTTTGTTACAGAGGACTCTTTCAATGCCATAAAATATGGTTTGGAAAGAAGGAACAGAAGCCCTTCCAGCTCCTGCTTCAAAAAAACAAGTGACGGAAAATCGGGAATTTCGCCAATGGGAAGGCGCAAAAAATCAATATTCCCTTCCTCCAGAGCCTGTGCCAGCGGTTCAAATCTCGTTGCCTGCAAATCGAAGGACGAAAAAAAGGTAAGTAAAATCGGCCGAAGGCTGGACCGCGGATACCCTCCGACCCTCTCAGAGGACACCGCTTTGCCGGCATCATGAAGCAGATGAGCCGATTCGCTGCGAAATCGCTGCCATTTGAGGTATACTTCCAGTGGGTTTTTCAGATGGGGCCGTTGTTGAATCAAGGTCTGGATGTCGATGGTCATAGTCGTCCTGTGGGAATTTTGGGGGTATTGGAAAGGGGCTGACGAGCCGTTCAGTCCCTCTTCAAGGAAAACCTTTAAGCGGCGTTTTTCTTCCGGCGTGAGATGGAAAGGTGTCAACGTGGGAGAAATCACGATACGGATAGGGATAGTTCTTGATAACCAGCCGAATTTTGCCGAGAGGTCTGAAAAATCTGTTTGACGTCCGCCCGGCCGCCACGCAGTGCGGTCATTGAAAATCAATGAATTCAATGATTGTAACCGAAGCATCAGCCGGCACAAGGGACGGTGAACAGCCGATGGGGACGAGGGTTCGCCGCTCCTCTGCCTGGGCGTTCCCGAACAGGCAGAGGAGGAAAACGCAAATCAGGACTCTTCGTATCATGCCAGCCTGGAAAGGGGGAAGAATCCCCCTTTCCCCCTCGTCGGTATTGGACAGCCGCAGGCAAATTACATCTTGCCCACTGCCTTCATCCACTTGGGATATCTCTTTTTGGCAAGTTCCAGCGGCACCATGCCGTTGATCATGATCTGGAACGTCCCCGGATTGGCAAGGGTGCCAAGATAAACGTGAACCGGCACAATGATCACGAAAAGACAGAATGCGGCATTGTGAACAATATGGGCAGCCAGCATGACCGCCGTATTCCCTTTTAGCAGCCAGAGGGCAAGTCCGGATGCGGCAATGGCGAGTCCGGCGATCACGACAGCCAGATAGTAGAGTTTCTGGCCCGGATTGTATTTGCCCATGGGAGGAACCTTTACTTCATGGGAGAAATATCCTCCCGCCACCTTGAACCACTGCCTGTCGTCGGCATCATATACCAGGGCATCTTTCAGATAATGGCTCATGGACATGACAAGCGACAGAATGAAAACAATTCCTCCCCAGTTATGAACCGACTTCATGTTCTCGAATCCGCCGAACACGGCCCCGATACCGCGCAGGTGAAAGAGGAAGGCAAAACCCGTAATTATCAGCAGAATGCAGCTTCCGGCCAGCATCCAATGATTCAGGATCTCGCCGGCACTCGATTTTTTTACCATCTCCGCCATGTTATACCTCCTCGTCCTTTTCCTTGTGGGGACCTATAGCTAGGTAGTGGAGGGCCGCGGCGGCAACCACTCCGCCAAGACCGATCACCGACAACGGTTTCAGGTAGTTGTGCCAGAAGGCGACACTGCTCGGGATACTTGGATTCTCCTTCATTCCGTAGAGCCGGGGTTGTTCTTTGAAGGCATATATTGCCCCCAATCCCCCCAGGTCCTGCTCACCGTAAATCGTTTGAAAACCTTCTTTTTTGGCATTGCTGATCAGTTCTTCCCGATCTCCGAAACGCAGTGCTCCCGTGGGGCAGGTCTTGACGCAGGCCGGCAGCATCCCCGAACCAATCCGGTCATAACAGAGGTTGCATTTCGAGACTTTGCCTTCGGCATCATAACGGGGAACATCGAACGGACAGGCGGTTACGCAGAGCTTGCAGGCAATGCATTTGTCCCGATCAAAGGCCACGGCACCCTCCGACGTCCTGAACAGGGCACCGGGGGCAGGGCAGATCTTCATGCAGCCGGCATCATCGCAGTGCATGCATCGCCTGCTGAGAAATAGCCAGCGAACGGGGTCTTCCTTGGAAGGCACCTCGCTATACCTGATGACGGTGAATGCAGCACTGGCCAGATCCGGCGGATTCTGGTACGAGCCGGTGTTTTTGGTTATTATCCCGGGAAGTTGATTCCACGATTTACAGGAGACCTGACATCCCCGACACCCGATGCAATCCTCCGGGGTGACAAGGATCGCTTTGCGGTTATTCATGTTATCGTTTGCCATGTTTCACCCCCTATGCCTTCCGGACGTTGACCATGAAGGCCTTGGTCTCGGGTATCATTGTATTGGCATCCCCCACCGTGGGGGTAAGCAGATTGGCGCTGTCATAGCCGCTGCCGTCCTCGGGGAACTGCCAGCCGAAATGCCAGGGAAGACCGACTTGATGGACTGTCATGTTTTCCACCTTGAAAGGCTTGAACCGCTCTGTGACCAGGGCAACGGCTTTAACCTCACCGCGTCCGGAGGCGACAACCACCGTTTCCCCGTTGCTGATGTTCAGCTTTTGAGCCAGCTCAACACTCATCTCCACGAAGTTCTGGGGTTGCATCTCAAGCAGCCAGGAACAGTGCCGCGTCATAACGCCGGTCTGCCAATGCTCCGACACCCGGTACGTTGTGGCTATAAATGGATACCGGAGGTCGCTGGAATACGCCACATCCATCTTATCCCCGAAAATTTTAATGGTCGGGTTTACTCTCTGCTTCGACATCAGGTTTTCCCCCACGGGGCATTCCAGCGCCTCGTAATGCTCGGGGAACGGACCATCCGCAAGGCCGGGCCCGAAAATCGAGGCAACGCCGTCGGGCTTCATGATGAAGGGGAGTCCCCCTGACACACCCATGGGCGGAGCTCCGCCGTCAGGAACATCGCCGACCCAGCCGGGTTTTGTAGCGTCCCATTTGAGAAGGGGGCGCCTGGGGTCCCACGGTTTTCCCTCCATGTCCACGGAGGCCCGGTTGTATATGATACGCCGGTTTACCGGCCATGCCCAGGCCCATTCCGGGTAAAGGCCGAGGCCCGTCGGGTCGCTCTTGCCGCGCCGAGCCATCATGTTCACCTGTTTTCCGTCTTTGGTTATATACGAATTGCAGAACAGCCAGTTACCGCTCGAAGTCGTTCCATCGGCCTGCAGAAAGGCGAAGCTGGAAACCAAATCTCCTTTTTTACCGATAAGCGTGGGCGTGGCACTCTTTTTATCGTAGACATCCTCGAGAAAATAGCCGTTGATCTCTTTGGCAACGGCATGGGTGTCGACTTGCTTGACTTTGCCCGCCGCATCCTTTTCTCCGTATTCCCAACTCAGGTTGACAACGGGATCAGGATACGTTCCGCCTTCCTTTTTATAGAGCTCCCTGACCTTGAAATACAACTCGTTCATGATCTCGGAGTCGGGGCGCGACTGGCCGAGGGGATCGACGGCCTTGTAACGCCACTGCCCCCAACGCCCTGAATTGGTGATGCTTCCCTCTTTCTCCATGGAGGAACAGCAGGGCAGCATGAAGACCTCAGTTTGAATGTCCTTTGGATTCATGCCGGGGCCGCGCCAGAAGGAACCGGTCTCGTTGTCAAAGAGATTGACATTCACCAGCCATTTGAGCTTGGCCATGGCCTGCCGCGTCTTATTGGAATTTGCCCCCGAGCATGCGGGATTCTGTCCCCAGGCGAAAAACCCGTCGAAACCTCCGTTATACATCCTGTCGAAGAGCATAAGCCACGACGCGTTCTGCCCCACATCCAGCTTGGGCAGCCAGGCGTAGCCGTATTCGTTTTCCTTGGTGGCTGCCGTCCCGTAGACCGCCTTGAGGTAACTTACGATGTACTTGTTGCGGTTGGACCACCAGTTGAGGCTGCCCGGTTCCTTTGTCGTGGGTGTCGTCTTTTCAATATAGGTTGCAAGATCGACCAGGGATGCGTTCGGTGTCGGGTTATAACCGGGTAGGATATGGAACAGAATGCCGTGGTCCGTGGACCCCTGAACATTGGACTCGCCGCGCAGGGCGTTGACGCCGCCGCCGGCCCTGCCCATATTGCCCAGCAGCAGCTGGATGATGGTCATGGTCCTGATGTTCTGGGTGCCGACGGTATGCTGGGTCCAGCCCATGGCATAGCATTCGGTGCCGACCCGGTCACGCGTCCCGGTGGAGCCGTAGAGCTTATACACCTCCAGAAGTTTATCCAACGGTGTCCCGGTAATGCTTGCGACTTTTTCCGGTGTGTAGCGGGCATACTGCTTTTTCAGCAGCTGGAACACGCAGTTGGGATTTTCCAGGGAGCGGTCCTTGAGAGCTATGCCCTTGTCGTCCTTCTGAAACGACCAGCTCGCCTTGTCATATTTTCTGGTTTCCGCGTTATACCCGGAGAACACTCCGTCCAGTTCCGCCGGCCCCTTAAAATCAGGATTCACCAGAAACGAGGCATTGGTGTAGTTGACGACGTATTCCTTGAAATAGAGATTGTTGTTCAGGATGTAGTTGATCATTCCGCCCAAAAAGGCGATATCGGACCCCGAGCGCAGAGGGGCATAGAGATCTGCCTTGGCCGCTGTCTGCGAAAATCGGGGGTCGACACAGATCAGCTTGGCGCCCTTCTCCCTGGCGCGCATGATCCATTTCATGGATACGGGATGGTTTGAGGCCGGGTTGCCTCCCATGGCCAGGATAACATCTGCGTTCTTTAAATCAATCCAGTGGTTCGTCATTGCACCGCGTCCGAACGACTCTGCCAGAGCCGCAACAGTTGCGCTGTGTCAGATACGCGCCTGGTGTTCCACATACACCAGGCCCCACGAGCGGACGAGCTTTTGCAGCAGATAACATTCCTCGTTGTCTAGGGCGGCGCTTCCCACATGGGCGATGCCGTCCGTCCGGTTGACAACGAATTCCTTTTCCACCTCAATCTCGGTTCCGTCGGCCTGCTTTTCCTTGACTTTGGCTTTGGAAACCGTTTTGAAACTCTTGTCCCGCGTATCTTTAACCAACCTCGCGATTCTGTCCAACGCCCAATCCCACTCCACTTCTTTCCATTCAACGGCACCGGGACTGCGGTACATGGGTTTCAGGATCCGCTTGTCATTATGGGCGATCTGCATAATCGAGGATCCCTTGGAACAAAGCGTCCCCTCGCTGATCGGATGATCGGGATCACCTTCGGTATTGACAACCTTTCCGTTCTCCGCGTAAACAATTAATCCGCACCCGACGGAACAGTACGGACAGATTGTCGTGGTCTGCTTGGCTTTTTTGATCCGCAACTCCCGGGCGTACGCCCTGGCAGGATCAAGGTTTACACCAAGCGTCGTAACCAGCGCAGTGCCTGCCGACAGCTTGAGAAAATCCCTTCGCGACACTCCCATAAAAAGCTCCTTCTTGTTGTCATGATTGATTTCTCTGGGTGTATTGTTCCCGTAAGTCATCACGATGCCCTGCCCTAGTCTTCACCGGGAGGGGAAACGACACTCACCCCAGTACGGTAACACCGGACCTTATCCATAGAACAGTAAGCTCCTGAGGTTAAGACTATATCTAAGGGAGAAAAATAAACAAATACGGATAAGCCCGTATTTGTTGTAAGGGAAACATTTATTTATTTGTAGGTGAATCACCTAAAGATCGAGAATTATCCTTACCGAAACTCTCTTTTTCTGCCCACAACACGGCTCTGCGGATGAGTTCCGCCCCGCTTTTAAGGCAGAGTTTTTGTTTTATCCGATCCCTATAGGTTCCGATGGTTTTGACGCTGAGGCATAACTTGGAGGCGATCTCCCCGGTGGAGAGCCCGGCCCCTATCTGTCTGTACACCTCAAGTTCTCGATCGGTCAGCACCTTTTCTGTGGGTGCATTCTGGAATTCCGGATTGATCTGAAATTTGTCCAGCATGTGACTCATCATGTTCTCGCTGATAAAGATCTTTCCGGCCAGAATCCTCCTGATGGCAAGGATTATCGATTCCGAGGCCTCCTTTTTCATGACATACCCGCGTGCACCCGCCCGAATGGCCCGCTCCGCCCAGACCGATTCGTCATGCATTGAAAGCACCAAAACCCGGATATTTCGGTCGCCGGAAGCAATCTCTTTTACCAGGTCAAGTCCGTTATCTTCGGACAGTGAGATATCAACCACCGCCAGATCGGGCTTCTCTTCCGCCATGGCCTTTCTGGCCGAACGGATATCTTCAGCCACGGCACAGACAGAAAACCCGTCCTCCTGGTTGAGCAGTTCGGTCATACCCATCCGAAAGATCGGATGATCATCCACAATCAATATTCTCGCCGTCATCCCGGCACCTCACCGGACAAATTCACCACGGTTCCCCCTCCACTCCCCGCCTGGATATCGAGGGTTGCGCCTATTGCCTTTGCACGGTATTTCATTGTGTGAAATCCCATGCCCTTATTTTTGCCTGTAGTTTCACTGATTCCGCACCCGTCATCAGCGACCTGAACCCATAAACCACCAGCAGATCTTTTAAATGATATATCAATACGTTCCGGCTTTCCATGCCGAGCCGCATTAAATACTGCCTCCCGAATAATGAAATAAATATGTGTGGCAACATTATTATCAACCATGCCTGTGCTGCTGTCAAACGAGAGCACACATCGGACTGGGAAAAGTGCCTCCGCTTCCACGGCAAGCTCTTCAATGGAGACCTCGAGACCGTGTTCGATGAGATGGACTGGGCAGAGTCCCTGGGACAACCTCCGGGTTTTCTCAATGGCACTTCGGATCAGATCCCTGATTACCCCTAATTGTGAAGCCTTGCCGGGATCGTCATCTTCCAGCTTTTTCTGCAGGACCTTACTAAGCATCTCAACGCCGCTGAGGTGAGATCCCAGATCGTCGTGCAGATCTCTGCCGATTTGACTCCTTTCTTCCTCGCTGACGGCAATAACCTGCCGCTCCAGTCGCGCCAGATCCTTCTCAGAACGGATTTTTGAAACATGCAGCCACATCCCTTCCAAGACCATGCGCATTTGCCGTATGTCCGACGTATCATAAGTCATTGCATTTGTGCAGACCCCGGCAACGAGAACCACCCTGCCGCCGTTGCCGACGGGGATATCGATATGCCGTTTGATCCTTCTTCCATAAGGAAACAGTTCATGCCGGTCTGCACTCGACTCGTCATTTACGAGAACGTCTTCTTTTCTCAGTACGGCGAGGCCCGGAAAACCGCCTGATGTCAATGGACGGGAGGCGGGGATGTCGATCTCCCTGTCTCCCGTATTTTTCGTTCCGATTCCATACCGGGAGCAAATAGTCAGATGGGTTTGGGCATCGTTCACGAGGGCGAGATAGCCTTCCTCGCTCCGTGTTATCTCAACAATTCTCTTTATAGTAAAATCGTAGATATCCTGAATTGAATCGCCCTCCATCGTTCCGAGATGCAGCAGGGTGTCAAGCCGTAATTCATCTCTGCGCAGTAGAAGGTCCTTGCCCATCATATCTTCAACCATACGGTTAGCCAGAACCGCAAGATCTTCGAATTCGCTGAATACCAGACTTTCGCCGTCAATCTTTTCTTTGGAGTCGGTCGCTTTACGAAAAAAATCGGTAAACAGACTGATCTCCTGCCGGATCTTTAAAGAATAGGAGTAAGCCGCAGCCAACAACAAGGTAACGGCAACGGCAAACAGGGTAAGAAAGAGGAAAATGTTCTTTAACGCGATCTTCTTATAGGTGAGTGTCTCTTTTTCTACGGCATGCTGCATCTCCCCCATGTTTAAGCTGGTTCCGAGCACCCATTGCCAATTCCTGTACGGCCTCACAAAACTGAGAATTGAAGAGACCTCACCCCCCGGCCCCTTCTTTTCCCCGTAGCCGACATAGCCGCCGTCCTCGTTTGCCAGACCAGTCTGCAGGAGTTGCCGCCCATACGGGACCCCGGTGCTGCTGATCAGGTCTTCCACGGACCTGCCGACAAGCCTCTCATCGCCATTGCATATAATCGTCCCATCGTAGCGGAAGCCGAAAATCTCCCCTTCCCTTCCGAATCGCATTTTCCGTATTCTGGCAAGCACATCATTTTGAAGTATTTCCTCCATATCGTCGATGTACATACCCGCCCCGATATACCAATCAAAAGGTTTGAAATATTTGACGAATGATATTTTGGGAAAAGTTTTGCCCGGTTGATTGCGTTTCGACCAGTCGTAACGATACACACCTGCTTCCTTCTCACGCGCGATCTTTATGTATTCATCGATCAAACTCCTCCCCTGCACATCCTCCGGAGAAAGGCGTTTCGTCCCCTCGAAGGACGGATCGTCGGCAAAAAGATCTATAATGCGATCATTCACCCTGCCGGCGAAATAGTACCCACGGCCGTTGTTCCACCGTATGGGCCGCAGAATTTCCACCACCATGGCCCGTAACTCATCGACGCTTTTTTCATCTTTGTACATGCTGTAGATGTGGGAGGCGATGGAATAGGCGGTCTGAACTTTCTGCCTGATCTCCTGCTCGATAAGCATCTCAGTCTGAGACCGTTTATATTCTATAAAATCCAGAATATTTCCAGTCTCTGCCCGCAGCCTGCCCTCGTATCTGGCTTCGTAGTTTTTTCTGATCGTATCTATGCTTTCACGATAGGCTCGATACTCGCTATACAGCCAGAAGATTCCGATAAAGAGCATCAATGACAGAATCACAGTGAGGGAGGCATAAAACGGCGCAGACGATAAGGATACCTTTCGCAGTCTCAAAATTTACCCATTCAAAGCCCGGCTCGATTTTTGCCGCCCATTTTTTCAAGACAGAGGGTCGATCCCATACGGTTTCACTCGTCAATTATCCTAAGAACAGGGCTGATTTCCGTCAGATAAATCGTATCCATCCCTTGGTGATCAAGCGGTCCGTACTGCAGGACCAAACCACCGAGATCGAATACGCCTATTTTCTCCATCGTCGCAGTGAACTTCTCGCGTGTCAATTCACCCGGAACCGTATGGGCAATTTGGCCAAACAGCTTACCGGCGATATAGCCCTCCAGGGAAACAAAACTGATGGGGTTGTCGTGCTGATATTTATCCATGGCGTCCGTATATTCCCGTACAATGGGTATTTCTCTATCCTCGGGATACGGCACGACCTGCGAGACGATCACATCCCTGCCGTAGTCCCCCAGCACTTTGGCCAGACTCTCGGTGCCGACAAAGGAAATGCTGCAGAATATTTGATGCCGTTTTATTTTTGTCTTGCTCAATTTAATAAATTCGGCACAGGCGGAATACGTTCCGACAAGCACAACGGCCTCAGGTTCCGCACGATTGATATCCCTGAGCCCGCCCATCACGGCTACGGTATTGCGTTCGTAACTGCCCTTGGAGACAAGGCGCATCCCTCGTTTTTCGAGGGCTATCTCGATACCCTCCAATCCGGCAAATCCATAACTGTCGTTCTGGTAGAAGCAGGCTATTCGCTTGACCTTTCGCACCTTGATCAGGTAGGAGGCCAATCTTTCCATTTCCTGGAAATAACTGGCACGGACATTAATAACATATTTTCTAAAAGGAACACGCAGGAATTGAGCTCCCGTCAGCGGGGCAAAAAATGGTATTTTCCATTTTTCAATGAGAGGAACAACAGCTTTCGAGGTCGGTGTCCCGACCTCGCCGATAATCATAAAGACATTCTTCTTTTCGATGAGATCCCTGGTATTCCGGATTGCTCTGTCGGGTTCATATCCGTCATCTTTGCTGTCAAGAATGATATCCCGACCGTTGATCCCTCCCTCGTCGTTGATTTTGGAGAAAGCAGCGAGCAGGCCGGAGCGCATCTGCAGACCAAGATTTTCAGCAGGTCCGCTTAAGGCACAGGACTCTCCCAGAACGATCGGCTCCTTCTTCTCGTCCCCCGCCACCGACATCTTACACCAAAAGAAGAGGGAAATTAAAATGGTCAGAAAAAGGAATCTGCATCCAGCTCGGCAAATGCCGTCAGTCTTACCTGCCGGCATGCCCGGGTTCCGTCGTTTTCTGCGATCCAACCGTCCACCTCCCACTAATCATCCGCCCATGGGTATATGTTGTTGAAAACTTTCTCGACACTCTATACCATGTACTTCATGCATTAAAAAGAGGGAAGACCCGTATCAGGGTAAGATGAATTAACAGAGCGTCGGAAAAAAAATGAACGACAAGGTAACCTTGTCCCATCAGACAACAATAATCAGTCCGGCAGGCAGGAGTCTGCAGAAAGAACTGCTGGCCGTAGAAACCCCGTATACCGTGGCATTAAACGACGAACCCATCGGCTCCTCCATGGTGCTGCCGGTGGGGCTTGCGGAATTCGGCGTAGGGTTTCTCTTCGGTCAAGGCTATATAAAGTCCCCTGAGGAGGTCAAGGAGGTCTTGGTCTGCCCGGAGGGCCGGATTGCCGTCTATGCGGATGTGGAAGATACAAAGCCAAAAGAAGTTATTATTACTTCAGGTTGCGGCGGCACCGGTAAAATATCAAAGGAGATGCTTACCGGGGCCTTTGACCCGCTTGTGGAATACAAGCTTCCTTTTGCCGAAATTAAAGACTTTATCCTTCAGGTTCTTAAAGCTTCAACCTTGAATACAGAAACCCATTGCGTTCACGGTTGCGGACTCTGGGCCGATGGTGAGTTGAAAGCCTTTTTCGAAGATGTCGGACGGCATAACGCGGTGGACAAGATCATGGGCGCCATTCTGCTCGGAAGGGCCTCGGCCAGGGGAGCAATATATACAACCGGGCGGCTCACATCGGATATGGTCCTGAAATGCGCTAGAATCGGCATCCCGATTATCATGTCAAGAACAGCCCCTTCCTCACTGGGACTGGCCATTGCCGACCGGGCCGGCGCAACCCTCATCGGCTACGCCCGGCCGGATAGAGTCAACGCATTCACCTCACCCGAACGCATCATCCTATAGCTGAAGCTCTCCTCTACTTATTGTGAGTCAGGCGATTTCACACTATTTGTACGCATTTCATGGTAACTTGCCGTGAAAGAAGAGAAACAGCAGTCTACATAGCAGGAAGTTTAAGCTGTGAGCTGTCGCGAATGACTCGTATTTGGGCAGTTGCCGGCGACCTCAACAGATTTGCTTTGAGGTACCGGCAACTGCGTAACAACAAGAAGCTTCGACGGATTGCACTATTTCTCCATGCCAAGCTCTATCAACCGCTCAAGCAAAGAAGAAAAATCCAGCCCATGCGCTGCCGCAGCCTGAGGAAACAGGCTTGTTGCGGTCATTCCCGGGATGGTATTGGTCTCCAGCAGATAAAACTTTCCGTCTTCCGTCAGGATCATGTCTGTCCGAGAATACCCTCGTAATTGCAAAGCCTTATGCGCATCTACACCGTATTGTTGCGCCTTGGCTGCAAGGTCGGA
This sequence comes from Desulfocapsaceae bacterium, assembly GCA_046705065.1. GTDB lineage: Bacteria > Desulfobacterota > Desulfobulbia > Desulfobulbales > Desulfocapsaceae > CAWGGS01. Next base: position 13,256 of record JBJKQT010000167.1, read on the forward strand.
ATCAATGGGGGCCGGGCAGATTTCCTTTGAGGCGCCCGGTTTATATTTGGCGTCATAATCAAAAAACGCGTAGCCTTCGCCCGGAATAATTTCAATAAGCGGCAATGCGACGGGATCGCCATTGCCGAGAACCCCTGCAGTGATCTCGCGCCCTGCGATGAACTTCTCCGCCATCACTTTACTGTCCTGGGTAAAGGCCTTCCGGATGCCCGCGGCAAGATCCTCTTCTGTGCGGGCTATGGTCATGCCTATGCTGGATCCCTGGCAGACGGGTTTGACCACAAGGGGCAGGCCAAGTCGTTCTGAAATATCGCCGGCCGAAGCGCCGCTATTGTCGGTCACCATCTCCCAATCGGCAACGGGAAGACCGCGGAGTCGATAGAGTTCCTTTGCCAGGTTTTTATCCATGGCCAGCGCACTCCCCAATACTCCCGATCCTTGGTATGGAATTTCCAGCAGGTCCAACAGGCCCTGAACGGTTCCATCTTCTCCGAATCTCCCATGCAGCAGAACGAAAGCAAAATCAATTTCACCTGCCTCTGAAACCAAGGCTGCAAGATCCGTTGCAGGATCATATTTTTTTATTTCAAATTTCGCGTGGTCAAGCGCCTGTTCGACGCCTTTGGCCCCATTCAGCGACACCTCCCGTTCACCTGATTTGCCACCGGCAAGCAGCGCCACACGCAGTTTCTTTTTATCACTCACGTTTCCACCTCTACGGTTGTTTTTACCGAATTCGCTCCTCTCGGGTTTATAACTGCAGAAAAACCTTCAATAAAAGAGGGGCCATCCGCCTCTGGTGATTTTCTGGATTCGCTTCAAGAGTAAATATTATGAATCGTCCTGCACGGAAAAGCATCAAAAAAAAATCCAACATCCCGTTTGCTATGGAAGCTCCGCGATGTTCCCAAAATTCTATTGACAGAATTTTTTCTTCATTATATAAAGGCAAGATTATTGTCATGAAATATAGTATATTTTAAGAATACTGAGCAGGCGGACTATTTGCCGCATCACGGCCGGAAGAAGATACATTCCAGTCACGCCTGATAAATTGAGATGTATTTGATTAATTCGTAAACGGAGCCCGAGATGATAGAAGTTGAAGTTCGAGGAGACCTTGAATACGCCATCCGACAGTTGAAAAAGAAGCTGCAAATCGATGGTATAAAAAGAGAGCTGAAGCGCCGCGAATTCTATGAAAAACCCAGCGTAAAAAAGCGCCGCAAACAGGCTGAAGCCAGAAGGAAACTCCGCAAATTCAACCGCACTCGAAAGACCGCATAAGGTCTTTAAGCCCCAAGTACCCCGATTTGTCGGGGGCTTGGGATGACTTTTTCAGAATCAATTCTTCCGTTCAGATCCTATCGAACCGCTGACCTCTCCGGAACAGTTTTCCTCTTATTACGAACCTTTCCTTCGGTATTTAATTTCCGAAAGACGTCTTGCAGAAAATACGGTAAAAGCCTATTCAGCCGATATCTCCTCTTTTTTTTCCTATCTGCAATCGCTGGGTAAACCCGATCTTCACGAGATAGATCATGGAATCATCCATGGATTCCTGGAGAGGGCCAGAAAAAACCAGATCTCTCATCGCAGCAACGCAAGACGCATTTCGGCGTTGAAGACATTTTTTGCTTTTCTCACTGCAGGCGGCCACATCGCCCATAATCCACTTACAGCCATCGATTTGCCGCGGGGAGGGCGCACCCTGCCGAAGGCAATGACTGTGGAAGAGGTAACGAGGCTTCTCACCTTGCCCTCTGTTGCATCACCCCTCGTTCTTCGCAACTATGCCATGCTTTGCTTGCTTTATTCAACAGGGCTCAGGGTCACTGAGCTTGTCCGTCTCCCCATTTCCGGCTGTAACCTGACAAGTTGTTTTGTCCGTGTTCTTGGAAAGGGCAACAAGGAACGGCTCGTCCCCTTCGGCATTCCTGCAAAAGAGAGTCTGGAGAGCTATCTCCAAAAAGCCAGGCCGTTTATTTTAAAAGGTAAACGGTCCAATTTTCTCTTCATTACCGCAAGGGGAAAGGCCATGACAAGGCTACGGTTCTGGCAAATTTTAGATGAGATGGCACTTGCCGCAGGGATTACGAAAAAAATATCTCCTCATATGCTCAGACATTCTTTTGCTACTCACCTTTTGGCACACGGTGCGGATCTCAGGGCTGTACAAATGATGCTTGGCCATTCCGATATAGCTACGACCCAAATCTATACGCAGATCGACCAGGACCGCCTCAAAAGTATCCATAAAAAATTTCACCCTCGTGGTTAAATTTTAATATCAAGTCAAGTAGCATGCGTGGTAGATTTCTCGAGAAACAGGAAAACGGACGACGGAATTAAAACACATCTTCATAGGCAATAATGCAGGTTATAACCACCCACCTCAATGCCGATTTTGACGGTATGGCATCGATGATAGCCGCCGCAAAACTCTATCCCGAAGCCGTTATGGCCTTCCCCGGCTCCCAGGAAAAGGGTCTGCGCGATTTTATTTCCCAAATTCTTCCGTACCGATACGATTTTCAGAAAATAAAGAATATCGACCTTGCAAAAGTGGATCAACTGATCGTTGTCGACACCCGTTCGTCTACCCGGATCGGCCCTTTTTCCGCTTGCCTCAAAAATCCAGGAATTTCCCTGCATATCTATGATCACCATCCAAGTAATCCCGGAGATATGAGGGGGAGCGTTGAAGTCATCCAAGATGTGGGATCCACAATCACAGTCTTAGCGCGGATCCTTAAAGAGAAAAATTTTGAGATCACGCCGGACGAGGCGACCATCTTTTGTCTTGGAATTTACGAAGATACCGGTTCCCTGACTCATCTGACCACAACACCTGCCGATCTGCAGACCGCCGCCTGGCTCCTTGAAAAAGGGGCAAAACTCGATATCGTCTCTCAGTTCATTACCTACGAACTGACGACCACCCAGGTGGAATTGCTGCATGACCTGACGCAGACAGCAACGACGTACACAATTCAAGGGATCCCCATCGTCATCACCGCGCTCACCCTGCAAACATATGTCGACGATTTTTCGATTATCATCCGCCGATTCATGGCCATGGAAAACCTCGACACCCTCTTTGCCCTGGTATCCATGGCCGGCAGAATCTACCTGATAGCCCGCAGCCGCATTCCCGATGTCAACGTCGGCATCATCGCCCGCGACATGGGCGGCGGAGGTCATTCAACGGCTGCTTCGGCAACGATCCAGAACATGACAATGATCGAGGCTCAGGAAAAACTAATTCATGCATTGCACAGGCATATCTTTCCGCAACCTATTGCCAGGGAGATGATGTCCCAACCGGTCATCTCGATCACCGTCGACACGACGATAAGTCAGGCCAACGACATCCTGACCCGGTACAATATCGCCTCGGTTCCCGTGCTTCCGCTTCCCTCTGCGGAGATTCACAACGGCACGCTGCCTCTGGTCGCCGGAATTATTACGAGAATGGTCATCGAAAAAGCGATTCACCACAACCTCGGCCATCTGCCTGTGAGCGAATACATGACCTCTGATATTGAGGTGCTGTCGCTCAATGCCACCCTTGCCGACATTCAAGAATTGATCATCGAGCACAGGCAGCGCCTGATTCCCATAATACATGAGCGGCAGCTCAAAGGAGTCATCACCCGCACCGATCTCCTCAACCGCCTGGTCAACGACCCTTCGCACCTGCCGAAAAACATGCTCCATGAAAGCGAGAATCCCTCCCTTGCCCGGACAAGAAATATCAACTCGCTGATAATCGAATGTCTGGACAAGAGAATCATCACTCTATTGAAAACCATCGGAGAAGTCGCCGACAGTCTCGGGTTTAATGCTTTTGCCGTGGGTGGCTTCGTGCGCGACCTGTTGCTGAAGAAAAACAATTTCGACCTGGACATCGTCATTGAAGGAGACGGCATCATTTTCGCCAAAAAATTGGCGGTAATACTGGGCGGACGGGTCCGAACGCATGAACGGTTCGCAACTGCCATGGTGGTGCTTCCGGACAACTTCAAGATCGATATCGCCACAGCCCGGCTGGAATATTATGAGTATCCGGCGGCTCTGCCCACCGTCGAACTCTCATCTATTAAACTGGACCTCTACCGCCGCGATTTTACAATCAACGCGATGGCCATCCAGCTCAATCCCGACCACTTCGGAACTCTCAACGATTTCTTCAACTGTCAAAACGACTTGAAGCATCGTGCCATCAAGGTATTGCACAACCTAAGCTTCGTTGAGGATCCCACCCGGATTTTCAGAGCGATCCGTCTGGAAAAAAGGATGGATTTCCAGATCGTGGAGCACACAAAACGTCTGATTCGCAATGCGGTAAAAATGGATTTATTCGGTAAAGACAACGATCCCCGTTTCCTTTCCGAGCTGCAAATCATTCTGTCGGAGGAAAATCCCCTACCCGCTATTCAGCGTCTGGCTGAATTTGATCTGTTCCGCTTTCTCTGGCCGGACCTCAAGCCGCACCTTAAAGTGGACAGGCGCTTTCTCCATATCCTTAATCAGGCTTACCGGGCGCTTTCTTGGTATCGTCTCCTTTATCTCAACGATCCCTGCTCGGCCTGGATCGTCTATCTCCTGGCCATCATGGCAAGATCGACGGCAAACGAACTGCTGGGATTCTGTATACGTTTCCAAATACCATCCAAGGCAACTGAAAACCTTGTAAGTCAGAAGGAAAACGCCGAAAAGGTCGTCGGATTCATGTCAAGACGCAGGATCTTGCAGAACAGCGAAATATTCAGACTTCTTAAGAACCTGGAGATCGAAGGACTCCTTTATCTTATGGCCATCGCCAAGAAAAATGATGTTAAAATGGCCGTGTCGCATTATGTGACATCACTGCGCCAGGTCCGCACCGAACTGACCGGACAAAAACTAAAGGAGATGGGGTACCAACCAGGCCCGGCTTTCTCCACCATGCTCAACGACCTTTTGGACGCCCGCCTGGACGGCATCGTTCACACGGCAGCCGAAGAAGAGGCCTATATTCGGACCACCTACCCGCTTTGATTTCTTGCCTTCTCTTTTCTTGATGCTTACGATTAAACACTGCAACAGGCACGGCTTGTCTTTGCCAAATAATCTCTTTTTACGGATGTTATAATGCATTTTATTGATTTACAACGAATTATCCTCTTGGCTCCGCCGATACTCTTTGCTCTCACCATTCATGAATTCGCCCATGGATATGTTGCCTTGACGCTGGGTGACCCGACTGCCAAGGCCGAAGGCCGGCTGACTCTGAACCCGCTTAAGCACTTGGATCCCATAGGTACAATCGCCTTTTTTCTCGTTAATTTCGGCTGGGCCAGACCTGTCCCCGTCAACCCCTACTACTTCAAGAATCCGCGCAAGGATATGCTTTGGGTTGCCCTTGCAGGTCCCGTCACCAATATGGGTGTGGCTATCATTAGTGCCGTACTGATCAAGCTTGTCATATTACTGGCCTCATTTTTTCCGGCTGCTGCAAGCATGACATTGCTTTATCCCCTAAAAGAAATGCTGGTCGCCAGTGTCTGGATCAATATCGTGCTCTGCGTCTTCAATTTTATTCCCATTCCGCCTCTGGACGGCAGCCGCATTCTCGCCGGAATCCTGCCACCGCATCTTGCCCAGTCCTTTGAATCGATGGAAAGATATGGATTTCTCATTTTGATTTTGCTGATGCTTACAGGAATACTCGGCCAGCTCATCATGCCGATTATCTATTTCGCCAAAAATCTTCTTCTGTCCTGAGCTAAAAAAATCCACAGAACGCTTATTCCAGACCATACTGCGGCAAACTCAAAAGACCTATTTCACGCCTTTCTCCAAAAGAAAAGGAGCATATTTTGTGTCGGTTCCCTTGATATGATTGACCAGCCAGTCCTTGAGAAATTCCATCAGATCCATTGAGATGGTTGCATCCCCGGATCTCATTTTTTTCTGAAAATCACTTACCTTGCCAACAAGTTTTTTGTGGGCCTGTGCATGTTTTTCCCTCTCCGGATAGTTGTATTTCCTGAAAAGTTCTTCTTCGGTGCCGAAATGCATGACGGTATATTCCACCAGGCGGTTCAAAATTCGCTCCATCGCCGGAGCGCCTTGCCGCCCTTTCATCGCTTTATGCAGATCGTTGATCATTTTCACCAGCTGTTTATGTTGTTCGTCAATGGTCGGAATATTAACCATCAGGGTTTTGCTCCAACGAATCAGATCCGGGACATCCATTATTCGTGAGTTGGAAGCAGAGGCAGCCAAAACTTTGCCGCTCACCTTGAACTGCATCATCATCTCTTTCAAGGCTCCTGCAATGTGAGCAAGATCACCGGCGCTTTTTTCGACATTGCGGCTGTTTTCCGCCAGGCTCGCGGCCGTTGCGCTGACGTCGCTGATATCCTTGGCGACCTCCCCCGCAACCCCCGAACACTGAGCAACATTTTCGTTGACCTCTCCGATCCCTTGAGCTGCCTGTATCACATTTTCCGAGATTTCAGTCGTAATTTTGCTCTGCTCTTCAACCGCCGACGCAATTTCGGCAACGATTTTGTCCACCTCTCTGATAACATCGGTTATCTGCCGAATCTCTGATACTGTCTCTTCCGTCGAAGACTGGATGGATTCGATCTTCTGTTGTATCTCACCGGTCGCGCCGGCCGTTTGTTTTGCCAATTCCTTGATCTCGTTGGCGACAACGGCGAATCCTTTCCCAGCTTCACCGGCCCGTGCCGCTTCGATCGTGGCATTGAGCGCCAAGAGGTTCGTCTGCTCGGAAATATCGGTTATGACTTGGGTAACCTTGTTGATTTCATCTGCCGCATGGCCCAGTGCGTTTACTTTTTCAGAAGAGCTGTCTGCCAAAAAAACGGCATTATTGGTTATATTTCGTGCAGCTCTGGTCTTCTCCGCTACCTGATCGATGGTGGAGGACACCTCCTCCGAAGACGACGCGACCATATGGACATTGGTGGAGGCCTGCTCGCTTGCCGCAGCCACTGAGTGCATATTGGCACTCATCTCCTCAGTGGACGCCGAAACATTTACAGCCCGGTCTGCCACTTCCTGGACACCTTCAGAGAGATCTTGCGAGATGACGATCAATTCATTGGAGGCGGATGAAAGTCCTATCACTTCATTGCTCATTCCCCTCACTGTGAGACTGAGCCTCTCCGACATGCTATTCAAGGACGTCGTCAACTCACCAAGTTCATCGTTCTGTTCAACAAGAAGCCTTTCTGAAAAATCACCATTAGCCATCTGTCCCGCGAAAACCACGGCCCTGTTAAGAGCTCGGACAATCATCCTGCCAATCAGCATACTGAGAACCAAACCCGATATGACGGATACCACAAGGAGGGCAAGGATAATACTCTGGTTCATTCCGGCTGAAGAATGGACCTCTGCCTCCAGGCCATCCAGTTCGTTTTTAAGCGATGCCTCAAATGTGTCAAAATTTTTTCTCATCCTGCTCATGGAAGGCAGCGTTTTATTTTCAAAGAGAATCTTTGCCTCTTGCACGGCGGAATCAGTCCGGTCTTTGTTTTTTTTCAAAAGCTCACGAACCTCAGCAAGCGACGTCTGAAATTCACCGGCTGAGGCATTTACCTGTTTGAGGAGGGATGAAAGACCGGGGTTCACCTGATCCAATTTCTCAGCTGCCTCATCTAAAGACGTTGGCGTGGAAGCTGCAGATGTTACCGCAGCATCCGGATCATTTTGAGATGGATCAAGCAGCACTTTAGCCATGACATTTGCCTGTTCCAAAGAACTCAACTCCCTTTCCAAAGCCGAGGTAAGGGTTTTGGTCAGGAGATCTCTCTTCTCGGATTGAAATATCAACGAGTGAAAACCGATCCAGCTGATACCGGCGGTTATGGCGATCAAAACCAGAATAAAGCCAAAAGCAAAAACCAATTTTGTACCGATACGAATATTCTTCCATCCCATGGTGACTCCTTTAAGACTGCAAGTAATCGGCATTGATATTCCTGTGCTACATATAGCCGACGCTCATTGTATCAAATATCACAGAGAAACCACAAGGAAACGACGTTTTTTATTACGCCCATAATGATTCTTTAAAAAATCCGATCAAATGTATACCATGGATGAGAGCACGTCCGAAATGAACCGTCGAAAGTCAGCCCCAGGAGACATTGAAGTGACTGGAAAAATCTCATTGGTCCTTATGTCCGGCCGAAAAAGCATCACGGATGTTGCCCTTTGACCCTACCGATAAAATGGAATAATCGAACCTTGGAGGCATTCAGAAAAACAGACGCAGAGGCCTGTGGCAAAATGCCGTATTTGGGCTCCATTATTTGACAATCAGACTCCCATGAGTATATGGTTTGATTAGAGGAAGTCTTTTCACACGATCTGCAACTTACTCTTTTTATCTTCTGATCCCTTGCTTGATTATCGTCAAATTTTGCGAGGGTTTTTATCGCCACGTACGTTAGAGGGGGAGAACATGCCTATTGATCAACGGTTAGTCGGTTTTTGGAACCATGCCAGTGTCATGGACGGAACCTGTTTTGAAATAACTCCGGCGGGAAAATACTTTGTTCATGAAAATCCCTTCCCATACGAGATAAGCCGGGATGGAACAAAACTGATCATGCATTCCCCTGAAGAAAACGTCGTGTATCATCGTGTCGGACATCCGACTACAACTCTTGCCGGAGCATGGTCTCATGTCTATTCCGAGTATGGCGAAACCGAGACGTTTATTTTTAACGAAGACGGCAGCTATATCAACTCTTGGGATGGGACGGATTATTCCATCGGCTTTTTCGATGACACGCAGGAAGAACTCCGCATCATAGAGTATAGAGGCTCGGTCTCAACTGATGGAGATGTGTACCGTTACGAAACCGCACCAAACGATATTTATGTATATCGGTTTGAGTTTGTTGACGAAAATTGTTTCAACCTCCGCGATACCGACAGCGACCAGTTGGAATCGACATATCACAGAAAATTAGCATGATTCCATTTCCTACCAGCCAGAATCGGTGCCTTTAGCACATTTTTTTTAAAGAAAACGATGTGCAATGATTTTCTGGCACGAAAAGCTCATCGACCTATTATCAATTAATTGAAAACAACGGGGAAATGGTCTACATTCGGTTTCTGTAAACTTTGTCGAAGTCTGGGACGGAACTCTAATATTCCTGTCATCTGGAAAAGGTAGATTTTTTTCTCTAGGTCAAGGTGCAACGGCAAATTTAACCGCATGTATCTGCTTAATATTGTGAGGTTTAAATTTGACAGCGCAGCGAGAGGATAGAGCAAAACAACCGTTTTTGGATGGACACCAGGAGCATTCTTTCACTGCGCGCAATTCAATCCAATGGAACCGGTTAATATCGTCTGCATGAAATGGGGGACCCTGTATGGGCCCGAGTATGTCAATATCCTCTATAGCATGGTGAAAAGGAATATAACCGTGCCATTCCGCTTCATCTGCATGACCGAACGAGCCGAAAACATTCGACCTGAGGTCGAGATTGCTCCCTTGCCTGACTTCAGGGAACCGGCCTGGGAATACGCCCGCTATTGCAGTGCCTGGAGGAAGCTTGCCCTGTTCGACAAACACGTCCTGGATCTTAAAGGGAAGTTGATGTTTCTTGATCTTGATGTTGTTATCGTTGGCAACATCGACTGTTTCTTCTCGTATTCCGATAAGCCGGCCATCATAGAAAACTGGTCGCAGAAAGGTCGCCTCATCGGGCAGTCTTCCGTGTTCTGTTTTGAAATAGGCACTTGCACCCGATTGCTGGAAAAATACAACACAAGGCATGAGGAGGTCATGAAAAACAATCGCACGGAACAGATGTATATCACACGGGAACTCGGCAAAGATAACTTTGTCTACTTTCCCGATGAATGGTGCAAAAGTTTCAAAATGCACTGCATGCCCGGTGGCTTTTTAAACAGCTTCTTAACGCCTACCAAAATTCCGAAAAACGCCAGGATCATAGTCTTTCACGGCTGTCCCAATCCTCCCGATGCCATTGCCGGTATTTGGGGAAAACCGGTTAAACCTTGGTTTAAAAAGATATACAAGACGGTAAAACCGACCAAATGGATAGCTGAATATTGGCGCTGAGTTCTACCCTAAGATCTCTTGGTAAGAAGAAGCAGACGGCAGTTGGCAACCCTGAGAGAATCCGTCCGAATCCTCTGATAGAGATCTTCCGTTCTGCCGTTTTTCTTTACCGTCAGTGCAACCATTTTGGGCAAATATCACCAATAATGGTTGAAGACGATCCATGCCGACAAAGCCCACTCCTTGAATCTTTTCCGTTTGAAATTACAATTACATTATGGATGTTAGTCGCATCTAATAAATTACGATTACAAGACTGCCCTAGGGCGGTCGGATTGTTTTTTAGCGTTACACTCTATCAATGAGGTGGGATCGTGTCTGAAATTACAAGGGTTACTCCCGCTGAGATCAGGAGCCGTGTTCAATCCGGCGAAGCTTTGCTTATCTGCGCTTATGACAGTGACGAGAAATTCCGGGAAAATCATCTCGAAGGGGCAATAAGCTTGGCCGACTTCAAGTCCCAACTCCTGCGCCTCAGCAAGGATACGGAGTTGGTTTTCTATTGCGGTTGACCTGATGAAGGGACATCCGCAGGTCGTGCGGACATATACAGGAAGGAAGGCTTTGGCAGCGCCAAGGCACTGAAAGGCGGTATTGCCGGATGGAAGGCTGCCGGATTCCCTGTCGTTTGATGCAGGATGAATACGACTCTTTTTGAATTCGGAGAGTGAGAGAATTTCTTCTTTCATTTCCGGTTGAGGGGGTGAACTATGCCGATTTTTCTTGCTCAAAGAGTGAAGACGATTATTTTAGCCCTGATTAAAAAAAAATTTTATGATGAAAATTATGAACTCCTTGGTTTTCAGGAATTCAATTGCCAAAAACAGAAGATCTCTTTGGAGTTTTTCAGGTGAAAAGATGAGGATTTTCAAGAAGAAAACGCTGACTGGTCTGGCGAGAACCTGTGGTTGAGCAGCTAAAATCGGCCCGACGGACTTGTCGGACGCGCTAAAGGGTTTGCAGTTTCACCAAGATGCCAATCTCCTGGTCGGCATCGAGACCTCCGATGACGCCGCTGTCTATAAGCTCAGTGACGATATGGCCATGGTGAATACCATCGATTTTATCACCCCACCAGTAGATGACCCATATTGGTTTGGACAGATTGCGGCGGCAAACTCGATTTCCGACATCTATTCCATGGGCGGAAAGCCCCTCACCGCTCTCAATGTGGTGATGTTTCCAGCGCAGTTTTTAGACAAAGGCGTACTCAGAGAGATACTGCGCGGCGGCAACGACAAGGTAGTTGAAGCAGGTGCGTGCCTGGTGGGCGGCCATTCCGTCGATGACAATGAACCGAAATACGGACTCTGTGTAAACGGCATCGTTCATCCGCAACGCATCATCACCAATGCGGGTGCAATGCCGGGTGACTGTCTGCTATTGACAAAACCTTTAGGATCCGGAGTTCTCTTTAATGCGGTGAGGTCGGGTAAGTTCAGCTTCAAGGAACTGGAAAATTCCGCACTGCCCATCATCGCCTCCCTGAACGGGTACGCCATGGAAAAGGCGCTGTCGTACGATCTTCATGCCTGTACGGATATCACCGGTTTCGGACTTCTCGGTCACACCCTGGAGATGGCTATCGGAAGCGGAGTTCGAGTGATACTGGACTACACAAAGCTGCCGTTTTACCCAGGAGCCCTCGATATGTATAAGAGGGGAGAGACGACCGGCAGTAATACAGCCAATAGAACCATGGTTCAACGCCACCCTTTCACCGTAGCCCGTGAGCTCACTCACCCTCAGGAAGAATTGCTTTTCGATCCGCAAACATCCGGAGGTTTATTGCTTTCCTTGCCGGAAAAACAGGCG
>JBJKQT010000168.1:0-7752 GCA_046705065.1 Desulfocapsaceae bacterium
TCGTCAGTGTTTCGGAAAGCTTTTCCTTAATTTTTTGCTCTTTGACGATGACAAAATGCCAGCATTGGGTGTTCCCCCATGAGGGAGCCCACCGTACTGCTTCAAATATTGCATTCAACTTCTCGGCTTCAACCTTCTGCAAGGTAAACCTTCTGATACTTCTTCTCTCTCGTACGAATTCATCGAGTGGTTGCATCATGAGAACTCTTTATTATAAAAAAATCAGGGAAACATCGAAAGGGGACCTCTCTTTGTTTCCCTGATACGATAGCCTCATCTCCCTGACCTTATCTGCATCACGTTTGCAACGAGACAGTCAGAGGAGTCTGAACCTGCAGGCGATTGTCCTTTTTACTGGATGGGAATAATTTCCACTCTCCTGTTTTGAGCCCGGCCTTTTTTGGTCTTATTTGAAGCGACCGGTTTTGTCTCTCCGTAACCTACCGCCGTTATACGATCAGCTGATATACCACCTTTTTTGATAAGGTAGTTCCTGACGGCATTGGCCCGTCTCTGGGAAAGTTTCATGTTGTATTTTGCCGAACCAATGCTGTCTGTGTATCCTTGAACCTCAACCTTGAGGGAAGGATCATTTTTCATATCCTCGGCGATTTGATCCAGTTTACCGTAATACTTCTGTTTGATAACGGCTTTGTTGAAATCGAACAGATAATCAGAAGCCACAACCCATTTTGTATGAGGTTTCATGGCCATGGGTTTGGCAGGCAAGTTGTAGCAGTACAAAATTTCTGCGTAATGTTCGCCTGTATATGCCGTCGGGACATCCCCCAAGGTGACCTGGCCGCTTGCTGAAACGCTCACGGCATACGGAATCCTTCCGATGGTGGAGCGGATGCATTTAGGGTCGAGCTGAAGGCCGTATGATGTGAAAATGGCATGATATTCATTCGGCGTAAATGCTGTATTCAAACTATCAGCAACCTTGCCGTCCTTTGATGCAACATAATGCTTTGGAAGATGGCTTGCCATATCTCCTTGCAAGGTGAGACCGTATGCTTTTAGGATTGTGTCGAGTTCAGCGGGTTGAAATGCCGTGCTAGCCTGTGAATAGTAAATTTTTCCACCTTGTACTTCCGTTACATACTTGCTGTCCATGCTGCTTTTGAGCGAATTTGCTTCCTGCGGCGTCAATTGAATACCGAAGGATACTGTTGTCATGGCAAACGTCATTGCCATACACCCTACTGCTGCCATTATGAATTTCTTCATCTCAATTCCTCCTTGTTGTTTTTTAGTTAAAAAGCGTTAATTGTTCTTGTTTTCACAACATCGCTTTTTAAACGTCGGTCTGGAAAGTTTGTTCTCCAGAAAAATTTAGCAAGCTTTTTTCTCTTTTTTCTACCCTGATCACACGAATGAAATTTTTCACTACTTCATGTCATCGTCCATTTTCTCTCCTGTCTATACTATTATTCAAAATAGCAAATATTCCAGAAAAACATTTGCCATGCACCTGACATTTCAACCACACTGATGGAGTGTGCAGCGACTTCAAATGGATGAAAGAGGCAAGGTTAACACCAACTCAGGAAATACGTCAGACGCCCTACTGCGAGACCGGCCTCAATACCTTCCAAAGATGACGACAAATCTCCTCTATTATAATTTTTGGGAAATAAAGAATGGTACAAAGATCCGGCATCGCTACAGACCTTTGCTAGCGTAAGTACCCTTTTGATATCCTAATGGGAATAAGTATAAATTTTAGTACTATTATAATCAGTACATCAAAGAAGGTCATCGCTTCAAGGAAAAAATTTCAACAACATCGTTTAATGATAAAAAATCCCGGCAGCCTGAAACAGGATTCAGTTCATCCACCGGTTTTAAATTTTTTCAAAGGCAACCCGATTGGACAGGGTCCCGATATCCTGTATGCAAGTCTCCAGCAAATCTCCCGGTTTAAGATAGACAGGCGGATTTCTGGTAAATCCGACGCCGTCAGGTGTTCCGGTCAAGATAATGGATCCAGGAAATAGTGTCGTGCTTTCGGAAAGATACGCAATTATTTCACTGATTGTAAAAAGCATGTCCGCAGTTGTCGCCCTTTGCATCACCCGACCGTTCAGCTTGCATTGGAGTACCAGACGCTGTGGATCGACGATTTCATCTTTTGTGACAAGCTCTGGTCCCAAAGGGCAGAATGTATCGAAGCTTTTTCCTCTGCACCATTGTTTCCCACCTGCCTTTTTTTGCCAAATTCTTGCCGACACATCGTTTGCGCATGTGTAGCCGAGAACATACTCCAGAGCCTTTTCTTTGCTGACGTTTTTTGCAAGCCTCCCGATGACTACGGCCAACTCCGCTTCAAAATCAACCTGAGGCGGGTCAAGACACGATTTAGGTATGACGATATCGGAATCCGGCCCCGTTACCGCTCCGGGATTTTTAAAAAAAAGGACGGGATATTCGGGAATGGAAAGCCCGGTTTCGGCTGCATGCATTTTATAATTCAAACCGATACACAGTATTGCCGGAGGAAGAAGAGGGGCAAGGAGCTCTTTAACGACGACTCTTCTGGTTGTCATCTCCATGGACGAGAAAATATCTCCTTTGATCACGGTAGCAGTTACACCATTGTATTGACAGCCGCAATAAATCTGCCCTTCCGATCCTTTAAACCGTATGATGCGCATGCCGCCTCCTTTTCGCTAACCTTAGCTGTAGTAACAATTGAGCTGTGGCAATCCTTCAAGGGAAGTATCCCTCTCCGCTTGCCTTGGGGACGAAGGAATCGTATAGTTTCAACTTCCTTTTACAACGCTTTAAAAGACTGCCGATAAATTGCTGCCAATCAACACATCCAATTAAATATAATGCCCAACACACTCTGCCATTTTGCGATTCAGGGGCCGACCAACAGGCTGATATCAAAGCAAAGCGCTTTTCTGTGGATTTTCACGGGATGTGTACTCCCGGATATCCCCTGGATCATTCAAAGACTTCTGCTGCCGCTCCATATTTTCAATCCCTACGATGTCCGGCTCTACGTCACCGTTCAGGCTAGTTTGTTTTTTTGTCTGCTGTTGGCTCTGGCGCTGGCCCTATTAACAAAAAAGACACCTCAAATCTTTGCCTTGCTGGGAGGAAACTGTCTTTTTCATCTGCTCCTTGACACCATTGAGATAAAATGGGGAAACGGAGTTCATCTTTTTGCCCCAATCACCTGGAAGATGCTTCAATTCAACATTCTCTGGTCCGAAAATCCTTTTTTTACCATCGGCTCCGTAGTTGGTATCCTCTATGTCGTCTTCAACTGGAAAAGAGCCGCGGCGGAAAATACATTTCTTCATCGACCGTCGTGGATTCGCACAACCGGGATTCTCGCCTGTCTTTTGCTTTATCTTGCAGCTCCATTCCATTTCATGCAGGACCTTGAAAAAGCAAACAACCGCTACATTCACACGCTGAGGGATACGAGTGCCCGAACGGGGCACTTCATCGAATTCGACCGTGTTCCCTATTCCCAAGATACGCACAGTATAACGACATTTGCAGGAGAAAAAATAGCCTTGCAGGGCCATGTCCCGAAAACCACAGGGCTTATCTCTTTACAGGGAACGTTTCTTTCCAAAGACGTCATCGCAGTGGAGAATTTCCATGTTCACACGGTATTTCGCGCCTTGGGTTCCTACATAGGGCTTCTGCTCTTTTTGCTTCTTTGGTGGCGGTCCCTTTTGGGCGGAAAAATATCTGCAAAGCTCTTCAAAGCAATTCGCTTCCGTGGGTCATCTACTTTTTGATCGGTTGCCAGGAACGCACAAGTTCAAGAAGAGTCCTGACCCCGATGCCGGAAGGGCCTTTGGGAATATAGGATTTCTCGGTAAAATTCCAGGCGGTACCTGCTATATCGAGATGAGCCCAAATTGTCTCTCCTACGAATTTTTCAAGATAGCACGCTGCTGTTATCGTCCCGCCATCCCTGCCTCCCGCATTTTTTAGGTCGGCAATTTTCGATTCCATCTGTTTGGCATAGTCTTTTCCCATGGGAAGTCGCCATAGCGGTTCTCCGCTTACTTCTCCGGCCTCGATCAATCGAGCGACAAGCGTGTCATTATTGCTGAGAAGGCCTGTATAGTGATGCCCAAGTCCGATAATCGCAGCGCCGGTCAGCGTTGCAATATCCACCACACAATCCGGCTTGAACTTTTTAACCCCATAGGCGATCGCATCGGCCAACACCATTCGCCCCTCGGCGTCGGTATTGACGATCTCCGAGGTAATTCCGCCGTAATGCGTTATCACGTCGCCTGGTTTTACGGCGGCGCTCCCTGTCATATTGTCTGTAGAGGGAATCATGGCGACGATATTCAGGTCGGGTTTTTCTTCACCTACGGCCTGCATGAAGGCAAGCACCGCAGCCCCGCCGCACATGTCGAATTTCATGTCTTCCAATCCTGCCGACGGCTTAAGGTTCAGTCCGCCGGAATCAAAAGTGATCCCTTTACCGACAACAAGCAGCGTCTGCTTCGCCTTTTTTCCGGAATACTCAAGGATAACCAGTTTGGGAGGTTCAGCAGATCCTTGATTGACGGCAAGAATCCCTCCCATGGCCAAACGTTTCATATCTTTTTTGTCCAACACCTTACATTTCATTTGGTATTTATCCGCCAAGTCACGGGCAATGCTTGCGAATTTTTCCGGTGTCCAGATGTTGGCCGGCTCATTGGCCATGTCTCTTGCAAAACAGGTGGCTTTCCCTGCATATTCTCCTCTTTTTATCCCTTTTAAGGCATCTGATTCAGAAGACCCGGCCGCAAACCGGATCTCGCGAATTCCGGTGAAGACCTTCTCTTCCGGATCCACCTTTTTGTACTTTGCAAAACGGTAATCCCCAAGTGCTACCCCCTCGGCAAGACACTGGGCGGTTTGGGCGGCATCGATGTTTTTAAGACTTGGTAAATCTACCATAAGGGTCAATGCCTTTATTTCCTCTGCTGTTTTGGCGATATTCCCTCCAACTTTTTTCAACATTTCCCGCAATTCAACAAGGGAAGTCACCTTTTCAACTTTTCCGATGCCAAAAAACACCACCCTTTTGGCATATATTTTTCCATTCCCGTCCGATTCATCCGGATAAAAAACTATTCTTTCACCGGCTTTTCCGGAAAAATCTCCTAAATCGAACGCCTTTTTCAATTTTTTCCGCATCATCTTTTTATAGTCCGAAAACCCTTTTTCCGACTCTGCGAGACAATAGACAAGCATATCGTAGAGGAAATCCTTCGGAGCCTCCGATGCAATTCCAAATTTCGTAAATTCCATTGATGATCCTTGAGGTAGTGAGTGTTATAACAGTTTGATTGTTACTCTATATTTGAGTATTGTTAATCATTATTTCCAGCATATACCACAACCAACTTTATGTAAGAGGTACAAGTTGAACCTACTTGTTGCGGCAGTTCTCTTGTCAATTTGCGTTTCGGCGTTTTGTTCCACGTGCGAAGCCGTTCTCTATTCGATCTCGACCAGTCAGATCGAAATGCTGAGGAAATCCGGCCATGCTTCAGCGCAGGTCCTCTATGACCTGCGGGCCGATATCGATAAGCCCATCACAGCAATCCTGACACTCAACACCGTTGCCAACACCATAGGAGCCGCCGTGGCCGGCGCCGAGACGGTAAGACTTTTCGGCGATCAATATCTTATCTGGTTTTCAGCGGCCTTTACCTTAACCATCCTTTTTTTCTCGGAGATTATTCCCAAAACATTGGGGGTCACTTTCGCTGTAAAAATGGCCCCGTTTATAGCATCCCCTTTGCGCTGGACGATACTTTTCCTCAAGCCGATCATATGGGTCTGCCAGTCAATCACACGACTTCTGCCCGAGCGGAAAGACGA
Source organism: Desulfocapsaceae bacterium (assembly GCA_046705065.1). Classification (GTDB taxonomy): domain Bacteria; phylum Desulfobacterota; class Desulfobulbia; order Desulfobulbales; family Desulfocapsaceae; genus CAWGGS01. Next base: position 5,863 of record JBJKQT010000168.1, read on the forward strand.
AGGAAATTACTCAGCTGAAGAGCTGCAGACCATTGCCGCCCTTTCCCTTAAATCCGGTGGTATAGAGGCCGACCAAGAGCGAATTATCGCCAATGTTCTCGAACTGCAAAGCAAAATTGTCCGTGAGGTTATGACCCCACGTACGGTGACGTTCTCGTTAAACGAGCACCTCACCGTTGAAGAGGCGATGAAACGTGTCAACGAACTGCACAGCCATAGCCGTGTCCCTATTTACGACAAAGAACCGGATAATGTCACAGGCATCATCATGCGCAAGGATGTTTTGGTCGCCGCCGCTGAAAACAAGATGAAAATCACGCTATCCAAACTTATGCACCCCGTGCATTTTGTACCGGAAACCGTGCCGTTAAATCGGGTACTCATCGACTTTTTCGACCGAAGGCAGCATCTCTTTGTGGTCGTTGACGAGTACGGTTCCATGACGGGAATCATCTCCATGGAAGATGTCCTTGAGGAAATCGTCGGCCGGGAAATCATAGATGAATCGGACAAAACGCGCGATATGCGCGAACTTGCACGACGATTGACATTGGAAGCCCAAAAGAAAAAGAGGGAGATGTAATCTTATTACTCGACCGCTTCGAGCCGTACTTTCACCTGAATATTTTGTTCGTTCCGGTCAATACTCAAAGTCACAATGTCGCCGACTTTGTGCTTTTCCAATTCATTGGCAAGATCGTCGGCTGAGCTTACTTGTTTACCGTTTACAGCGGTTATGATATCACCGATAATGATATCCCCCTGATATTGTGTTGTTGGACGTAATCCTGCCTTTTCGGCCGGGCTGCCGCTTTCAACATTTATGATCAGTGCTCCGCCGACCCCGAGCATTTTTGTTACTCGTTCATCGGCCAGCCCTACTCCAATGCCTGGCCGAATCAAACGGCCGTTTTTAATCAACTGGGGTATCACCCTGTTGATTTCGTCGACAGGTACGGCAAATCCGATGCCGGCATAAGCCCCTGAAGGACTGTAGATCGCTGTATTGATTCCGATCAACCTGCCGGCGCTGTCCAGAAGAGGTCCGCCGGAATTCCCCGGATTGATCGCGGCATCCGTTTGAATCACGCCTTTTATGATCCGTCCGGTAATTGCTTTGATCTCTCTGCCCAAAGCCGAGATAATTCCGGAAGTCATGGTATGATCCAACCCGAAAGGATTGCCGATGGCGAACACCTTCTGCCCCACCTGGAGATTGGAAGATTGCCCGATGAGGATGGGTTTTAGGATATCGGACGGAGCGCTGATTTGAATGACGGCCAAGTCTTTATCGGGAGCAGCCCCCACCAGGACGGCCTTCCAAACACTTCTGTCGGACATGGTCACCTGGATTCGGTTTGCATCACTGATGACGTGATAGTTCGTGACAATCCGTCCTTCCTTATCCCAGACAAACCCGGAGCCGGTACCCTGAGGTATCTCCACGGCATTTAAGGAAAACAGGCTGCGCCGCAGGGCAATGCTGGTTATATAGACAACCGACGGTGACGTGTTTTTAAAGATATCGATGGTGGTTTTTTCATCAGCGGCAAGGTCTCCCCTGGCTGCAACCGGTCGGGAAACGGCATTGGGATCATACCTTCGTCTCTCCAGTGGGTTGAAAAGGATCCATAATCCCATGGCAATCAACAACAGAATCGCCCAAGGGGAAATTTTTCTCTGCGGGCCTCCGGCCATATGGCAACCTCTCAAATATTACGAATCGATTCCTCGGAAAAATGCAACGGCCTAAAATTGATAAGCTCGTAAAAAGTCATCATCGTCGCCTGGATGGACTCTGGAAAAAGCTCGATAGACGAGGCGTAGTATCTTAAACGGTGATTCGGCAGTACATGTGGTACGGCGAATCGCCGTTTACGATCTACAACG
>JBJKQT010000169.1:0-8348 GCA_046705065.1 Desulfocapsaceae bacterium
GTCGATGACAGCGGAGGCGACCATGAGGCGAGTGAACCATTTATTGTCTGCGGGAATCACATACCACGGCGCGTATTCGGTTGCAGTATGCCGGATCATATCCTCATACGCATCCATATAGGAGTTCCAGCGCATCCTCTCGCTCAGATCAGCCGATGAAAATTTCCAATTTTTTTCCGGCTTTTCCACACGCTCGAGAAAACGTTTTTTCTGCTCTTTCTTCGAGACGTTCAGAAAGAATTTCCGCACCGCAATCCCGTTCCTGGTCAGGTAGCGTTCAAATGCTTTAATATCTTCGAAACGCTCTTTCCAGATGTTTTTGCCGACGAGTTCGGCGGGAATTTTCTGGGAGGCGAGAAATTCCGGGTGGACGCGGACCACAAGGGTCTCCTCGTAGTATGACCGGTTGAAGATGCCGATCCTGCCGCGTTCGGGAAGACATTTCATGCAGCGCCAAAGATAGTCGTGATCCAGGTCTTCGGCCGATGGCGATTTAAAGCTGAAGACCTGACAACCTTGCGGATTTACGCCGGACATAACGTGCTTGATCGCTCCATCTTTGCCTGCAGCATCCATTGCTTGAAATATCAGCAGCAATCCCCATCGATCCTGGGCATAGAGTTTGTCCTGCAGATCCTCCAGGTGGAGGATGCTTTCTGAGAGAGCTTTTTCGGCTGCCTCCTTGTCCTTTTTATCAAACGTTCCGAGATCCCCGGGATCCTGTTCGGCAAGCCGAAAATGAGTTCCCGACATTATGCGATAGGGTTTGGCGAGTCCTTTGATCTTTTTCATCGTTATGAATTCCTTCTGGAAAAAAATTACGAGCAGAAAAAACGTACACTTCCTCTACCAGAAGATGGGACGCGCCTGCTGTTCTGACAAGGAGGAAATGACAAATTTCCCGTGTACCTGCAGGAATATTTTCAATATTTTGTTGTTATGCTCTTTAAACCTTTCATCTTCCTTGAAGATACAACCAACAGGAGGGTCATTTGGAGAAAATCGAGGACAACCATTTTTTTTCAGGCACTGCAAAGGACTTGGCAATATTTCTTAGATGAATGATATCGCCTGCGCCATTTGCTTTGACAAACTCAATTCCAAGACAAAAGTAATGACTTTCATCGTTATCTTCCACACGATACCATCTAGGCTTCACCTGAATCGATAACGTTTTGGAATCATCCGGGCAACCTTTTTCGAGGTAAAGAAGAGATGATTCCTCCTTTGGCTCATAAAAAAGGTGATGATTGTTGACCCTAATTTGCCGTAAAACAATGCCCCCACCAGATCGCGAGATATTCCGAAGAAAAGCAACGGACGGTCCGGCAAGAACATTTTCCTTCCGGTTGTCATACAGAACCAGCTCAACCTGCAACCAGGCTGGACTCCGGTTTGTCTGACGTTGATTTTGGGTGGTTTCGTCAAAAGCCATTGAAGGATTCTATATCGATTAGAATAACTATTTGATCTACATGGTAAAAAACTAATTGCTGAGTTTTTCTGACATCCCCCCACTCTTTACTTTTTTTCTTTTTATAAACTTACACGACCCATACAACAATTACAACGCATATCCAACATCTTAACTGAGAAATGCTGAGGACAGCAAGAACCTAACCACTCCCTTCTTCAATTATTTTTTCATTCTCTTTTTACCAAAACAATGTTATGGGAAATACCCTGCGACTTAAAACGCCTTGGAGTATTAAAATGACAAAGGTTCATCCCGGTTGGCTTCCCGCACTCAGTCTGTCTGCAGCAATGGTTCTCTACGGCAGCTCCTTCATCGCTCTCAAGCTGGCCTTCCAAAGTTATGACCCCATGGTAGTCATCTTCGGCAGGATGGCGGTGGCCGGGCTCTGCTTCCTGTTGGTTCTGAAACGGTTCCGCATCAACGTCTACCGTAAAGGTGATTTCAAGTACCTGTTGTTTATGGCGTTCTGTGAACCCTGCCTGTATTTTGTCTTCGAAGCTCATGCAGTGGAAAATACCACCGCCTCCCAAGCCGGCATGATCACCGCCCTGCTCCCCATCATGGTGGCGGTGGGAGCCCGTTTCTTCCTGCAGGAGCAGATCGGTCGCAAGACCATCGCCGGGCTGTTGATCGCCATTGCCGGAGTCTGCTGGCTGAGTCTCGATAGTGTCGCCTCGCGCTCCGCCCCTCATCCCTGGCTGGGCAACTTTCTTGAAGTGATGGCAATGGTCTGTGCAACGGGCTATACCATAGCCCTGAAACGGCTGAGCGCCCGTTATCATCCGTTTTTCCTGACAGCGGTGCAGGCCTGGGTCGGTAGCGTGTTTTTTCTGCCCCTCCTATTTCTGCCCGGTACGCATCTGCCGACCCGTTTCGTTGCTGTGCCCGCTCTGAGCATTATTTATCTTGGCGTTTTCGTCACCCTGCTCGCTTACGCCCTGTATAACTTCGGTGTCAGCCGCATCCCCGCCTACCAGGCAACGGCCTATGTCAACTTGGTACCGGTCTTCGCCGTTCTGCTGGGATGGATGATCCTGGGCGAGCATTTTCAACCAATGCAGTACCTGGCGTCAGCCTTGGTCTTCGTGGGTCTTATCCTCAGCCAGCAAAAACAGACCCAGCCGGCCGCCACCAAAGGAGGCTACACGGCCGCCCGTCTGGCCAACTAATCGGAATTGCGCGCAAAAACCAAGTTGCACAATAATTTTATCCTCGGAATATTCAGTATATGCCTACGGTAAAATTTTTCGCATGCCTTGATTTTGAACGAAAAAAAAGGCAATTTTTCATTGTGGCCTGAAAGTGATTCTTTCATTTCTCTTCCGAAGGTAAACGTCTAGGTTCATGTTCGGTGTTGGGCTGTTCCGGGACATCCTGTTTCTCAACCATTTCCCCTAAATACCGGGGAAGCTCGATACCGGCCATGCCGGCAACCTCATGCAGCGGCGGCAGACTTTTGACCAACCCGGAGAGAAAATTTGCAGTGGTGGTGCCATCCTTGCCACCGCCGTCCCAGACCGTGACCTTGTCGATCTTGATGTTGCGGATGGCTTCGACCTGCATCTGCACGATCTGCTCGATCTTCTCGGTCATGAGCAGAGTGGCGACCGCCTTGGCGTCGCCGTTGCAGCCCTTGACCAGCTCAAGGTAACCGGCGGCCTTGCTGTCGAGCACCTTGCGGATACCCTCGGCCTCGGCCTGGTATTTAAGGAGGATGGCATCGGCTTGTCCTTTGGCCTCGCGGCGAATTTTCTCGGCCTCGGCCTCGGCGGCGATCTCGATCTTGCGTTTGTCGATTGTCTGCCGCACCACCTCCTCGGCATTCAGGCGCTCGGCCTCCGCCTTCGCCTGGGCCTTCTGAATCTCCACTTCCGCCTCGCGCCGGGCAACTTCACCACTCTGCAGGGCCTCGGCCTGTTTGATCGCCAATTGGGCGTTGTAGCCGGCGATATCGGCTTTGGCCTTGTTTTCACCCTCGATGGCCTGGGCTTCCTGGCCTTGAATGAAGATTCGCTGATCGGCTTCGGCCTTTTTCTTTCCCTTCTGCGACTCGGCGACATTTTCAGCCACCCGGATCTCCTTCTCCCGGTTGGCTTCCGCCTCACCAATGGTGGCAAGGGTTTCCTGCTGCTGCACGAAAACGCGCTGGTCGGCCTCGGCCTTTTTCTTCCCTTTCTCTGAGGCGGCGACGTTTTCCGCCACTCGGATTTCTTTTTCGCGGGTCGCCTCGGACTCGCCGATCGACCCATGTTTTTCTTGCTCGGCCACATCAATCTTAGCCTGATTGATTGCCTCGGCAGCGGCCTTCTTGCCGATCGAATCGATATATCCGGATTCGTCTGTGATGTCGGTGATATTTACGTTGATCAGGTACAGGCCGATCTTGTTCAATTCGGGGGCGACGTTTTTACGGATCGATTCGAGAAAGCTTTCCCGATCCTGGTTGATCTGCTCAATGGTAAGCGAGGCGACCGTGAGGCGCAGCTGGCCGAAGATGATCTCCTTGGCCATTTCCTCGATCTCGTTCTGGGAAAGGTTCAGGAGACGTTCGGCGGCGGCGTTCATGATTTCTGGTTCGGTGCTGACGCCAACGGTAAAGGTCGATGGCACATTGATGCGGATATTCTGCATCGACAATGCCTTCTGGAGAGGAATACTGATCGTCATCGGCGTGAGACTCATGTAGGAATAGTCCTGGATCAACGGCCAGATCAGAGCACCTCCCCCATGGATGCAACGGGCCGACTGACCGATGCCGACCTTCCCGTAAACCACCAGAATCTTATCGGACGGACAGCGTTTGTACCTCGAAGCGAGGAAAATTATGGTGGAAACAACGAGCGCCAGAAAGGCAACAATCGGCAGGATCCAAAAATTTAAAAAAAGAAATTCCATCTCTATGCTCCTTGGAAAAAAATGTTCCTATTTCAAGACTTCCACGACCAGAACATTGGCATTAACCTGAACCACCTTAATAGCAGTACCGGTGGCGATCGGTTCGCCGTCAATCGAGACCGCGTCGAATTCGCGCAGCCGGTCTTCAAAACTGATGCTGACTCTTCCCGTTCCCCGCGAGGGAATTGTCAGGTAAACGGTACCGCAGCTTCCCACCGCCCACATGGTCGGCAAGGTACCGCTTGATTGCAGGCCGACGGCCACCTGGAAAAGTTTGCCAATCACCCAAACCGCCGCCAGACCAGCCGCCACTCCTCCCGCCAAAGCTATGGCGACACCGGTCCTGCTTTGGTGGTAAAGTGCCAGACCTACCAGACCGAACATCATAAGAAAGGAAGAAAGACCGTGCAGCGACAGGAGCTTAAAACCGATGTCCGAATTGACGTGGCCGCCGCCGGCATCGATTTGCATATCCGTATCGATATGGGTATCCGTGTCCCCTCCCCAAAACTGCAGGGCCATTTTTACGACGACAAAAAAACCGCCGATACCCGCACAGACTGAAAAAAAGATTTCCGTCCCATCAAATCCGCTCATGACTCAACCTCCTGTCCGCCATCATCGCCCAATAGTTTCATGGCACCCGTTTATTTGTTTCAAGATAGCTTTCTCTCGTTCTCTATTTGGAGAATCATAATCTTTTTTTCCCAGACCTTTATCTTTGCATTTTGGGCAATTCATGTTTCTCCTTTCAATCACTGACGCGGAGGTCCATCACAATGCGGCGTGCAGCCTCTCGGACTTGATAGAACCCGTAGTGTTGAGTCATTTGGTTTTCACGCTGCAACCTGATCATTGTCCATTCGGCTGATAGGATGGGGCAGAAGGCGGACTTCCTGACAGCGTCATCGACGTCCGGCATGTCTGCTCTTCGAATTTCCTCAAATCCAGCCCCGATTTGTGACCATAAGAGACATCCTTAAGTAATTAAATATCATATAGAACTCTGACTAAAATCCCTTGCGAGCCTGTTTATAACATGTTGTAACCTCAAAGTCTATATTTTGTATAACCTGACCTTGAAGCATAATAGAAGAAAAACACAGCTTATTTTATTTTTCAGATCACCTCCCTTTTCTTAACTAGACATGTCTTTAACTGCTTGCATTTATAATAAAAACAGAAAAGAAATTTTATTTTTATGGTTGCTCCGCCATTCTCCTAAAGTATAAAGATAAGGGCGTCACGAAGTCCCTTACCTATTCTTTAAAAAATATCTTGAGTTGACCGGTGCCGCGCGGTAAAAAAGAGGTCCATCAGGCTTAAGCGTACTTATATACAACATAGGAGGCAAGGTTTGTCGATGGAGGACGCATCGCGGAGGCCCGCCGGGGAATCACATAAGGCCCGAAGCGGTTGCGGACAGGACGTCCGCAACTGACAGCAGGCCATGGACGGCCTGTCTGTCAGCCGTGGTGGACAGGCGATAAGGCCGGAGAGCAGCGTCCGGAAGCGATGAACTTTGCCGGAGTGTAACTTTCAATTTTACCAAAGTACGCTTAATCCGGAAGAACCACAAAAGATTTGCGGGAATTGATCGACCAGTTACCTTTTGCGCAGTCGACAATGAATGGCAGCCGGGGATGAATTTTACCCGGCCGAGCAAAAACAAAATACCTTTATCTGCTGCAACTGATGGCCTCACTGATATCCTTCATAGCTCTCTACACAGCTGTTTTTCTACTCATGACCGGCATCGGTCTTCTTGGGACCTATCTGCCCCTGCGGCTGACCTTTGAGGGGGTATCAGCCCAGATGGTCGGATTCGTGATGTCGGCCTATTATCTTGGCATGATCGTAGGAGCCTTTCAGTGTCATCGGTTGATCAAAAGCGTGGGACATATCCGTTCCTTTGCCGCCTTCGCTGCCCTGACCACTGTTTTTGTCATGCTTCACGGCATGTATATATCTCCTCTTTTCTGGGGGATTTTGCGATTTTTCTGCGGAATATCGACCATTGGTCTGTACATGGTGATCGAGAGCTGGCTCAACGAATGCGCGGAACCGGCCTCCAGGGGAAAGGTGCTGTCGATATATATGGTGATGTGCTTCCTGGGCATGGGGCTCGGTCAGCAGTTGCTCAACCTTGGCGAGCAGCAGAAAATGCAGATGTTCTACATGGTGGGATTGCTGGTGGCACTATGTCTCGTGCCGGTGGCCGTGACCCGTTCCATTCATCCGCAACTACCCAAGTTCGAACGCTTCAATGTTGTCGAACTGTTTCGCAGGGCACCGACGGGAATGCTCGGCTGCCTCTCCTCCGGGATGCTCAACGGCGCCTTCTATTCCATAGGGCCTGTTTTCTGTCACCAGATCGGTCTCTCCGTCTCGCAACTCTCGCTTGTCATGACCGTGACGATTATGGGGGGATTGGTGCTGCAATGGCCAGTCGGTACTCTCTCGGACAGATTCGATCGGACCTATGTGCTTGCCTTTCTCGGGCTGGCCATTGCCATTTTGAGCCTCGTCATCCTGCTGTCGGCGGAAAAATCATATTCTGCCTTCCTTGTACTCATGGTCGTTTTCGGCGGACTGATATTCACCCTCTATCCGGTCTCGGTTGCCCGGGCGCACGATGTCTTCGATCCCGAAGATATCGTCCCCGTCAGTTCCGTGCTGCTACTCTCGTACGGAATCGGCGCGGCAATCGGTCCTGTACTTGCTTCCACGGTCATGAGCTCGATGAACAGCGGATATGGGCTGTACGCCTACTTTTCGGTGGTGGCTTTCCTCTATGGAGTGGTTACCTTTCTCTTGAGGCATCGAGAAATTATTACGGTAGTGCCGGTGGAGGACAACTCGGAGTTCGTCATCATCAAAAATACCTCACCCATTGCGGCAGTGATTGACCCTCGCATCGATTTGGGTGACGAGGGGATTGACGGCGACGGCGTCAAATAATTCTATCTGTCACCAACAATCAAGTAGTTAACCCGCATTTTTCATCAGTTCAGGCGGGTTAGGGACAGCACCAGAGGGAAACCTTTTCAATCTTGCTGATCAATTTAGCCGTGGTTCCGCCGGCAATGGGTAGACCTTTACCGGTTCTTTCACCTCGCAGACCGAGAGCGACAACCGCGTAATGATTCTTATCGATTTCGCTTCGGATTGCCCCGGCAATCGTCAGACCACGAGTGGTATTTTTATTTATCCTGTCGTTGCTTATAGCATGACGATGGAGAACATCTTCGGCCTGGCGAAAAATAGTTGCCGAATCGCCACCGCCGCCAAGCACATGCAACAGAGTGATATGCTGTTGGGGTTGATCGGCAAGGATATACCCGACATGGTCGACAGCCCGGAGAGCATTGTCAGATCCGTCCAGACAGAGCAGTACGTTCTTGCGGGTCGTTTCCGGCTCTGGACAGATCCACAAAGGTGTAGTGCAACCGCTGTCCCTGATCACTGCCTGGGCGGTTTCGTCGCCTGGCCGTTCAAACATCCATTGGAGAGCGTAGGAGGCCCTCCTTCCCAGGATGATCGCGTCATAAAGCCCATGAGCCCCTTCAGTCAGGATGTCCTTAACCTTACCGTATCGTTCGACAAAGGTCTTGGTGATGATATGATCAATCGACATGCTGTGATTGGAAAGCAGTGTTTTGGCCCGGCTGATCGATTTCCTGGCACCGGCTGAAAGAAGGCGTTCTGCTTCATCACCGGGTCCCTGCCACATTTCCATTAGGGACTGACTCATATCGTTTCCGTCCCTTCTACAAATATGCAATAGAGTGACCTGGTGATTATGATTATGGTCTGCGCTGAAAAATGAACAGAGAAAGCGAACCCCGAAAAGGTGGTCGCTGTCGTTGCTAAGGGTGACAAGAAAATGTTTTTTCATAAGCCAAACCCCATATCTTCGATTTTCTGTTTTCGTCGACTTCTTTTAATGAATTTCAGAGCTTACAATCCAAACGTA
>JBJKQT010000170.1:0-3943 GCA_046705065.1 Desulfocapsaceae bacterium
ACTCAAAGACGTACCGGGACTCGACGTCGTCGCCAATGGCGGTCCAGGGACCGTTACCAGCATATTCCTCCGTGGGGCAGATTCCAAGAACACGCTGGTTCTCGTGGACGGAGTCGTGTTCAACGATCCCTCGTCAGCCACCAGGGCGGCCAACTTGGCCAATCTTACCACGGACAATATCGGGCGCATTGAAATCGTCCGCGGTCCAATGAGTGTGCTCTACGGCAGCAATGCAACCGCCGGAGTTATCAATATCATCACCAAGGAAGGTATGGGGCCCCCGAAAAGCAGCTTCGGAATCGAAGGCGGATCACATAACACCTGGAAAGAATTCGCCGGCAGCAGCGGAAGCGTCGGGGACTTTTCCTACTCGTTCAACCTCGCGAATACCGAGAGTGACGGCTTTTCCAATGCGGACGCCGGTAATCCATTGATTCCCCATGCGGGCAACACCTCAGAAAGTGACGGGTGGAGAAGCACAAGCTTTTCCGGAAAAGCGGGATTTCATCTCACCACTACATCAACCATCAATGCAATTCTAAGGGCAATGGCATCAACAGCCAATTTGGACAGCTATGGACCGGGATATACAGGAGACCGTTTTTCTTCCTGGCCCTATACGCCTGAACCTTTCGGAAGAAAGCACGGCCATTCCGACAGCGATCTGTATACGGGACGAATCGAGATCCAAAACAGCTTCTTGGACAAATTGCTCAAATCCGATATGTACGTCCAATTCACCCGCCATAACCGCACGGGATACGACAACGACGGCATTGAATCCTATGATTATCTGGGAGAGAACCGGGAAGCCGGTCTGCAAGGAACCTTTTTATTTACCGCTACCAACGATTTCACTCTCGGCACATCAATATACCGGGAATCCATGAAAAGCCGGTCCTCAGCCATAAACAGCAAGGATACGGATACCAAAAGTATCTGGGCACAGGATCAGGTGTCCGTCATTGACGGCCTGGACCTGACGGCCGGTCTGCGCTACGACCACCATGACCTCTTCGGAAGCAAAGTGACCTACCGAATCGCCCCTTCCTACATGATCGGGTCGGGGACAACCTTTAAGGCGAGTTACGGAACAGGGTTCCGGGCTCCGTCCCTATTCGAATTGTATTCCGTTTACGGCAATGTCGATCTCAAGCCTGAAAAAAGCCAGGTTTGATATCGGGGTGGAGCAGAAACTCGTCAAAGGCGGAATCATCTGCGGTCTGACCTATTTCATCATGAACTTCGATGATCGGATCGATTACGATTTTCTGACTTCGACCTATCAGCAGGCAACGGGAGACACACGAACACGAGGCGTAGAGTCGTTCGTGCGCTTAACCCCTGCAACCAATCTCCGTATCCAGGTGGGATATACCTACACGGATACCAAGGACCCGGAAGGAAGTTCCCTTCCCCGAATTCCGGAAAATAAATTGAGCCTCGAAGGACGATACCGGTACGGCAAGGCGCTTTTCAATGCCGACCTCCGCTGGGTTGGCTCGAGAGCGGCGAGTTCCTCCGCTAAGGATCTTTACGGCAATTCCGTGACCGGCCTTGAGCCCTACTGCGTAGTCAATCTGGCAACGAGTTACGACCTGACGAATTCACTCAAAATCACTGGCAAAATCGATAATATTTTTGACGAATACTACGAAGAGGCCTGGAGCTACGCAACACCCGGACGCTCATTTTATCTCGGACTTACCGTGACCCTTTAACCCGAATTTCTCATGAATACTTTACATAACACTATAACACATTTTTTTATCTATTTCTTAACCTTAGCCGCACTTTTTCCGGCCAGGGCAAATGCCTCTCTTCTGATCGACCAGACCGGCCGTACCGTTGCGGTTCCCGACAACCCGCAACGGATCGTCTCTCTGATGCCGAGCCTGACAGAGATGGTCTTCGAGCTTGGCCAGGGAAAAAAGATCGTGGCTGTGACCCAATACAGCAAGAGACCCACGGCGGCAGTACAACTCCCCAAAGTGGGTTCCTACACCAATCCGAGCATCGAACGAATTGTCTCCATGCGGCCGGATATCTGCCTGGCCCTGCAGGACGGGACGCCGAAGGCCGTTGTCGACAGGCTCGAAGAGCTTGAGATCCCGGTCTATGCCTTTAATCCGACAAGTCTTGAAGGAATCATGGATGCGGTCACCCGCCTCGGGACCCTTGTCCACGCGGACACTAAAGCAGCCGGCCTGGTGGACATGATGCACAAAAAACTGCAGGAGGTCGATGCCCGCGTCCGGATGTCCGCACACCGTCCCCGGGTCTTTTTTCAAATCGATGCCGGATCGATCGTCTCGGCTGGTCCACGAAGCTTCATCGGAAGGCTTGTCACCAGAGCGGGAGGGACAAATCTTGCGGCAGGCGATCGGCTTTACCCTAGGTACTCCTGGGAAGAGGTCCTTGCCATGCAACCGGAGATCGTCATTATCTCTTCAATGTCGGGCGGGTATAGCGACGATCAGTTAAAAGCTCAATGGCGGAGATGGACGCAACTACCGGCAGTACGTAACGATAAACTCTTTGTCGTGGAAGCGGACCTGTTCGACCGGCCGACTATTCGATCATTTGATTGTCTGGAAAAGCTGGTCGATATCTTTCAGTCAAAGGCACACATCCATAGCAAAAAGAGCGATCAATAAATTCCGAAAAACAAATAATACAATTTTATATTTCGTAGCACAAATGCCTTGCAATACTTCCTCAGGCTGCTATAGTGCTACATTAATTTATTTTGTGTTACCAAGTTTCACGGCCACCAATGAGGAACGAATGGAAATACTGAAATCTCTGATCGAATACGGCATCATCGGGCTGCTGGCCCTCTTAAGTGTCATTGCAGTGGCTGTGGCCATTGAACGGTATCGTTTTTTCAAACATCTACAACTTGGCGATTTCACGGACCGACGATTGCTCGAGCTTACGCTGACGCGCCGCCTGCATATCATCGCCACCATAGGCAGCAACGCCCCTTATATCGGGTTGCTGGGAACCGTGCTCGGCATCATGCTGATTTTCTATGGCATGGGCCGGGAAGGAATGGTGGATTCGGCGCGCATCATGACCGGCCTGGCCCTGTCGCTCAAGGCCACTGCCGCCGGCCTGCTGGTGGCGATCCCCGCGGTGGTCCTGTACAACCTGCTCTTGAGGCGGGCCAAAGAGCTGCTTTTGACCTGGGAGACCCGCAATGGATGAGAAGGGTTTCGACGGAATCAATGTGATACCGTTCATCGATATCATGCTGGTTTTGCTCACCATCGTTCTTACCACAGCGACCTTTATCGCGAACGGTACTATTCCGGTCCAGCTTCCCAAAGCCCGGAACACCGCAACCGATGGCCGGGGACTCACGATCGCCATCGACCGGGACGGCAAGATATTCTTTCGCGATTCGGAAATGAGATCCCAGGATCTTCGTACTGTCCTCGCCTCTGAAGACAGGCAAACACCGCTATTGATCCGGGCTGACAGGGCTGTTGCCCTGCAATCCTTCGTCGATGTCCTGGATATGGTAAAAGGCCTTGGTTTCACCAAGATGAGTCTGCAAACGGAGGCGACGAGATGAGGCGGACAGGACGAGCGCTTGCCGAATCGTTTGTTTTGCATGGTGCAATCGCAGGAATCCTCATCGTGATGGCAGGCATGATCGCCCAGCAGCCAAAGACAATTCGTCTTGATTTTTCCTTAATGGAACAAGTTGCAACTCCCCTGCGCCATGAACCTTCCGTTCAGAAGGTTCTCGCCCCTCAACCCCAGACCGTACCGAAGCCGAAGATTGACGCCCGTTTCCTTCCCAAAAAGATCAGGCAGGTCAAACCGAAGCCGAAATCGGTTGAACCTCATGCTGCGCCTGTATCACAAGCCGAAGAGCCTCCGCAAAAGGCCGACGTCTCGGCACCTGAGCAGAGTTCTGTTCAAAGGAAAACCC
>JBJKQT010000171.1:0-3102 GCA_046705065.1 Desulfocapsaceae bacterium
TTTACTGGTGCGCCAGGAGGGATTCGAACCCCCGACCTACGGATTCGTAGTCCGTTGCTCTATCCAGCTGAGCCACTGGCGCCGATGAAGATCTGTTTATATACTTCAGATTGCCCCTTTCCTCAAGCCTGTTTTTTGCCGAGACTCTCTTTTTCTGTCTTATGATAGATAATCTCGTGGTCAGACGGTTTAAGAGAGGGCTTGGCAACAATGGAAATCTCGGTGTTATACCGTTTTTCGAGATCGATCAATTCATGTCTTTTTTTGTTCAAGAGATATTGCGCCACGTCCAGCGGGAAATGGCATTCAACCTGTTGGACCTGTTTCCGGCTGGCCCCGGTCTGAATCCTTCTCAGATAAAAAAGTGCCAGAGTTTCAACCGAACGAACGGTGCCGCGCCCTTTACAATGTTCACAGACCCTGTAGGTACCGGCATCGATGGGTGCTCCTAGTTTTTGCCGTGAGATCTGCATCAGTCCGAATTTTGAAATCCGGCTGATATCAACCTTGGCCTTATCCCGTTTCATCGCCGTCTTGACCTGCTTTTCCACTTCACGGATATTTTTTTGTAAACGCATATCGATGAAGTCCACAACGATCAAACCGCCGAGATCCCGGAGCCGAAGCTGGCGCGCAAGCTCGGTGGCCGCTTCCATATTGGCCTGGAATATGGATGCTTCAAAGTTATGCTCTTTGGACGTCGAGCCGGAATTGACATCAATGGCTACCAGGGCCTCTGTTTGGTCGATGACGATGGATCCGCCGGATGGCAGGCTGACCCGTGGCTGGTAGATGGATTCGATCTGATCTTCTATGCTGTATTGATTGAAGATCGGTCTCGAGCCTCGATGCAGCCTTACTTTGACGGTGCGTTGCTTGGGGGGAAGAAGTTCGACGAATCCCTTGACCTGTTCGAGTGCAGCCTCATCGTCTACCAGAATCTCTTCGATACTGGAGTCGAAATGTTCCCGCAAAAAACGCAGGACGCTGTCGTGGTCCTGATAAATGAGACCGACACCGTCAATGTCCTGCCCCTTCTTTTTTACCTCTGTCCAGAGACGAAGCAGATAATTGACGTCACGTGAGAGTGCAGCTTTGTTGATATCGCTGCTCGCCGTCCTTACGATCCAACCGATGCCTTCGGGGATGACCATGGATTCCATGACTTCCCGAAGTTGCGACCGTCTCTCCTCGCCGGAGATTTTCCTCGATATACCGGAAGAATCGGACCCGGGCAGCAACACCACGCAGCGGCCGGGCAAGGAAAGGTATGTCGTCATATTGGCCCCTTTTGTGCCCACCCCTTCTTTGACCACTTGAACCAGTAACTCCTGCCCTTTTTCCAGGACATCGGTGATGCTCAATTTTTTCCATTGATGCTGCTCTATCAGTTTTCTGGTCTTTTCGCTTACGTCCTGCCTGTAATACTCGGGATGAATTTCGCCAAAGGGGAGAAAACCGTTTTTTTCGGTCCCGTAATCCACAAAGGCGGCCTGGAGATTTGCCTCAAGGGCAACAATCTTGGCTTTGTAGATGTTATTTTTGGTGTGAGTACGGGTAATGGTAGACACATAGATGGACTCAAGGCGGCCATCTTCGAGAAGGGCGAGCCGGCATTCCTCCGGTTCCTCCGCATTGATCAACAGCTTGCGAACGGTAGTCGGGCCCTGCTCCCCTCTTGGCCCTGAAAGTTCGGCATCGCTCTCCTCATCCTCCTGAGTTTCGGCCTGGGTTTCGGCACGGTCGGATTCAGACTGCACTTTTACGTCTTCACGTTTTTTATTTCCTCTTCTTCCCCTGCGGGACCGGCCGCTCTTCTTTTTTTCCTCGGATTCAGAAACTGCCACGGCGGGCGACTCTTCGCCGGCGGATAATTCAGGAACCGGTACAGCTACCTCGGTCGTCTCCTTCTCTTCCGCTGCGGCCGAGGGTTTAACCTGCCGAATCTCCGAAGTGCTTTCCGGCAAACCCTGTTCGCTTGGAGCCTCTACCGCCCCGCCAACCCGGACGTCATCCTCGATCTTATCAATAGCAAGCTCTTCCTTCTGCCGATCCTTTTCGCTTTTTTTAGGTCCTCGTTTTCGAGGCGTCCTTTTCCTTGGTTTTTTTTCCGGTTCAGGCAAGCTCTTTGCTTCGACTTCGTCTTTTTCTTTTTTTTCTTTTGAAGACGGCTTTTTGGGGCGTGCTTTTTTGGCACGTGCGACTCGCGGTTTTACTGCTGCAGCTTTCTCCCCTGCACCGTCACCCAACGATTCATTCGCGGTATTTCCCAACGGAGACTCTTCCGTTTCGACGATCGTACTTTTCCACCAGGCACCCGTGGAAGCTTTCAATTCTTTCTTTGTTTTTTCGGACTCTTCCTCCGAAGATGTTTTTTTCGTACGTGTAGTGTTGGTCACCATCACCTTTCCTCTAGGACGGGAAATCGTACGCAGTTTGCGCATTCCCGCCGCCTGTCAAAGACCGCGCATTCCTTTGGCGTCATGCACGATCATGGGTATTTTTCCGATAACCTAACTCCTTTAAGAATAGGGTTATCACCGAATATCTCCTCTGAAGACGGTCTGAAGTCCTCTCCGGGAAGACAATGGAGCCATCCCGAACATTTGGGAACATCGTGAAGGATTCACTATCCCAAGCCGCCAAGCAAAAAAAATATCAACAAATTTCCCAGATAAATGCCTGCATCATTTGACAGCCCGGCAACTATGCCGTGGGCCGTATTTTCATCTGATCAAGACACTCTCTGCAATCTCTTATCGAATGAGGGGGTCCCTCTTTTTCATGATTCGAAAGGAACACCCTCCCGAAGCATGTCGATCCGAACATTTCCTTGAAATACAGACGGAATTCTGATGTTAGACCAATCTTCATTTTCCCGGCCGCCTTTTCACGATGATCTGCAAATCGATCACCTGTATCCGGAAAAGGCAATCAATCCGTTCGGTGCATTACGATTGTCCAGCAAAGGGAACCGCAAGGGATCCTCCATGTCTTGAAGAATCCAACGCTCTCTTTGACAACCGGCTCACTTCGCCCGTTCCCGAACCGATACCTGAAATATCCTGGTGGAAGAACCGATAGAAAATGACTGCCGTCGTT
>JBJKQT010000172.1:0-7327 GCA_046705065.1 Desulfocapsaceae bacterium
TTTTTTCCACAGTTACGTTTTGGGTTTGCTCTTCCTTGTTGCCGACAACTTCGATTTCGCCGAGTTGGAAAATATTTTTCGGATTTTTATCATCCTTGCCGATCGACGTTTCTGCAGCAGAAGACCCCGGGATGAAACGCAGGAAGAGCAGTGTCAAAATGACAAAAAGCATGCTGAAAATTTTTAAAACGGAAATCCTCATCTCTTTCTCCTTTTTTTCATGTCGTAATTAATCGTAATTATATATAAAACGTATGAAAACCACATAAGCTGCCGGACTTCCCGGGTAACGCCTCATTTGTTATTCCATACAGTGTTGTTTGATATGTGCATTAATTCAGCAGCTCACGTACAATTCAAAAAAGGAAAGCAATGAGATGTAGTTTGTAAAATATAAAGTGTATGCTTTAAATAGTAAAAAAGTAGTTTTTGTATGTCAATAAGTATTTTATAAATTACACCCAGGTTGGTTTGCGGCAATTCGGGAATTGACAATGAGGAGTATTTCAATACCTGATGTCCCAAAGGAGAGATTGATCTGCATTGTGATTCTTCTGTATTAGAAATAAGTACGCGTGAGTTGGATGAACCTGTATTGTTGGTTTAATAAAATGGAATTATTAAAAATATTAAAGGAAAAGTAAGGAGGACAATGAGCATGAAATTGGCTGCCGCACTGTCTGACCATTTTCAAAGCAAAGCACGGGAGACACGGGTGAAGACGGTAACCATCGGACTCAGGTATAAAGGTGATAAGCGACCGCGGCGCCATGGTGGAAGTACATGACGATGTCAAAAATAGAGGTGAAAAAGTACCTTTTTATCATAAACTTGAAAAATGGGCAGAGGTTCTGGTCGGAGTGGTAAAGAACATGGAAGAAATCTTGAGAGTATAAAAAACATGAAAGACGGGAGTTAAATAAAAAAAGTGTTTCCCTTTACTCGGAGAGGTTCAAATGATACAATTTGTTTTGGTAAATCTTCGGAGTATTGAGTGCCTCCGGTTTGCACGGCGTTAGCCCGCATTTCTCATGAACACTATGTCGCTGTGTAGAGAACGAAAATCCTCATTTTGTAAAAGGCTCGTTATAAAATTTATGAGAGCGCAGGCGGCTACTTCGGATTCTCCGGAAGGAGACGAAGCGCCGATTAAAGCAGTGGCATTAAATGAATAAACCTCGGATTCTCCTGGTCGATGACGATTTTGATAATCGCTCCCTGATTAAAAACGCACTTGCTCCAATATCAGCTGATTTTTTCGAGATAACAGCTGAAAAAAATTTCGGCTTTTTGTCGAGAGACGTCGGGTTTGATCTTATAATTGCGAACCTGAAGACATCTCTGTTTGACGGCACTGAAGAAAGTTCCAAGTATTTCCAGCAAAATCCATTCCCTTCAAGCATTCCGGTGATTCTTACCGGGAAATCCGAAGAGAACAAAAACATAAAAAAAAGCATTGATGCCGGCGCCTCGGCATATATTGATATGGATCAGGTGGAAGCCGATCTTATCCCGCTTGTGGAAAAGCTTTGCAGTAAATCCTCTCCGAGAAATAGTTCAGGGAAAAAAATCCTTGTCGTCGACGATTCCAATTCCGTACGTCTGATGCTCCAGGAAGGACTAAAGAGAGAAGGGTATCAGGTGATAACTGCAGAAAACGGAAAAAAAGCCCTCGACGTCATTCGTAATACTCTGCCGGATTTGATCCTCTCGGACGTGTACATGCCGGAAATGGGAGGCATTGAACTATGTGAATGTCTGCACGAAAATCCTCTTTTTTCCCATATCCCTTTTGTGGTGATGAGCACGGAAAACAATGCGCAAAACATGAAGAAAATGATGCAGTACGGTGCTGCCGCTTTCATCATCAAGCCATTTAACCTCGAACAGTTGATGATGACGCTGAACAAGATTTTTTCCTATGAATTTTTGCTTCTTTTGAAGGAAAAAGAGCGTCTCGACGGTGAACAGAAGCTTTTGATAGCGGGGATCACCAGTTTGGTTAAGGCCTTGGAAGCAAGGGATAAATACACTCGCGGTCACTCCGAAAGGGTCTCGCTGATTCTGGCTGGCTTAGTGAGGCTTTCAGGCGGAACCAACTATGATGTCGAGCGGGCTCAGATTGCCGGAAGACTGCATGATATTGGAAAGATCGGCATAAGAGATAATGTCTTGTTGAAGCCCGGCCGTCTCAGCGATGATGAATTCTATCAAATCAAACAACACCCGTCCATTGGTTCGTCAATTATCAAAACAATTCCGAGTATTTCTGATATACTTCCGGTTGTGCAATCTCATCATGAAAGAATGGATGGCAAGGGATACCCTCAGGGATTACATGGTTCTGAAATTCCCCTATGGGCACGAATGACGGCTGTTGCAGACACGTATGACGCGTTAACCACCGACAGGCCGTATCGGAAGGGCTTGCGGTTCCATCAGGCTCTGGAGGTCATCAATTCCGTTTCAGGCACCCAACTCTGTCCTCATTGCGTCAAACTTTTTTTCGACTGGTGCAGCGAAGACGACCCCGATAATGCTTTCGAAAATAACTCGCTTAGTCAAGACGACCTTTTGTAAAGACCACCGGCTCCCGCCTGAATTTTATTCCATCCTGATAAATACCCAACGTAATTATCGAGAGGAAAAACAAGCGCCAGGTGCTCTGACTCTTGAGTTTCTTGATCATCGAATCAATACCTTTGGTCTTCAGCTCGGGGACGACATTTGACTGCGGCGGCGCATAGATGTTTTCAGAACCCATTTGTTGCTCCTGATTCCAATACCGTTCTTTATATCCACCGGCGATGATACGAAGATAAATAACGGTTTTAAGTTTTTATTCAAATAATGCCGGGCGTTGCATGTTTTTTACCTAGCATGATTATTGTGCTCAGTCAATAGCTTTTTTGTGTTAGAATCGTTGCGGTGCCGACAATCAGAGTTCTGGTAAAGGTCAAAACAGGAGTGACGACCTCATTGTTCATGAAACTAAATGTAAAAAAGGGGGTGCAGTAGCGTGCTGCAACCCCCTTAGATAAACTTCTCAATATTGGAATTCGTTTAATCCGTTCCTGAATCGGCCGTGGCTTTTTCCGTTCCCGTCATATCCAGAAAGACGCTGATGATAAAGAGCAGAACAATCGGAAAACTCACATGCATGACGCGGTCGATTTCACTATAGGAGGTAATGGTGAGAAGGGTCATCACGAAGGTGATGCCAAAGATGCCTCCCAGCGTTGAAAGACTGAAAACGGTCATAAAGGGGAGATTGCGTTTTCGTAGCGCCACAAAAAGTCTCCAGGCCAAAAGGATGAGCGAGAAAGCAAAGGCATATGGGCAGATGATTTGGTACACCCAGCCGATCTGCCCGAGAATCCTGGTCTTTTCTTTGTCCAGATGGGCGTTCAGTTTTTCATAGTCGTTGATGTTGTGTTTCTTGCTGTCGAGGACTCTCTCTCCGGTGACGGCATTGAAAAAGCTTATAACCTCTTCGGGACCGCGGCTTCTGGCTCCTTCGGTTGAGGCGTTGAAGTGTTCGAAAGCGGTGGTTCTTTCAATGATTGAGACAAATGTCGGTAGGATGAGTTTGGTGTATTCTTTATGCCAAGTGGGGACAAGGGCCGTCGACGGGATGAGCGAAGAGAATTGCCCCCGGCACTTGAGTTTGCCCGAGTTGCAGGCATCGTGAATCTCCTGGCCCATCTTTTTATAGAATGCCAATGCTACTGGACCGCTTGTCGCGAATCCCGCCTTGGCAACTGAATCACGCAGAGCCCAGATGAAAAAGGCGGCAGGTATATCGTTGTCTCCTGCCAGACTCATCCAGGCGTGTCCCACCGGGCCTTCAAGATATTTTTCCACCTTTTGGAATGTGGGACTCACCGCGTACGCTTTCTCTCTGACGTCGCGAACCACGGGAAAATATTGGCGCTCTTTGTCGGATTTTATGCGGAGCAGACCGCCGTAAGCCGATCTGAATTCGTCGCTTTTTATTTCAACCGTATATGGAACGCCGTACTTATGTCCATTCATCTCTTTGATGAGATCGACTATACCCTGGGAGATTAAAAGCGGAAGAGCGCATAGCAGCACAACCTGGGCAAGCCGTAGTTTGTTTTTTCTGCCCGTGGAGACCAGCAGAAAAAGAAAAATCAGGAGAACCGACGGGAGGATGAAGATGCTCTCGTCCCGCGTAATCCAGAAAATTCCCATGGAAATGCCCAGCAAAACGGACCAGAGCAGAGCACGCTTAAAGGATATGGGAGTGCGTATGGCCATGCCGAGCAGGGTGCTGAGAAGGATTGTTGCCAGTGGCGCATAAATAGCAAGTTGGAAAACTCTACCCACAGCCGGATAGTTGTAGGAGCCGGGGTTCAAAAGCAAAATGACGTAGGCCGCCAGAAGGAGGTACCTTTTGTATCTCAGTGGACGGACAGCCCAAATGAACACGCAGCACGAAAAAGCGTAGAAAATCTGTTGGCCAAGCAAAAGGGGGATTGTCAGCCAATGGCATACCGCAATGAAAATGGGATAAAACGGTTCTTTGATCAGAGTCAACTGGTTGTAATCACCCAACCAGTTGCCTTGCAGTATGCTTGCAGCTCCCTGTATGAAATGCAGGTCATCGTGAGGAGTTACGGTCACCATCAACAGATGGGCGCGTACTAACCATAGTTTGATGCAAGTAAGCAAAAAACAGCTAATGACAAGTGTTCGTTGTGAGATATCTTTTTTCAGTATTTCAGCGTTTTTCATTTCTTATACTTGGTGAAGTAATCAATCAAATCATTCTGCAGACGTTTGTCTTCCCAGGGAAAAAAAGGATCTTCGGCGATGCTTTTTTTCCCAAAGCTTTATTCTAAATCCCCACAATAAAATTCGTCAATTGCCTTGGTTGCAAGAGGTAAGCGATATCCTAGCTGGTGCCCATTCGTAATATCCCTTTTCCGGATGGACCCTACTAAAAGCTCGATACCACCACAGAACGGAAGTCATTTCGGAGCGTTTAACGGGCATGGGATTGGATAAAGGCCGGTTTATACGTGGATAATATTTAATTAGTCATGTTATCGGTATGTTATGTGCTAGTTGGAGCCGGTACGCAACCTGCCTAATATAATCATATCGATGACATTTTTCACGAAAAAGCTGTAGTACGATCCGACCATTTTATCTTTCGATTCCTGTTAAACAAGTATAATCAAAAGGTTGTCCCGGACAGAAAAAGTTGACCGCGGTCAACTTCTTCTTGACTTTTTTGTTGCGCTAACCGTAAAATTCGCCCATAGTCAAAGAGTTATCCTCAAGAGGTCCTGGAATGCCGGGAATCAGAGAGCGCAAGAAAGAACAAACACGAAATGCGATCATGGAGGCCGCTGTGCGTCTTTTCAGCGAAAAAGGTTTTGAGAAGACAAGCATAGAAGAGCTGGCGCGGGCCGCAGGAATCGGAAAAGGGACCATTTACAGCTACTTCCAGACAAAAACGGAAATCTTTCATGCTTTCTGCGACGATGAACTTGATCTCATCCGGCATGAATTTTTAACAAAAACCGATCCTGAAGCGCCATTGATCGAACAGTTGATGATCCTTCATATGGAGGAATTCAATCTGATCTCCAAAAACAAGGAGTTCGGCCGATTGCTCATGCAGCATATGGTTTTTCCCATGGAGGCGGAGAGGGTCAAAACAAGAAGAGTCGATGATCGCTGGCTTGATCTCGTGTTATCCATCTATAAGCGTGCACAGGAACGTGGTGAGTTACGAAAGGACATCGACCTGATTTTCGTTTCGGGCCATTTCTGGGGATTGTATATCATGGCCGTCTCCGCCTGGTATGCAGGAAGGATTCAGAAGGAAGAATTCAAGGCGGGGTTGCGCGAGCTTTTCCAACAGGCTTTGGACGGACTTGCTCCTTAAGACCGCCCCCCTCTACGGAAATAAGAAGTAAAAAAAACAGAAACAAGAGTCAAGGTGCGAGACAGATGAAAATACGGCGTCATAGGAAAACATTGCGCATTGCCCTGATTGCCGTGTCATTTGTCTTCGGCGCCTTGCTGGTGGTGCTTGGAATACTGCAATGGCGGTATGGCGCCTCTACTGTGGGCAATAAAACGGTCATTGTCATCCATGAATTGAAGACCTCGACTCAAGTCAAACCGGCATTGACGGTAACCACCACCTCGCCGGTTTTTGCCCAATGGCCTGAGACATTGGGGGCCAACGGCAATGTTGCCGCCTGGCAGGAATCCTCCATTGGAACCGAAGTCAACGGCTTGCAACTTACCAAGGTCATGGTGGATGTGGGCGACACGGTCCATAAGGGCCAGGTGTTGGCTGTTTTTTTCTCTGAAACGGCCAAAGCCGATGTGGCCGCCGCCAACGCAGCGGTGGCCGAGTCGGAGGCTGCTCTTGCTGAGGCAAAAGCAAATGCGGATCGGGCAAGACAGGTGAAGACGCCCGGTGTCATCAGCGCCCAGCAGATTAATGACTATCTGATTGCCGAGCGGATGGCTTTTGCAAAGCTGGATTCCGCACGTGCCCGGTTGGATAATCTGAAGATACGTCTTCGTCAGACAACGGTGACATCCCCAGACGACGGAGTGATCTCCTCTCGTACCGCAGCCGTGGGGACGGTGATGTCTGTCGGGCAGGAGCTGTTCCGCCTAATTCGTTTCAACCGGTTGGAGTGGCGAGGCGAGGTGACCAGTGCGGAAATGCGTCTCATACGAGTCGATCAGGCAGTGACCATTACCGCGCCGGGCGGGGTGCACACGACGGGGGTGGTGCGCGTGGTTGGGCCGACCATCGATACCCGGACCAGGATGGGCATTGTTTATGTGGATGTTCCGAAGAACAGCGGTCTTAAGGCCGGGATGTTTGCACACGGCGATATTGAACTGGGAAATAAAAAAGTAATGGCGCTTCCCCAAAGTGCCGTTGTGCAGCGGGAAGGATTCAGTTACGTCTATCGTATCGGTCTGGGAAATAAGGTGTTTCAAGCCAAGGTGGAGACCGACCGTCGACGAGGGAATTATGTGGAAATTACAGGCGGTCTGGAACAGAATGAAAAGGTGGTTGCAACCGGAGCGGCATTTCTTTCCGACGGCGACACGGTGCGAATCGTCGACTCCCTTCATGCTCCACAGGGGAGCAAATGATGAACGTTTCTTCCTGGTCCATCAAAAATCCCCTGCCTGCAGTTCTGCTGTTCATCCTGCTTACCCTCATGGGGGTGATGAGTTTCCGGGCCATGAAGATCCAGAATTACCCGGATATCGATCTGCCGACGGTAATTGTCACAGCGAGACTGCCGGGTGCATCTCC
>JBJKQT010000173.1:0-31668 GCA_046705065.1 Desulfocapsaceae bacterium
CCTCCTTGCATTGAACTCGAAAAACGAGCCATTCTTCCCGATGAGAATGGCTCGTTTGTAACAATACAAAAACACTTTTAAACAATCAGTCCAAGAGATCGGTTGTGGGAAATTTGTAGGAGCCCCAGGGTAAAGTAGGGGCAAAAGAGACGGGAAAGCATGACCGATCAATTATCAGCGGCGAGGCAGGGACAAGTATCCGGCGTCCTGGCCTGTTGCCGCCACCTGGCGGAGCAGGCCGGCGAGGCCGGCCTTGTCGCTTCTATCGAACAGCTTAAAGAGATTTCAGGACCCGCCGGAAGGAAGAGCACCCTTGAGTCCGTGGTTCTCGCCGCGCGCAAAGAAGGTATCGCCACCCTTATCTTCCAGCCAGGTGGTGATCAGATAGCCACCCTTCCGCTTCCGGTCCTGACAGAGCTGCGGGATGGCCGCTATGTCGTCATCAGCGGAATCGAGAAAAGCCCCACCGGGGATCCGGAGATCATCCATCTTCTGACACCGTCTTTACCCAATCCACACCAGGAAAAGATAGCATTTCAGGATTTCCAGAATCTCTGGGCCGGAGGTATCCTTCGTTTTGACCGGATGAACACGGCCCTGGTCTGTTTTTCCATTGTCGCCCGGGAACATAAGATCGATCTGACCCAGGATCGCCTTATTCATGAGTACAACCTGGACGCGGGTGAGATTCCCACGGATAAATTCATCCGGATGGCCAAGGAACTTGGTCTGAAGACCAAACTGCTGCACCTGCAGTGGCAGGGTCTTCTCAACCTGCAGAAGGCCTTTCCCGCCATCGTCCGGCTGCGTAACGGAAGGCATCTGATCATTTCCGGCATCATCAACCAGGATCCGCAAGAGGAGGCCGGCCTTGTCTGCTATGACCCGCTGGCCGGAGGGGGCGGCCATGTGCGGCTGAGCCGGTCAGAATTTGAAATGATCTGGGCTGGCGACATTTATATTCTAAAACGGGTGTATAAACTCGGAGATGATTCGCAACCATTCAGTTTACGCTGGTTCTTCCCTGAGATCTTTCGCCAGAAACGGACATTTGTCGATATCGCCCTGGCCGTTCTTTTTATCAACGCCATCGCCCTGGTGACCCCGATCTTTTTCCAGCTGGTCATCGATAAAGTGCTGGTCAACCAGGCCGTTACCACTCTCGAAGTGCTGGGGATCGCCATGACTGCGGCTCTCCTGGTCAATGCAGGTCTTAATTTTCTCCGGGACTATCTGCTTCTTCATGCCACGAACAAGATCGATCTGCGCGTCACAACCAGGACATTCCGGCATATGCTGAACCTGCCCCTTGATTTTTTTGAACGCATAACGGCAGGTGTCTTGACCAAACATATGCAGCAAACTTCAAAGATTAGGAATTTCCTGACCGGCAATGTTTTTCTCACCATGCTCGAGACCTCATCGCTTTTTGTCTTTCTCCCTTTTTTGTTTTTCTACAGCGTTCGACTGACGGGGATCGTGTTGCTCTTCACCTTTCTGATCGCGCTGGTGATCGGACTTATGATCGGTCCGTTCAAACGTCGGCTTGATGCCCTGTATAATGCCGAAGGTAATCGCCAGGCCATGCTGGTGGAGACCATAAACGGCATGCCCACGGTCAAGGCCATGGCCATTGAGCCGCTTTTGCGTAAGCGCTGGGAGGAAAAGGTTGCCAGGGCCATCAACATGGAGTTTATGGTAGGCAAAATCTCGATCACCGCAAAATCCATCACGGATATGATGGGCAAACTGATGACGGTGGTCATCATCTGGATGGGGGCCGGCCAGGTCTTTGACGGCACCATGACAGTCGGCGCCCTGATCGCTTTCCAGATGCTGGCCGGACGGGTGACTTCGCCGCTGATCAGATTGGTGGGCCTGGTCAACCAGTACCAGGAAGCGGCCTTATCCGTAGAAAAACTGGGCATGGTTATGAATGCACGCCAGGAATGGGGTGCCGACCGGCACGGAGCAAGGCCCTCTCTTAAAGGAGACATCGTGTTTGATCGGGTCAGTTTTCGATATGCGCCGGGTCTGCCCAATGTACTAAATGAGATTTCGTTGACCATTCCCGCCGGCACGACCCTCGGTATCGTGGGGCCAAGCGGCTCGGGGAAAACGACCCTCACCCGTATGTTGCAAAAAGCCTACTTCCCTTCCAGCGGCACGATACGGATCAACGATTGCTTCCTGAATGAACTCGATACCGCCCATCTCCGACGCAATACGGGCGTGGTGTTGCAGGAGAGCTTTCTTTTCCGGGCCACGGTTGCGGAAAATATCAGGGCCGGACAATCAAGCGCAACCCGGGAGCAGATCATCCAGGCGGCTATCTTGGCAGGGGCCGATGAGTTTATCGTCAATCTCCCTCAAGGATACGACACCATGCTGGAAGAAGGAGCAAGGAATTTGTCGGGTGGGCAGCGGCAGAGATTGGCAATTGCCCGGGCGCTTCTGACCAGACCGGAGATCCTTATTCTTGACGAGGCAACCAGTTCGCTTGACCCGGAAAGTGAACGTATCGTGCGCAACAACCTGACCGAAATGGCCAAAGGCCGGACTGTGATTGTGGTTTCCCATCGCCTGTCCATGATCACCGATGCCGACAATATCATCGTTCTTGAACGCGGGTCCCTGATCGGACTCGGCCCGCATAGCCGGCTCATAACGGAATGCGATGTGTATCGTAATCTTTGGCAACAGCAGATGCAGATCAATTGATTCGAAGAGACGATGAAGAAGAAAGCCGACAAGCTCCCCCATGAGGTCCTGCAATACCATCCCGATGCGGTGGAAATCGAACAGCGGCCGGTGGCCGGAAAAATCCGCTGGGTGCTCTATCTGATTTTAGGCTCCATTGTTTTGACAGTGGTCGGGATGATCGTGTTTAAAGTGGACCGTTTTGTCGTGGCTCAAGGCAGACTCATCACCACCAGCCCGATCATTGTGGTTCAGTCGCTCAATACCGCAGTGGTTCGTTCCATCAATGTCCAGGTTGGAGACGTCGTTGACAAAAACCAGGTCCTGGTGACCCTTGATCCAACCTTTACCAGTGCCGACCTCAGCCAATTGTCCAACGAGATTCTCTCGCATAACGTGCAGATCAGAAGAATCGAGGCAGAATTACAGGGCAAACCCTTTGCTGCCCGACCTGAAGAAGGAAAAGACGGCAAACTGCAGGAACAGGTCTTTAATCAGCGTAAAATGATCCTCGATCGCAATAAGCTGCTGGCGGAGGATAAGATCGCCGCATTGAAATCGAAACTGATCGAGAACGCAACGCAGCGGCAGGGGTTGGAGAAGCAGTTGAAGCTTCTCCGTGATGCCGAAGGAATAATGGCCATGCGGCCGCAGACGGACAACGAGTTTCGTCTCAAGTTGCTCGATGCTCAGAAGGCGAGGACGATCGCGGCAAGTGAAATCGAGAATCTCAAGGCGAATGAATTGGTCACGCAAAATGAGCTCAAACAAGCCGAGGCCGATTGGCAGCGTTTTGTGGTGGAGCGGAACGGTCAATTGATGGAGCAGGAAGTCCAGTTGCGCAACGAGTTGGAAAAAGACCAGGAAGAATCCAACAAGGCTCAAAGGATGCACGATCTGGTCTTGCTGCGCTCACCGCAGAAGGGCGTTGTCCTGAAGATCGCGGATCGTTCGGTGGGTTCCGTGATTCAACCGGCGGATCCGTTCGTCACATTGGTTCCTCTGAATAGTGGAATTGAAGCGGAGGTGGATGTTCTGGCCAAGGATATCGGCCGGGTCCGGGCCGGGGATTCCGTTCGCATCAAATTGGACGCCTTTCCCTTTCAGCGGCATGGGACTCTTCCCGGAAAGGTCCGAGTCATAAGTGACGATGCGTATTCGATTCCAAAACAAATGGGTGAGAAAGATTCCGGCTCTGACCAAAAAGGTGAAGACGCCTTTTACCGGACGCGGATCACCTTGCTCTCCAAGACCTTACGCGATGTGCCGTCGGGATTCCGCCTGATGCCCGGAATGAAGGTCAGGGCTGAAATCAAAATCGGCAAGCGTTCAGTCATCTCCTACTTCCTCTATCCAATCATCAGGGCGCTTGATGAAAGCATGCGCGAGCCTTGACTCTCCAATGTACGTTAATCAAAAGGGTTTTATAAAAACGACTATGTATCTTCATGCCTTGCAATTTTCCCCTCGAAGGTTTCCATCAACCGTCATTCTGCTCGGGGTCATGTTATCGCTTCCCGGTTGCGGAGCATACACCGGTATCCCTGCCCATGGCGGAGGGAAGCGCTTTGCCATAGAGCAGGAGTTGGTTTCCGCCTCCTCTCATGGAGCCCTCAAACAGATCGACCTCTCAAAACTGAAAGGCAAAAAGGTGCAGCTTTTCATCAATGCCATAGGCGATATCGGGGCCGGCAACTTGACCGGTGGGCGTATGTCGATGGTTTCGCAAGTGCAAGGCGACTATATCCAGGCACCTCCGACCATCACCCGCAATACGGAGTTTCCCGGCTTCACAACCACGACCGACTCTTCCAGCACCACAAACAACTCCTCGGGTTCAACCACTTCGGGAACCACTTCCACCTCTCCTGCTTCCTCTACGATAACATCCGAAAAAAGTAATTCAGTCACAAACACTACGGAATCGTCGACCACGAACGGTTCGAGCACATCGACTTCCGTTTTGGCATATCCGGGCTTGACCACATCCAGACAGCAAGGAAGCGGAGGATCAATCCAGGCGGGCATTCAATATCAGGGCCTGGGGGATTATCACAATTCGGAGACACTGTTTGGTTCAAGTGATTTGCAGTATCTGGCGGCTCTGCTCCAAACCTATCTTTTTCTAAAAGGTGTACATATGGTCCCTCCATCTGAGGCAGATATCGACATCTATGTTTCCGTCAACGTTTTTGGGACTGTTCGAACCCGGGTGGATTGGCTATTGGCAAACAACGAGATCCTTCAGGCCAGAACAGCTTTGGAAATTATGGCGGTGGATCGAAAGACCGGCAAGATTGTGATGCCCCCGCAAGACGTTGGAGCGGAGGCTGAGTACAATGAGCAGTATCTTATCTGGGTAGGGCCCTTCTGGGCCAGGAAATTCATGAATAAAACGGAACCGCCTCTTTGCGACTTTGCTGATCTGTCCGATGGAAAATCTCACCGGAAAGTATCCAAAGAGGAGGATGAACCGATCGAATACCCGTTTCGTTATTCCATTGAAAAACACTCAGAGAACAAGACCGCAAAGGCAAAACCGGGAAAAGAAAATATATTGAGTAAGAATGTGACCATACAAAATTGAACCGTCCTGACCAAAGGAAAGAAATGGACGATCGAACAGGCGTCGGGCTTCCCCGGTCTGTGTGGAAAAACCTGAATGAGGATATTTTTTTGTAGGAATGCTCGTAAAGTCTAAAAAAAGATTCACCGCAAATTCGAGATCCATGGCCATAAGGCTTTTATTTCATTATATATCATTTCAGAATATGGTTTTGTCTAATTTTTGCAATAGATCTAACCCAATGCATTCATTATGAAAAAAGCTTAAAGGTGCGATGCAGCAGAATTCCCCGAATGCCATCTCTTTTCTGCAGATTGAACCGACAACCCGGTGCAATTTCAGGTGCGGCTTCTGCACCGGCAGGAAACTGCCCCAACACGATATGTCGATGGAGGTTTTTTCCTCCATCCTCAATAAGATTTCTGATATCAAGCATATTGAGTTGCAAGGAGAAGGAGAGCCATTGCTCTCCGAGCAGTTTCTGCCCATGCTTGAAAGGCTAAAGACATCTCATCCCCAATTGGCTGTCTCATTCATTACAAACGGCAGCCTGTTTTCACCTGAAGTTATAGCAAAGATACTCTGTGGAAACGTCAAAAAAATTCTGTTTTCTATTGAGTCGTCCGATATTCATCAGTATCAGAGGCTTCGTGGAGGAGATATAACAACCCTCCGTAACAGTATCCGCTCATTGATCAGCAAACGCAACGAATCCGGCCAAGCACACCCCCGGGTTGGTTTTGCAGTGACTATTTTGCGGGATACCATTTCCTCACTTCCTGAATTGGTGGGTTTGTATACAGATCTACAGATGGATGGTGGAATGATGGTGCAACTGCTCCAGGATATGCCCCATTATGTGCGGGCGTATTCAGATGAAATGCGTGGGCAGCTTCTTGATCAGCAGCAACGGGATAACTTGAAGAAGATGATCCAAACCAACTCTGCCCTGCAGAATGCCGTGAAGCAGGAAATAAGCAGTGGTGGCTTTTATAATGCCCTTTATGGAGGAAAGGGAACGACCTGGTCCTCGTGTCCATGGTTGGAAAGAGGAGCCTGTATCACTGCTGACGGAATCATGATAAGTTGTAGCTTTGTAAAAGAGCGCGAAAAGTATGGGTTTGGCAGAATAGACAGAGATGATTTGTCCTTACTTCTGCATAGACGTAAAAAACTTAGAAGGAGGCTGCGAGCCGGCATAATCCCATCAAACTGCGACGGGTGTTCTTTGGCAATATCAGCCGTAGCCACAAAAGGAAGAAGCCGAGTTTAGGAGCTTTTATGAATGAAACCTGCCTTATCAAAAGTCGGTGGGTAATCGTACCAAGAAACAAACGATGAGTCGAATTCTATTCGCCTGGGAATTAGGTGGAAACTTTGGGCATCTCTCCGTTCTCTTACCGTTGGCGAGACGATTGGTACAACGCGGCCATAGTATCTGCTTTGCCGTCAAGGATACCGATATCGCAGCGCAACTCTTGGCCGGTGAAGGATTTTTCTTCATCCAGGCACCCGTCGCTCAGCGAATTAAACGTTATGATCCCATAAGCTTCGCTGATATTCTTAACCAGACCGGTTTCGGAAATAGGAAAACCTTGACGGGCCTTGTCCTGGCCTGGCGAAATCTCTTCCGACTGTTCAAACCGGATGCGCTCGTAGTTGAGTATGGGCCCGTTGGACAGTTTGCGGCGCGAGTCTTTCGATTGCCTTGTCTGCAATTGAATTCAGGCTTCGGTTTTCCTCCTGAAGTTGTGCCGTTTCCTTGTTTCCGACCTTGGCTTAAGCCGACGGCAGAACAGCTTCTGGCACGAGAGACCAGGATATTGGAAAATATCAATGCAGTTCGCGCTTCATTCGGTTGTCGTCCATTTGCACAGATACAACATGCCATGAAGAGCGATATCGACTTGCTTGCAACCTTTCCGGAATTGGATCATTACCACGGCCGCGGGAATGGGTACTTCATCGGCCCTCTTCCCCTTCTCGATGAAGGTGTGAACTTAAAATGGCCGGAGAATACAGCCAGACGACGTATCTTTCTCTATTTGCGCCCGGGGCCTGAACTCAAATCAATTCTGGAAACGCTGAAAAAAAGTGGAAAGAATGTAAGTGTCATCGCATGTATTCCAGGAGTTGACCAGGATCTTATTGAATCATTTCATAATGAGAGCCTGCAGATTTCCGCATTGAGAGTCCGTTTAGCCGGCCTCTTACCCGGAATGGATGTGGCCATCACTCATGGATCGCATGGGACGACAGCAGCGATGCTGTTAGCCGGTGTACCCATGCTTACGATTCCAACAAATATCGAACAGCTGATGCTCAGTGAAAATATACAGAGACTGAAGATCGGCATCGTTGTAAAAAAAGACAAATTCCAAGCGCAGTTTTCCCGTGCCCTTGATGAGCTATTAACAGATGGCAATTACAAGCATAATGTCAAAAAAATGGCCCAAAAATACGCAGGCCATAGAGGCATACAGGTAGTCGAGAGATTGGCGAATACTCTTGAACGTTTAATAGGCACTGTCCAGAGGAAAAGGGAATCTTGTTGAAGTTACGGGCATATAAGCTGGACCACGATATTTGCAGTTAATGTGGTTTGAAAGTTATGTTTTCAGTCTGTTGGCAAATAATGTGGTTTCATTTGCAACTAATGTGGTTTTGAGCACCTCGATATTGTCATTTAATGTGGTTTGGAAATTGCGATGTTTGCAGTTCCGTGTGCGGATGTTTGCAATCCGTTACACATAAGTGGCAGGTAGGATTTCGCCCGTTCTT
Source organism: Desulfocapsaceae bacterium (assembly GCA_046705065.1). Lineage (GTDB taxonomy): Bacteria > Desulfobacterota > Desulfobulbia > Desulfobulbales > Desulfocapsaceae > CAWGGS01. The sequence continues at coordinate 8,048 of JBJKQT010000173.1, forward strand.
ATTTGTGGTTCTTCCGGATTATGCGTACTTAGGTAAAGTTGAATGCAACAATCCGGCAAAGTTCATCGCTTCCAGACGCTGCTCTCCGGCCTCATCGCCTGTCCACCACGGCCGACAGACAGGCCGTTCATGGCCTGCTGTCAGTTGCGGACGTCCTGTCCGCAACCCTTCGGACCTTATGTGGTTCCCCGGCGGGCCTCCGCGATGCGTCCTCCATCGATAAACTTTGCCTCCTGTGTTGTATATAAGTACGCTTAAGCCTGATGAATCAGAAAAAATCAATAATTTCCGGCATAGGCCCAGGGGGTGTGTCGGAAATTCCTTGCTTTCCGTTCCCTTGATTCTCCTTTGAGAACGAAATTTTTTTACAGGGAGATCGATACTTCCGGGTTATCGACATATCACAACCGGGTTCCACTCCCTTGCTGCCCTCCATTGCGCTGACGTTTCCAGAGTAGCACTTACCAGTTGCCCAAATAAGTTTTAAAAATCCTCACGTCTAAAGCTATCTTGAAAAATTGCCCTGTTCCAAGGACGTAAATCTTAATCATACGGAATTTTAACATGCCTCTGATATGTGGCTTTTAGGATCGAAGGCGTCGTTGAAAAGATATTCGAAGCCACTCTTCTGTCATGGCAGTCTATACACTGGGGATAAAACAAAGGTTCCGGGGTGGAAAGCTAACCCCTGATAAGTAGCGGGGCCGTTTTTCAAAGGAGTTACATCATGCTCTGTTTGGAAGGACTCACAAAAGAATATGGAACGGTAAGAGCCGTTGATTCTGTCTCTCTGACAATCGCGTCCGGGGAAATGATAGGAATTATCGGCAGATCGGGAGCAGGGAAATCAACCCTGCTGCGACTGCTGAACCGTTTGGCTGACCCGAGTAACGGAAAAATAGTATTCGGCGGATCCGACATCGGAGGGATCAGGGGGAAAGAGTTGCGTCGTTGGAGGTCGAGATGCGCAATGATTTTTCAGCAATTTAACCTAATTAATCGCTTGGACGTTTTAACAAATGTTCTCATCGGGCGTCTTGCCCACCGCAGTACTTTTACCACATTGTTTAAATATTTCAATCAGACCGAAAAAATTCTCGCCATCAAAGCATTGCAGCGTCTTGACATGGCCTCCCAGGCTTTACAACGGGCCGACAGGCTTTCCGGAGGGCAACAGCAGCGGGTTGCCATTGCCAAGGCTCTGGTACAAGAGCCGGAAATAGTTTTGGCGGATGAGCCCATCGCCTCGCTAGATCCTCATAATGCTGCAAAGGTTATGGGGGCATTGAGATCCATAAACGAGGAAGACGGTATCACAGTTATTTGCAACCTGCACCATTTGAACACAGCCAAAACCTACTGTCGACGGATCCTCGGAATGGCAAACGGCAGAGTAGTTTTCGACGGCCCTCCCGATGCCCTGACTGTAAAAGAAATTGCCAGGATTTACGGGTCTGAAGGCGAAAGAGAAGATGTGCAAAGGGCGTTGGATTTCATCGCCGATGAAGCGCGGCCATGTTTTACGGAAAAAATAGTTGTCTCGGCCTGATATGAATCGGGCAAGAGGAGAAGATATGACGGCTGACGGGACAGTGACGGCGGTGAGTAAGAATCCTACGCATACGTTTTCCAAGCAAAACCAGGAATGCATAACCCTTTTGGCGGGCCTCGGTGTTGAAGGAGATGCCCACATGGGAGTTACGGTAAAGCATCGTTCCCGCGTGGCAAAAGATCCGAAGGGACCCAATTTACGTCAGGTCCACCTTCTCCACGATGAGCTTCTTGCCGGGTTGAACCGTGCCGGTTTTCCCGTCGCTGCAGGAAATCTAGGTGAAAACATAACGACACACGGAATCGAGCTGCTTCGATTACCCTTGGGAACACATCTGCATTTGGGCGATTCGGCCGTGGTTGAAGTGACCGGGCTTCGCAACCCATGCCCTCAAATCGATAGGTTCATGCCAGGGCTCATGACTGCAGTTATAGAGAGGGACATTTATGGAAATCTCATCGGCAAGGCAGGCATTATGGCGGTTGTCGTCAAAGGAGGCATCGTCTGTCCTGGAGATCATCTCCGGATCGAGATTCCGCCGGAGCCTCATCGTCGGCTTCAGCGCGTTTAACAGGTTACATTGCCGCTTGTCTTGAACCGGATGAGAAAAAGGAAATGAGAATTTTATGGTTTCAGAAGTAAAGAAGACAGAAGTCAAATCACGCAAAATCATGGGAAGAAGGAGAAATTCAATGAAAGGGAAAAGCAGGTTTTCTTTGATCGCATTATTGACCGTCTTTCTGGTTCTGGCTCACAGTCTCTCGCCTGCTAAGGCTGAAGACTGGCGGAAAAAACATCCTAAAATCATTATGGGTATCATTACCAGTGAAAATGAGGCTGATCGTGTTTCGAGGTGGAAGCCGGTACGGGAATACCTTGCAAGGGAACTTGGAGTCGAGGTGGATGAACGCTTGGCAACGGACTATGCCGGAGTTATTGAAGGTGTTAAGGCCAAAAAAGTCGATTTGGCGTATTTCGGACCGGCATCGTTTTCCAGAGCGTGGATTGTAACGAACCACAAAGTTGATCCCCTGGTGGCAAAGCTCAATGGTGATGGAAGTTTTGGGTATCACTCCATTATCGTTGTAAAAACCGACAGCCCGTATCAGAAGGTTCAGGACCTCAAGGGCAAAAGGTTTGCTTTTGCCGATCCCAACTCCACCTCTGGTCACCAGGCGCCGCGTTTTTTCCTGCATGAGCAGGGGATCGACGTCGACACGTTCTTCGGCAAGACGGAATTCTCCGGAAGCCATGAGAACAGTATTATCGCTCTTTTGAACGGCACATTTGATGCAGCCGCTACGTGGTGGAATTCACCTACCGACAACAATCCGACCCGCATGGCAGGGAAAGGAATGATCAAACCAGGGCAGTGGCGTATAATATGGAAATCTCCGTTGCTTCCCAACGATCCCTGGACCATGCCAACCTGGCTCCCGAAACAGATGAGGGAGGATGTCCGTCAAGCCATTCTGGAAATGCCCAAGAAGGACCCGGAGGCTTTCAAAAATCTTTTCGGAAAGGAATCCAAAGGATTTAAAAGCGTTACCGTGGAGGAATACCAACCCGTCATAAAGATGATTCAGGCGAACCTGAAGGAACGAAGAAGCTGAATTTGATTCGATATCAATGTTGAATCCAATGAAGGATCAAGGAAAGCCATCAGAAGCAATATCCGTTTTCGAAAGAGCAGAGGAAGAGCAGAGAGGCTCCCGCAGACGCCGAACCGTTCTCTTTGCATTTGTGCTCATCATTGCCGTTGCGGGTTCCTGCAAGATCGGTGAGGTCAGTATCCCGCAATTTTTTCAAGGGTTGCCGGGTTTATTCAGCTATGTGCAGGATATAGCGCCTGTCCTGCATTTGCAGACCTTTCGTGCCGATTTTGCCGAATGGTACTGGGGGCTGGGAAAATGGCTATTCCTGCTTTGGGATACCCTTTTGATGGCTTTTCTGGCAACGCTTATAGGGGCTGTGGGGGCGTTCTGCATATGTTTTCCGGCTTCCGAGAATCTGATGGGATGCTATCCCATCTACTTTATCTGCCGCAGGCTTATGGAGCTTGCCCGGGGTGTGCCGGATCTCGTCTATGCCTTGATTTTTGTCTTTTCCTTCGGGCTTGGACCATTGCCGGGAGTCATGGCCATCGCCTTGCACAGCATCGGTGCTCTGGGAAAGCTTTTTTCCGAGGTGAATGAGAACATCGATACCATGCCCATTGAGGGTGTGAAGGCCGCCGGTGGGAACTGGTTTCAAATTATCCGTTTTGCCGTCGTCCCCCAAGTTTTACCGAATTTCATCAGCTACACCCTGTTGCGGTTCGAAATCAACGTGAGGGCGGCCTCGGTAATAGGTTTTGTCGGCGCCGGGGGAATAGGCCAGGAATTGATGTTCGTTATTCGACAATTCATCTATCCCGATATCAGCGCCATCGTTTTGCTAATCATCATCACCGTCGTTCTGATTGATCTTAGTTGCGAGGCTTTACGGCACAGAATCATCGGCGGCGAATTCATGCTCTGAGAAAACCATGAAACAGGTAGTATATCCATCTTTCACACTTGAAGATATCGCTGCAGCCTTGCAGGACTGTCCGGAAGTCTTTTCCTCCTCCTTTTCCGGAAGGATGAAAAGTGTGCTCATGTGGCTTTCTTTTATTGCCTTTACCGGATACTGCCTGTGGGAGATGGATTTTTTGAATTTTCATCGTCTTGCGGCCGGGGCCGGCAAATTGGACAATGCGCTTAAATTTATGTTCCCGCCCGCATCGCATGGCTATCTCAGGGAATTCCTCTATGCCATGCTGCAAACCGTAGCCATGGCATTTTTAGGAACGCTGCTGGCAACTCTTGCCTCTGTTCCGTTGGGTTTTCTCGGTGCAAAGAATGTCGTTAAGAACCGGGTGATCCATTTCAGTCTCAGGCGCATCTTCGATATTATCCGTGGTGTCGATGCCCTGATCTGGGCCCTGGTTTTCGTCAATGTGGTGGGCTTGGGGCCCTTCACCGGCATCCTTGCCATTGCCGTCAGCGATTCCGGTACGTTGTCCAAACTGTTCTCTGAAGCAATAGAGAGTGTGAACGCAAAAGAGGTCGACGGAGTACGGGCCTCTGGGGCAAACGGGCTTCAGACCATCCGATTCGGCATGATTCCCCAGATTTTTCCTGTGATTCTGAGTCAAATGCTGTATTTTTTCGAATCAAATACCAGATCGGCCACCATACTGGGTGTCGTCGGGGCGGGAGGTATCGGTCTTGAACTATCGGATCGCATCCGTTTGTGTGCCTGGGATGAGGCCATGTCCATCATTGTTCTTATTCTCATTGCCATTACCATCATTGATACCCTGTCAAAAACGATTCGTCTTCGCGTCATTGGAAATAGAGGGAGAGAATGGTGATAACGATAACGGATAGGAAAGGATTCGGCATCCCTTTGGGTTGGCGGTGTTTCAAACACAGATAGCTAACCCGCATTTCTCATGAACACTGTCGGCAATTTGTCTTTACACATCATTCTCCCCGGTTGAATACCTCACGGCCGGAGACGAAGGTGCGTACGACTTGGGCAACTTTGCAGCGATCGTCCACCAGCACCAGATCGGCGGCTTTACCGGGTTGCACAGATCCGGTATGCGAATCAAGTCCGGTGGCGGCAGCGGCATTGACGGTGATCAGGCGAATAGCCGACGGCAGATCGAGGATGTTCTCGCGGAAGAGCTTAAGGGATGCATGAAGAAGGGACATCGGGGCATAATCCGAACAGAGGATGTCTCCCAGACCGTCGTTTATCGCAGCGCATCCGGAGAGGTTGCCTGTCAACGAGGCTCCGCGGAGAATATTGGGAGAGCCGAGGGAGATCAGCATGTCATGCCGTCTGGCTGAATGGGCCGCCTCCTTATTGACCGGAAATTCTGAGAGCTTGACGCCCAATGTATGCATGGCCGCAACCTTGGCCTCGGAGTCGTCGTCATGGCTGGCGATATTCACGCCGTTTTCCCGGCAGGCTTTTGCCAGATGATCAAGAGCGGACCAATCGATCCGGCGACTGGCTTCAATGCGGTGTTCGATGATTTTATCAACGTTTTCAGATGATAGTCCGCGCATCTCGGCCATATATGTCCGAAAATTGGCAATCTCGGAAAACTGGCCCTGGCCTGGGGTATGATCCATGAGAGAGAAAAAATGTATCAATTTCTTTTTCAGCAATCCTTCCATCCAATCAAGAGCCTGCTCGTTGGTGATTTCATACCGGGCGTGGACAAAGGTGCGGGCGCGGAATTCGTCTTTCATCTCGTCGATCTGGTGGATGAGAGAGTTGGTTGTTTCGGCATTGCGAAACGTAGGATTTTCTTTGCCGTCAAGAAAACACAGGCAATGAAAAATCGAGGTAACACCGCATGCCACAAGTTGTTTGTCAAGTTCATGAAGGGCGACATCAACGGGGAAACGGCCTCCGGGTCGGGGTTGGATGGCATTTTCGATCACATCGCTGTGGATATCGATAAATCCCGGCACCAGCAGATGACCCTGCCCGTCAATCCGGTTGAAACCGTTTCCCGAGACGGGCGATTGGGTAATATCGCGGATGATCCCGTCCTCCATCACCACAGAGGAGTCCGAAACAACCTCGTTTGGTGTGACTGCCCTGATGTTTTCGATGATTGCCTTTTTGGGGTGGTTCTTCTTCATGTTCGTTTTTCCTTTTCAGGCATAGGGTAAATATCATCCATAAGACGTTCCATGATGGAACGGTCGTGAAATATGGCAAGTATGGTGGTTCCCTTGGTCTTCATCTCCAAAAGAAGATCGAGGACGATCTCCAGCGCATCGGTATCCAACGAGGCGGTAGGTTCGTCGAGCAGCAAGAGCCGGGGAGGCCGAATCACGGCTCGTGCGAGATTCACCCTCTGTTTTTCACCACCGCTGAATGTGCTGGGGTAGGCATCGAACAGCATTGGGTCGATTTTAAGGCGTTGCAACAGTTCACGGGCGTGATCACGTGCAGCCGGCCTTGGAGTTCCCGCTTCGACGAGAGGTTCGGCCACGATATCGACGGCGGAGACGCGGGGGACTACTGAGAGGAATTGGGTGACATAACCCATTTCCTTTTGTCTGAGCACCAGAACCTCGTTTTCGGCAAGCGTGGTTAAGTCCACCGGCCCCAGAGTTTCCGAGTGGTAATTGATGTTGCCTGCGCTCGCCTGATATGTTCGATAGATGCACTTGAGGACCGAACTCTTCCCATAGCCGCTGGGACCTGAAAGCCCCAAGGCTTGGCCTTTCCGCACCTTGAAGGAAATACAGGGAAAGCCTGTGATTTCTTTGTCATTCAAAATATGAGACACAAAACGTTTTTCGAGACCGTCGACTGAAAGCATGAGTTACAGGACCGAGTTGACGAGAAGTTGGGTATAGGCGTGCCGTGGATCTTCAAGGATTTGATCCGATAGGCCCGCCTCGACGATACAGCCGTGGCGCATGACAATGGTACGTGAGGTGAGCAGCCGAATGACTCCGAGATCGTGAGAGACCACGATGGTGGCAAGGCCCAACTCCTTCTGCAGGCTTCGGACGAGATCCAGCACACGTGCCTGAACGGAAACATCCAGTCCGGTGGTGACCTCGTCCAGAAGCAAGAGCGCCGGCCGGGTGGAAAGAGCTTTTGCAATCTGGACCCGCTGTTGCATTCCTCCTGAAAAATGAGCCGGCGGCTCATTCATGCGTCGTGCCGGCACCTCGGTCTGGATCAACAATTCGGAGGCCCTCTCCCTCATTTGTCCAACGTGCCGCCAGCCGGCCATCAGCAGCCGCTCGGCAACATTTCCGCCTGCACTCACCTTCATGCGCAACCCCATCCCGGCGTTTTGATAAACGATGCCCATGTGATCGTTGCGTACTCTTCTGCGCTGAAAGCCGCTGAGGGTGAAAAGATTTTGGTGGGCGTTCATTCCTTCGGTCCGGCTGCAATTGCTAAGGTTAAGGTAGAATTCACCCTGTGTCGGCTCGAAATCGAAGTGCAGCAGACGGACCACGGTGCTTTTTCCCGAACCGCTTTCGCCGACGATTCCCAATACTTCATTCGGATACAGGTCGAAGGAGACGTCTCGGCAGGCGAGAATGGAACGACAGCGGGGGCATTGATTGGTTTGTTGTTGAGCGCCCGTCAGATCCAAGCATTCCGGACAGCCTGGACCGTAACGTTTTGTAAGGTTCCGTACCTGAAGAATCGGTTTCATACTTTTCTCCCGGAAGGTGTCATCTCGTTTTCCGACGTTGTCCGAAGATGGGCTTTGTCGCAGAAGGCCGTGTCTGAGCAGCTGTAGGTCCTTTTTCCGGTGGCATCGTCGACCACCTCGTCGAGAAAGCTGCTCTTCGATCCGCAGCGTTCGCATTGTCTGCCATGGAAGGATTCGACTCGGAAGGCGAAATCGTCAAAGGAGAGAGGAACGACATCGGTATGCGGTGGAACGGCATAGATCCGTTTTTCCCGCCCGGCACAAAAGAGAAATAACGCCTCACCATGGTGCAGTTTGGCAATGTCCCATCGCGGAATCGGGCTGGGGTCCATGAGGTGGCGCCCGTTCACCATTACCGGGTAGCGGGCTCCTATCGTGATTTCGTTGAATTTAACTATGTCCTCAAAGAGATACAACCACATCCTGCTGTAGTCGGCTTCGGCGTGCATTTGGCGTGTCTTACGTTCCGATGGTTCCACAAGGCGCAACGGCTCAGGAATCGGAACCTGAAAAACGAGAAGCTGGTTGTCTCGCAAGGCCTCTTCCGGGATACGATGCCTGGTTTGGATCAGGCTGGCCTTTTCCGTGTCGGTGGTGACCTCCACTCCTGTGACTTTATGCACGAATTTTTTTATGTTAACGGCATTCACGCTTTCATCCGAGCCCTGGTCGATGACCTTGAGGACGTCTTCCGGACCGATAAGCGCCAGCGTCAACTGCAATCCCCCGGTTCCCCATCCGCGCGCAATGGGCATTTCCCTTGAGCCGAAAGGGATTTGACAACCGGGAATGGCCACGGCTTTGAGCATCTTGCGGCGGATCTCACGTTTGGCGCCCTCGTCGAGGAAACCATATGAATAGCCTTTTCGGGCAGAGGGGATGCTGGAACGCCAGTCTTTTATGGAAACTGTTTTGGGCGAGGTATCAAGGGTCATAACGGACTCTCTTCGGAAGCCTGTTGTTCGGTTTGAATCTTACGCAGACGGTCGAGTTCCGATTGGAAGGTGACGTAATGCGGCAATTTGTAATGGTTGCAGAATCCCATGGATTCGATGCCGTCCACATGGGTGAGGATGAATTCCTGATCTTCGGACGGCGTGGAGGGCGTATCGGTTGATATGGCCCTATCCAAAACAGCCATGGCAATGGCTTTGGTTTCGTTATGGCCGAAGCAGAGACCGTAGCCGAGATTGAACATGGCGGGTCCGTCGTCATCGGAGATGCGGGCTATGACCTCCGCTTCGGTTACCTGTATCTCACCTATCTCCTCGATGTCTCCGGTGACCGGATTTTGGTAAGGAATCGGCAGATAGCCTACACGCAACTCGCCGATGACCGGATGAACGGAACCGTAACCCCGCATATTTGAATAGGCCAGAGCCAGCAAACCGCCGGTTTCGCCTCGCGCCAAGGTTTGAAGCTGAGCGCTGCGCGGGGCTGGAAAGGATAAGGCCTGTCTGGTGATGTCCACAAGTTCGTCGCCGGTTTTCAGAACCGCATCTCGTGGAACCAGGAGACCTTCGGCCCTCAACATGTCGACCACTTTGGGAAACGTTTCGGGAACCGGGGGATGGCTGTTCAAGGAGTGCAGAATGTCATTGATTCGGCATTTAATTTCTTCATCCGTCTGTTCAAGGAGCTCAAAATCCAACAGTCGTAAGGTATAGTCAGGGGTCGGTCCGAGAACCTGTCCTCCGGGGATGTCTTTGAAGGCCGCTGAAATGCGACGGATAACCCGCATGGTATCGGTTGCAATGGGTTCGGAATAACCCAGGCGTGGAAGGGTGGTCCGATAGGAACGCAGGATAAAGGCAGCCTCGAAGGTATCGCCGGCAGCCTGTTTGAAGGCTAGTGCCGCCAGTTCCGGAGCATAGAGTGAGCCTTCTCCCATGACGCGATCCACGGCAAAATGCAGTTGCTCTTTTATCTGTTCCGATGTCAGCGATGCTGATTTTCCACCCGATCTGCGGATCAGTGAAAATTTTTCTGCGTTCTCGATGGCGGCGGCACCGCCTTTCACTGCGACGTATCCCATAGTTACCTCATATCAATTCGGACCGAACGCGGGATAGCCAACACCTCCCCGTCTGCATGAACAAGAAAAACATCGACTCCCAAATGGTAATCTGCATTAATGCCAAACAGCTCTTGGTACTCTTCCAACGTGAAGCCCGACTACTCTGGAAGGATTCCCTCGCGTACTGCGATTCCGGGTCCAGTCAGGCGGATGGGATGATCACGGTGCGATATTGTGATTTGAGGGTCGGGAAAGTAGATCAGCGTGGCGCCTGCTTCGGGGGCGTCCGGCTCACCGCGTTTGGCACGGCGCGCTTCTCCGTTACTCTTTCCACCGAGAATAAAAACAAAATCGGCTTGGTCGAGGGGGGCTTCTCGCACCTGGGTAGCGGCAATCAACGTGCTTAAAAGGAGATGTGTATCTCCATAACCCAGTATGCAGATGCTTACTTCATGGTCCAACAGGCATTGACCGATGGTAAGGGCAGCAGTACGTATTGACTTCGACCCGGAAAATTCAAGCCGAACACGATGTCCGGGATGACTCATTGCGTGCAGAAGGCAACGATAATTTCTTTGATTTTGAAGAATGGGTTCGTCCATTTCTTTCCCCCGCCTCATTGTCCCAAGGAACCGAAATCCACGGTTTCTTTTTTCATCGAGTCGAACCGTACCGAGGTGGATGATGTTAATTTAGACATCATCTCACGATGATCTTCGCTTCGTTGCTTCACGTTCTCCATGTATGTCGAGACAAGGTTCAACATCTCGATGTTGCCTCTGAACTGAGCTGCCTCAACACAAGCCAGCAAGAGCGATCGTTCAGGTTCTTCTCCAATGATCATTCCCCAACCGGTATAGCCGTCAAGCTCAACCGTTGACTCGCAACAGAGAACTTCGCCAAGATGAAATTGTGTGTCAAACGGATCGCAAGCCCTGTACATAACGAGTCCTTTCTCCGGAGGCTTTCGTATCTGAAAAGAGCCCAATGACCAGAGTTTGTCCAAAAGGCTGGTGACCTCGCTGGTCTCCATGGAAGAAAGGACTTCGAACAAACGCCTTTTCATACTGCGAACCTGCGTAAGTGAGGGAGGTGGAAAAGAAGAACACGCTTCCGGTTTGCGATCATTAGTAGCTGGGCTCATAGGGTGTTGTGGACGTGGTTTTTTTTGAATCTTGTGGAGTTATTGGCAGGATTCGCCTGCCAAATAATATCAATCTCAGGTAGAAATCCAGCTCAGTTTTCTTCCTTTTCGCAGCGGATACCTGTTCATTGGTTTTTGCTCGTCAAGGCGCGGCAAATAGTACCTCAGATAACATTAGAAGGATGTTAAGGTTATGTTAATATTTCAAAATATTGATATGTTTTCATGCAATCGAGAGGTTTTTATGGAAATATGTATAGACAGTGAAAAGTGGTTGCCGTGAATCTTAAGGAGGGCCGGCTATGATTAAGGAAGTGAAAACGTGCAAAAATGGCGAAGTAAACGATGACTGCCCTATCTCCCGGTCCTTTCGCGAAATAGGTGTGTATACATTCAAGGAGGCGTGTGATTTTGTGCAAGGACTTGCTTATGGTCGCATCAGCAGAGCCGATAAGCCCATGCTGGTTCTCTCGGAGAGAAAAGGGACATGCAGTTCGAAACACGCTCTTTTGGCGCTTCTTGCCAGGGAGTACCATTTGCCGATACGACTTATGGTGGGTATCTACATGATGAACGAAGAAAACACCCCTGGTGTGGGGTCCGTCTTGGACCGTTTTGGTCTGCCTTCAATCCCGGAAGCGCACTGTTATTTGACTCGCGCTGGAGAACATCTCGATTTTACGGGAATTGCAGGAACGCATATCGACCGGTTCCTGTTGGAGCGCTCAATTGAACCGGAACGGACACATCTTGAGAAAATCTCAATCCATCGTGATTTTCTAAAATCTTATTACGGTCACGGCAAACTTGAAGAGATTTGGACGATCAGAGAAGCGTGCATCGCTGCTTTGTCGGAAAGATAGGATCTGCTGTTGAGGTGAAGAGTAATGGAGAGCACAATACAGATTCGTGAACTCACACTAGATGATTATGAAGACATTCTTGAATTGTTGCGTGTAACCCCCGGAGTAACATTACGACGGGCGGACTCGCGGGATGCGATTGCCTCGTACTTGGAAAGAAATCCGGGGTTGAGTTTTGTTGCGATGAACGATCGAGAACTCATCGGTTGCGTACTATGCGGCCATGATGGACGGCGCGGTTATCTCCAGCATCTCATGGTCAAGCCTCTTTTCAGAAACAAGGGAGTAGGTGAGGCTTTGTTCAGCTCTTGCATTGCCGCCCTCGGCAGGATAGGAATTTTCAAAACCCATATTTTCGTTTTCAAGTCCAATGCAACGGCCAACGAGTTTTGGACAAAAAAAGGATGGGAGCTGCGCCAAGACGTCAATATGTATTCCTTTAACTCTTCTTCCGATAATAATGCCTGACCACCATGGCTGGAGCTTGCCGGCTGGTGCAACAAAACATGAAAATAGAGATTTTAACGACATCAGTTTGAAGCCATGCCTGAGTTGATTAAAACGCGCCTGAACGCGCTGCTAATTGCGATTGCCGTCCTGGTAAATCTCTACCAGCTCCTATTCTTGCCGCTTCTGCTTCTCCCCACGAGCTCCGTATGGCTGGCGACCCTTGTCCCCTGTATACTGTTGAGTAATCCTCTTTGGTATCTGTTGCATGAGTCATTCCACAGCAACCTCCACTCTGATGCCGACATCAATGAGAGCGCGGGACGTTTGCTTTCCGTGTTTTTTGGAGCACCATATTTTGTAGTTAGATTCGGCCACCTCATGCATCACCGTTTCAATGGCGCACCAATCGATAGACCCGACCTTTATAGTCCGGAAACAACAAGCCGTCCGGCTGCGACAATCAGCTATTACTGGGAATTGTGTCTTGGCCTCTACCTTGCAGAAATGATAAGTTTTTTATTTTTTTTATCCCCGAAGAAATACCTTCCTGCCATGATTGACCGGCTTCTCTCAGGTGATGATGAGGCCACAAAGAAAATACATGATGCAGCGCATGCTCAGCTAATCCGAAAGGAAGTACTACGTAAAACTAGAATTGAAGCATTAGCAGTTTGCTGCCTGCTGACGTCCAGTATCTTTTGTTATCAATCCTCCTGGTATATTGTTCCTCTTCTTCTGGTTGCCCGCGGATTTTTAATCTCTTTTGCAAATAATATCCCACATTTCGACACGAATCCCGACGATGTGCGGTATGCGTTGAATATTCGGCTTTCAAAACCGATGAGCCTCTTTTATCTCCATTTCAACTATCACCGCGTTCATCACCACAACCCCCGATTGCCCTGGACCGAGCTTCCGGCGGCGTTTCAGCAGACGGGAGAAACCTTCGATACCTCTCTTGTCTCGGCTGCCCTTGTTCAGTGGAAGGGTCCTTCCCCTATCCAGGGCAAATCGTTGGGGTGAATGCGGTTTGGAAGCAGGTAATCTCTGATCAGATCATAGCATGGCTGCGATTCAACTGTTGACCGCTCCCGGTTAGTGCTTTTCCTGTGCGAATTTTATCACTTTTTTATAAAGGATCCGGATCGTGTTCCCATCCTGGGGATGTCTACTTTCCCTGGAGCCGCATTGGGCAATCGAAAACATCCCGAATCCAACCAGAGTACACCTTCAAGTCTGGGGCAATAACGATCGATCATAAAACTTCGCCAAGAGTCCTTTCAGTTGTCCCACGAAACAGAGATCGACAAACAACATTTTTTGAGGAGAATGTTTATGCGATTGATCGGATAGGGTCTTTTTGGACTTTTGGGATATGTCTTTTAAATGTTTTTCTGTGTCAATACTGATTTGAAATTCATTGCAATATTCACACCTAAAGAACTTGCGATTCGCTGAATCGACCAAATAAAAAGCTGTCTCCGGTTTACCGCAGAGAGGGCAATTTTGATATCCTATTTTCATAATCGTTGTCCTCCTTTTGTAGTCATTTATAGGCCGCATTTCTCATCAGTTCAGGCGGCGTCAGGTTCGAAGTTTTTGGCAATGGGCTTATCATGCCAATCATGTAACACAAACGTATTAGGATATCGTTATCGTCCAGTAAGTTTTTGTTCCTCTCTTCGCCGGCTTTAATGCACTTCCGCATAAGCAGGCAACTTATTGATACAATATAACCGTCTCTTAACAGGAGCTGAATCTTTGCCGAATAAAGAAACGATAATCTGCCATATAATAAATAGTGAAATTACCGGTCGCGAGAGGGAACATAAAATGATTTCCTGTTTCCACATCGCGATAGAAAGCTTTCCAAACGATTCTGTCCTTTTTCAATCGCGAGTTCCTCGCCTACGGCCATGAGTGAACCTTCTCAAATATGGCTCCTTATATGTGCTTATAAGTATTGGATTATAGCCCCTTTGGCGTGTATTGAGGGACCGATGGTTGCCATAATCGCAGGTGCCCTTGTTGCCCGCGGGCTCTTTGATGTTGAAGTAATTTTTGCACTGCTTCTTCTTGGTGATATCATTCCGGATTTCGGCTGCTACTTAGTTGGATACTGTGCATGGCGCGGCCGTATGTTCCGCCGGCCGGCCGAAACGTTGCGAACGGGAAGGGCAACCAAAGCGGCCGTAGGTGTCCTTCTCATCGGTGTCGGCAATTGGCTGTGCAGGCGCAGCATAGTGTTTTCAGAGAGACGATGCTGAGATGACATGCACCATGCGGATTGCCATAGCAACCGACACCTATCTTCCGCAGCTTTCCGGTATCTCCGATTCAATTTCCCTTCTTGTTCAATCCCTGGCAAGGCGTGGGCATGACGTTCGAATTTATGCCCCTGATGTGTCAGGGGCCGAACCGGACTCATCAGTTTGCCGGCAACCTGCCTGGATGGTTCCGGGATCAGGCGGCGGTCTCGCTTTAGTTTATCCCCATGGCATCCATCGTGATATCAAACAATTTGCACCCGATATCATCCATGTGCATACGTCTTCATTTCTTGGACTGGCTGCAATGTGTGCTGCCAAACGGTTCGGAATTCCCTTAGTTGGCACCGATCATACATTCCCCGCCGAGTATCTTCACTATGCAGGCCTCGATTACAGACCTTTCCGCTCCTTGGTCCGCAAAGCAGCTGCATTGTACTACAACCGTTGCGACTATGTAACGGCGCCCAGCCGCAGCATGTTATCCGAACTTTCGGCTTACGGCTTTTCCCGTCCTGCCGAAGTCATTTCCAACCAGATTCCTTCATCCCTCTTCAAACCCTTGTCTCGAAAGGCGCAATTAAAAGACCGGTTCGGTCTAGGGCCTCTGACAATCTTGGTTTTCGGACGCATTGCAATCGAAAAGAATCTCGACGTTGCTCTCGATGTGTTCAACATGGCAAGGGAAAGTATCGATGCGGATCTCGCTGTAATCGGTGACGGTCCCCATCGTGCCGCTTTTGAAAGGGGGATACACTCTCGCAAGCTCACCTCCTGTGTTCATATGATGGGGGTCCTGCGTGGCCCCTCTTTGGTCGAAGCAATCAATGCCTGCGATATCCTATTGATAACCAGCCTGTCTGAGACACAATCCATGACCACAATTCAAGCCATGGCCTGCGGCCTGCCTGTTGTGGCCGTCAGGGAAGGCGGGATTTCCGAATATGTGGTAGACGGCTGGAACGGTTTTTTGGCCGATCACAACGACCTTCATGCCATGACGGCACATGTTCTCAAGTTATTGCGAGAGCCGGACCTGCGCGAACGCATGTCCGGAAGGGCATTGTCGAGTACCACCAAATTCGATGAGGACAATATTGCGGCAAAGTTTGAGAAAATTTATCACCTTCTTCTCCCACCTGTGGATACAGCTGAGAACAAGGTTGCTGCAAAAGCCCTTATTTAAATCATAACAACAAGGCTACTTTATGCGAATCGCTTTTGTTATTCCCGCACATAACGAAGAGGCCCTTATCGGCCGATGTCTCGAATCGATTTTACAAGAAATAGCAAGATCGAAATGCGAATCGGAGATCATTGTTGTTAATAATGTATCGACCGACAGAACCGGAGAAATCGCATCCTCGTTTCCGGGTGTTTTAGTTATTGATGAACCTGTCAAAGGGCTCGTCAAGGCGCGGCATACTGGATTCATGGCATCGTCAGCGGAACTTGTGGCAAATATCGATGCTGATACGATTTTGCCTCAAGGCTGGATTGCAACGGTATTGAATGCGTTTCAGAACGACCGGAAGCTCGTTGCTCTGAGCGGACCGTTTATTTATTATGATCTTCCCTGGCTGAGAAGATCATTCGTGAGATTGTTCTATTATACGGGATTCTTGATCTATCTTATCAATCGCCACGTCCTCCATGTAGGATCAATGGTTCAAGGAGGCAATTTTGTCATTCGGCGTACAGCTTGGCACGCGGTCGGGGGATATGATTGGACAATATCGTTTTATGGCGAGGATACTGATATTGCCCGGCGCCTTACTCGTGTCGGAAACGTTCGCTGGACATTTGCCTTGCCGATATACGCTTCTGGACGTCGGCTTCAGGTTGAGGGGATGGTTACAATGGGATTGCGCTATGCAATCAATTACTTTTGGATGACATTTGCCGGACGGCCCTTTACTTATGAATACAAGGACATCCGAAAGTAGAGGAGAATTCGTGACTGATCCGTGGATATGTGCTTGAGGCTCATGAATGTATCAGCCTTATTACCAATTTCGAAATTTTCTTCTCTAATCGGTTCGGCAGTACCTGCTGACACTCTTTACTGACGAGGCCGACAAAAAGAGATCCAACGACATCGGCTCCAATTGTTTTTGCCGTTACTTTTAGCTGTTTATGGGTCCCGAAAAAGAACCGTCCAACAATCCCCGGTGCTGCGCATGAGGAAACAATGATCGCCTTCTTTTTTACAGCATCGGCTTTTCGGAGTTGGGGGGCATTCATCCCCCAGGGCCAATAGGCATATGCTACCAGGCGTTCCATAAAGCGTTTGAATGTAGCTGTTGCTGAATAAAAATTAGTTGGGGAGGCAAGTATATAGCCGTCGGCCAGCTCTATTTTCTCAATCAATCTCGCCATTCCATCCTGTATTACACATTCCCCTGGCTCTCCCCCCGGCTTCTGAGTGCAGGCACGGCAATTGAGACAAAACTCTAAAGGATAATCACGCAAAGCGATAATCTCAACTTTTGCTCCGGCAGTCTCAGTAGCCTGAACAAAAGCCTCCATATACTGATCAGTAATGCCCTTCTGACGATACGATCCGTTTATTGCCAGTATCTGTTTCATCATTCTTCCCGCTCATGGGTCTTCATTGTGTTGAATTACTAGGCCCATTCACAATATATAATAACGTATATTTCGTCAATCATGTGCCATGGAATATTAATGTCATCTCGATTCGCTCTATCCATTCTTTTGTTTTTGGCTTGACCTTCTCTTTCAATTAAAGGTAAAAATAAATAATTTTTCTTGGCCGCATGGCACATTACTATCACCTTGCTTCGGGGAGCCTCATGAAGAAGTTTTGCTTTGTCCTTTTCTGCGGGATCGTCCTTGGCCTAGCCCTTTCTCTTGTGGCGGCTGAAATGATTCAGCGCACATCCGGTAAGGATTTCTGTTCTTCATGCCATAGCATGAAAACCGTCACGCAAGCCTATTTGGAAGATGTTCATGGCGGAAAAAATTCCCTTGGCTTTTCGGCAAGATGTGTGGACTGTCATCTCCCCCATGACAATACCTTGCACTATGTGGCAGCGAAGGCGTACACCGGTACCAAGGATGTGCTTGGTGAAATTTTCTGGGCAAAATCTTTCGACTGGATGGGTAATTTGAAGCACAAAGAGGAATTCACATATTCTTCAGGGTGCCTCCAATGTCATGATCTCAAATCGATGCAATACAAGATCCCCAAGGCCTTTCCGGCTCACAAGGAATTCCTGATGGGCAAGGTTACCTCGTGTGTAAAATGCCATGAGAATGTGGGACATAAAAATATTCGGGAAGCGATTGCCAAACAAAACGGAGCATGAGAAGTTTCCCCAGGGCTGAATTATCCCGGGGAATGTAATTTGTTACAACCGTCAACATCGTTTATGGGAGGAGAAATGATACGGTTATTCCTAGCAGCAGTGCTTACTGTTGGGCTCGCCACCTCGGCGTTTGCCCTTGATAGTACGGTTAAGACAATAAAAATCAACCGCGGCATGACTGACGAGGCGGCAAAATGCGTGGAATGCCATGCGGGCCACCAGCCCGGCATTGTCAACGACTGGAGAGAAAGCCGCCATGGTCATGTCGGCGTCTCCTGCATCGACTGCCACAAAGTGGAAAAGGATTCACCCATGGCAGCTCAGAACTGTCCTGGAGTAAAGGGCACCGATACCTATGTAACCGTTCTGGTAACTCCGAAAGTCTGTGGCCGCTGCCACTCGGAAGAGGTTGAACAATTCGATAAAAGCGGTCATTACCGTGCTCGCCTGCAGTACACCGGCCCGGATGGTAGAAATTTCAAACCCATGACTGCCCTCATCGAAAAATTTGAAGGTCAGGGGATTGATAAATTCAAACATTCCGCGGAAATGACGGGATGCATGCAGTGCCATGGCTCAAAAATCGAACTCGATGCCGACAAGAGACCCGTTAAAGAAGGCTGGCCCGCTTCCGGTATCGGGACCATCTGGCCGGACGGATCAGTGGGCAATTGCATCGTTTGCCACACCCGGCATAAATTCAGCATCGCTGAAGCAAGAAAACCCGTCGCCTGCGCCTCCTGCCATCTCGGTCCGGATCATCCTGATATTGAAATATACAACAACAGCAAACACGGCCAGATTTACAATGCCGAAGGCAGCACTTGGAACTTCAATAGTGCGCCGGGAGCATGGGAGCCTGGCGACTATCGAACACCGACCTGTGCCGTCTGTCATATGAGCGGTATCGGCAATCTTACGCCGACGCATAATATTTCGGAGAGACTTAAATGGAATCTCTGGTCTCCCGAATCAAAAATACGCAATAGTGCCGATCCGCTAAGTCCATTGACCGGCAACGGTGACGAGGGCAGGAAGAAGATGGAAGCCGTTTGCAGCAACTGTCACAGCCCGCTCCATACCAAAAACTTCTTCGCCCAGGCCGATACCCATATCGAACTTTACAATGAAGGGTATTGGAAGCCGGCCCTGGCCATGAAAAATGAGCTGGAAGCAAAACACCTCCTGAAGCCCATCCTCTGGGATGATGAGTTCCAGAGAATTCTTTACCATCTCTGGCATCATGAGGGCAGAAGAATGCGTCAGGGAGCCGCCATGGCGGGTCCGGACTACGCACATTGGCATGGGGTCTTCGAACTGCAGCAGGATCTTTTTAAGCTAAAGGCGATTTATAACCAACGTCTTAAAACAGGAAAAATAGAGGATTGATCTCCTCCAGAACCCTGGGGCAACCTGATACGGCGGCCTCAGGGTTTTTTAAGACAGGGAAGTAGAGTAATTACGCATCACAGGCAGTGTCATCAGTATCTCCAAAATACGATAGATTCATAGCTTCCCTGCAAAGTTTCTGCCGTATTCGTTGCACAATTTTCTACTTTCCTCGTCGGGAGACCAGGTAAGACGAAGTCCTTCATCGACAACATCGAAACCTGCCTCCGAAAGCCTTGCCGACATGACCTTGATTGCCTCTCCGCTCCATCCGTAACTTCCGAATGCCCCTGCCTTTTTTAACTTGAATTTCAAACCCTTTATTTCTTCAAGTATTGCAGCTACCGATACCAGTACTCCGCTGTTGACGGTCGGTGATCCAAGGAGAATCGCCTTGGATTTGAAGACTTCCGTGATAACGTCATTTTTATCGCTTTTCGCCAAGTTGAACAGTTTTACGGTTACTTCTCTATCCGCATCTCGGATTCCAGCCGCAATCTGCTCTGCCATGACCCGGGTACTCTCCCACATGGTGTCGTAGAGAAGTGTAATCTGGTTTTCCTGATAGTTCTCTGCCCATTGGAGATATTTCTCGACAATCTGGGTTGGATTATTCCGCCAGATGATGCCGTGGCTGGTACAGATCATGTCCACAGGCAGATTGAAACCCAGAACCTCCTTGATCTTTTTGATGACCATGGGACTGAACGGCGTAAGGATATTTGCATAATATTTGATGCATTCTGCAAACAATTCAGCCTGATCAACCCTATCATTGAACATGAACTCCGAGGCGTAGTGCTGTCCGAAGGCATCGTTGCTGAAGAGGATATTGTCTTCTGTAAGATAGGTAAACATACTGTCCGGCCAGTGGAGCATGGGAGCCTCAATGAAAATGAGTTCCTTGGAACCAAGGGAGAGTTTGTCTCCGGTCTTGACCACCTTAAAGTTCCAATCCTGATGGTACAACCCTTTTAACGACTTCACCCCGTTTTTCGTACAATAGACCGGCACATCGGGAATCTGTTTCATCAACAGGGGTAGAGCTCCGCTGTGGTCATTTTCTGCATGGTTGGCAATAACATAGTCGATCTTTTTCAGGTCCACCTCTTTGGCGAGGTTCTCCAAAAATTCTTTGGCAAAAGGGGTCCAGACCGTATCGATGAGTGCAACTTTTCCCTCTTTAAGCAGATAGGAATTATAACTTGAACCTCTATGTGTCGAGTACTCGTCGCCGTGAAATCTTCTGAGTTCCCAATCGATTTTCCCTACCCAATTGATATTGTTTTTAATAGTAAATGCCATGGTGTTACTCCTTTTTTATAATTTTCATAGCATCGTCTCCTGATCATTACTTGATCCGTTCGTCTTTACTTTCCTTTGTTGGTCTCTTAAGCAACAAGCGTGCCAATCTTAAATTCTTTGTATTCCATTATGATACGTGATGTGTCTACAAATGTACAACTTGTCAATGTTGCCATATTCACAACATTGTTGTTATAATTACAACCACAGGTCCCTTAAATATTTGCCTGACATTCAGTTTGCTTTCAATGGTTCTGAAATGGACTTTTCTTATCAAAAAACAATCCGAAATACTCACTCGCAATTTTAGATATATCTCACTGAAGATATTCAGATAACAGCATCCTTTTATTCTTACTGTTAATATCTGGATGCATGGCATCCCGTTCGATCCCTTGTAATGCCGTAATCAGATGGGTAAAATTGGTTAACGATATCGATTACACCACCTAGTCCAGCTCATTATTATTTTGGCATTATGCAATAATGTTCCCGGGAATTGACCTAAGTCAATTACATTATCCACCGGCATGATAGGGTTAAACTCGAATCAAGCAGTCTGACAAACGATCATCAACCGCGAAACTTGACACGGACCTGATGTTGGAACGGTGGGCGATGCACTTTCGGTTCCGTGCCGCAACGTTTTGCCTTCTTTTGGGAGGTAACGATGTCCGGCAAAGATTTCATGAAACGACTCCGCTTTTTTCACTCTCGTACCACCCCGGACGGCTGCCGGGAAGAGCGCCTTTCAGGCGGCTGGGCGGAAGACCGCTGCGGTCAACGGGAATGGGAACATTTTTATCGCGATCGCTGGCAATACGATAAAAAGGTGCGATCCACCCATGGGGTCAATTGCACCGGCTCCTGCTCGTGGGACGTCTATGTCAAAGACGGAATCATTGTCTGGGAGACCCAGCGGACGGATTATCCAAACTGCGGGGAGGGATTCCCCAACCACGAACCGCGTGGCTGCCCCCGGGGGGCAACCTTTTCCTGGTATACCTACAGTCCGGTACGCCTCAAGTATCCGCTCATCCGTTCCTCTCTTCTACAGCTTTGGCGCGAGGCCCTGGCCAAGCATGGAGAGCCGGTCACGGCCTGGAAGAAAATCATTGCCAATCCTGAAAAATGCAGGCAATTCCAGCAGAAAAGAGGCAAGGGAGGCCTGGTCCGCCTGTCCTGGGATGAGGCGGCAACGATAATCGCCGCCTCGCTTGTGCATACCATTCAACAGTACGGGCCGGATCGGATCTTCGGCTTCACTCCCATACCTGCCATGTCCATGGTCGCCTATGCCTCCGGTGCCCGCTTTCTCTCGCTGATCGGCGGCTCCCTGATCAGCTTCTATGACTGGTATTGCGATCTGCCGCCGGCATCCCCGCAGATCTGGGGGGAACAGACCGACGTTCCGGAGAGTGCCGATTGGTTTGAGTCGACCTATATGATTGTCTGGGGGACCAATCTGCCCATGACGCGGACCCCAGACGCCCACTTCTTCACCGAGGCCAGGTACCGCGGCGCCCGGGTGGCTGCGGTTGCTCCCGATTATGCCGAGTATGTCAAATTCGCCGACGCCTGGCTGCCTGCCCGTGCCGGGACCGATGCGGCATTGGCCATGGCCATGACCCATGTGATTGTCAAGGAGTTCTTTCTCGAACATCCCACCACCTATTTTACCGAGTACACCAAGCAGTTCACAGATCTGCCCTTTGCCGTCGTCCTTGATCAGAAAGAGGATACTCTGGTGTCCGGACGTTTTCTGAACGCAGCGGACCTGGGAACAGGGGCGACCAATGGCAAATGGAAAACCGTCGTTTTCGATCACGCAAGCGCCACCTGGGTCATCCCCAACGGCAGCATCGGCTTTCGCTGGGATGAGGCCGGCGGCAAATGGAATCTGCACTTGCTGGATTCAGAAAAGGATTCCCCTGTGGATCCGCAGATGAGTTATGCTGACGACGCAGATGAGTGGCGGACGGTCTGCCTGCCGTTTTTCGACGATCATGGGCCGGGCAGCAAAAACGGCAGAGTTCCGGTAAAGACGATCGCGACTCCTGCCGGCAGGGTGCTTGTCACGACCGTCTTCGATCTGATGTGCGCCCACCTGGGGATTGCAAGGACTGAGGACGAAGGGCGGAATCAGGATCCTTCTGTTGACTATCCTGCCGATTACGATGATCCCAAACCGTTCACGCCCGCCTGGCAGGAATCCATTACAGGTGTTCCAAGGCAGGATGCGATCCGGGTGGCCCGGGAGTTTGCCGAGAACGCCGACAAGACCCGCGGCAAGTCCATGATATTTTTAGGTGCTGGCAGCAACCACTGGTATCACAGCGACATGATCTACCGGGCCATCATCAACCTGACCACCCTTTGCGGCTGCCAGGGGATCAACGGCGGCGGCTGGGCCCACTATGTAGGCCAGGAAAAGGTGCGACCCCAGGCGGCCTGGGCCCAGCTGGCTTTCGGCCTGGACTGGATACGGCCTCCGAGACAGCAGAACGGCACCTCCTTCTACTATTTCGCCACAGATCAGTGGCGCTATGATGACTGCAGTGCTGATTCTCTTCTCTGGCCCTTGGCCGGCTCCGACAGACCGCGGCATATGGCCGACTACAACGCGGTAGCCGTCCGGCTGGGCTGGCTGCCGTCCTACCCGCAGTTCAACCGCAATCCGATTACTCTCTGCAGGGAGGCGGAGGAAAAGGGTGCGACGACGAACAACGATATTGTCGCCTATGCCGTCGAACAGCTGAAAAACGGTTCTCTAAGCTTTGCCGCCGAAGATCCGGATGCCCCGGAGAACTTTCCGCGGATGCTCTTTCTCTGGCGGGCCAATCTTTTGGGGGCCAGCAGCAAAGGGCATGAGTATTTTCTCAAGCATCTGCTGGGGGCTGAAAATGCTGTGCAGAACGCCCAGAGTCAGCACAGGCCGGAGGAGATCACGTGGCGCGATCCGGCTCCCGAAGGCAAACTGGATCTGCTGGTCACCCTTGAGCTTCGCATGTCCACCAGTGCCCTGTATTCGGACATCGTCCTGCCGGCAGCCGGCTGGTATGAGATG